>NZ_JBFAWW010000009.1:0-228186 GCF_040680495.1 Streptomyces sp. NPDC052036 | reverse complement strand
ACGCCCGGTTACATTTCGAACCCGGAAGCTAAGCCTTACAGCGCCGATGGTACTGCAGGGGGGACCCTGTGGGAGAGTAGGACGCCGCCGAACAAATTTTGAGAAAGCCCTCGTGCCATTCGGCACGGGGGCTTTCTGCGTTTAGGGTCGAGTCATGCGCTATGACCTCGTCATCTTCGACAACGACGGCGTACTCGTCGACAGCGAGCCCATCTCCAACCGGCTCCTGGCCGCCTATCTCACCGAGTTGGGCCACCCGACCACGTACGAGGACTCCATCCGGGACTACATGGGCTCGGCGATGCACCGCATCCACGACCTCGTGCACGAGCGGACGGGACAGCGACTGCCGGACGACTTCGACGACGTCTTCCACGCCCGTGTCTTCGCCGCGTTCACTCGGGAGTTGAAGCCCGTGACCGGAGCCATGGACGTCCTGGAGAAGCTGAGCGCGGACGGGGTCCCGTACTGCGTGGCGTCGTCCGGAAGCCATGAGCGGATCCGGGTGGGGCATCGCACGACCGGGCTCGACCGATGGTTCGACGACGCCCGGATCTTCAGCTCGCAGGACGTGGGGCGCGGGAAGCCGGCCCCCGACCTCTTCCTGTACGCGGCCGAGCGGATGGGTACCGTCCCCGAGCGGTGCGTGGTCGTGGAGGACAGTCCCCTCGGTGTGCAGGCCGCGGTGGCCGCGGGCATGGACGTCCTCGGGTTCACCGCCATGACGCCCGCCGCCCGGCTCATAGGCGCCACGCAACTTTTCGCCCACATGGACGAGTTGCCTGACCTGCTGGTTCGTCCGAGGTCATGACCCCGGCCACCGGACCAGCACTGACAATTGTCATGCAGAGCTCCGGACGATCGTTTCTACTGGCACCCCCTTGCCTTCCGCGAAGCTAAGGGCATGACGACGAACACGGTTCCCCAGTGCCAGAGCAGGAAGAACACCTTCGCGCCGCTGATCATGGACGTGGCGGTACCGGTCGGGTCCTACTACCTCTTCAAGGACGGACTCGGGACGAGCACCCTCATGGCTCTCGGGCTCAGCAGCGTCGTGTCCGCCGTGCGGGTCGCCTGGAGCGTGGTCCGGGAGCGGAGGGTCAACGCCCTCGCGGCTCTCATCCTGTTCGTGAACGTGGTCGGGCTGTTGCTCAGCTTCGTCTCCGGTGACCCGCGGCTGATGCTCGCCAAGGACAGCGGGGCCAGCAGCGCGATCGGGATCGGGATCCTGGTCTCCGTGGCGCTCGGCAAGCCGATGATGACGGCCGGTATGAAGCCCTGGCTCGTGAAGGGCGACGCGGATAAGGAGGCCGCGTGGGAGCGGCTGCGGAGCGGGTCGCCGGCCTTCCGGCGGGCCGAGCGGGTCTTCTCCGTCGTGTGGGGTGTGGTGCTGCTCGGCGAGTGCGTCGTGCGGGTCGTGGGCGCTTACACGCTGCCGGTGGACACGATGGTCTGGCTCGGGAGCGTCATCCTCGTCGCCGCGATGGTCCTGGGCTTCCTCGTCAGCGGTGCCCTCGCCGCCGGTCCCATGGCGGGCATGCTCACCGCCGAAGTGAAGGCCGGCGCCCGGACGTTCGCTCCGGAGGGCAGGGCGGGTGAGACCCGGACGGCGGCCCCCGCGCCGGCCCTCGCCCGGTGAGGCTCAACCCCCGTGGCTGAACGGCAAAGCTGAACAGAAATCAGCTTCGACTGGATCTATCCAGCGGTAACCAGGGGCCCTACGCTCGCCGCCATGACAGATGTGCTGCGGCGCGGTAGGGCCTCTCTGGCGTTCAGCTTCTTCGCCCAGGGTGTCACCTTCGCGCTGCTGGTGACCCGGATCCCGGCCATCCAGGACCGCTACGGCATCTCCGACGCGCTGCTGCCCGCCTTCCTCGCCGCGGTACCGATCCTCGCGGGCGTCGGCAGTGTCACCACCGAACAGCTCGTCAAGCGCGTCCGGCCCAGTCGGCTGTTGCGCGGGTCGCAGCCCGTGGTGCTGCTGGCTCTCCTCGGCGTCGGGTCCGGGGACCGGCTGGCCGAGCTGGCGGTCGCGCTGGGCGCGTTCGGGCTGACGGTGGGGGCCCTCGACTCCTCCATGAACATGCTCGGGGTGAGTCTTCAACGGGCCTACGGGCGCAGCATCATGCTCGGTTTCCATGCCACGTTCAGCCTCGGGGGGATCCTCGGCGCCTCGCTGGCCTGGGCGGGCGCGCACTGGCATCTCGCGCTGTGGGTGTCGTATCTGCCCGTCGTGGCGGTGCTGCTGCCGGCCACCCTGGTGGGGAGCCGCTGGTACGTCGACGGCGAGGGGCCGACCGCACCGGAGAAGCAGGCCGAGACCGGCACCGGCAGTGTCGTCTTCCGGCTGCTGCTGCCGTTGTGTCTGGTGATGACCTTCGCGTACATCGGGGACTCGACCGTCTCCAACTGGAGCGCCAAGTATCTGCAGGACACCCTCGGCAGCTCGGAGCAGTTGGCGACCGTCCCGTACAACGTCTATATGGTCACCACGCTGCTCGGGCGGTCGATCGGGGATTTCGGGGTGCGGCGGTTCGGGGCCGCGGCGGTCGTACGGGCCGGTGCGCTGGTGGCGGCCCTCGGGTTCGCGGTGGTGGCCGGAGCGCCCGGTCCCTGGGTGGGGATGATGGGATTCACTCTGCTGGGCCTGGGGCTGTGTGTGCTCGTGCCCCAGACGTTCGCGGCGGCCGGGCGGCTGTTTCCCGCGGCCTCGGACGCGGCGGTCGCGCGCCTCAACATCTTCAACTATGTGGGATTTCTGATCGGTTCGCCCTTGGTGGGCGCGCTCGGCGACGCCTGGAGCTACCGGGGCGCGATGCTGGTTCCGATGGTGTTGGTCCTGGTGACGCTGGTGTACGCCCGTTCGTTCGCGTCGGCTGGGGACCGATACGGTGGCGGGCATGAGCGGCCGCGCACAGCTGATGTGGGACGAGGCAGTAACGGGCTATGACTTCGGCCCGGACCATCCGATGGATCCGGTCCGGCTGGCGCTGACCAGGAAGCTGGTCGACGCCTTCGGGCTGGAGAAGGACATCGAGGTGGTGGGCGCGAAGCCCGCGGGTGACTCGACGCTCAGGCTGGTGCACCGGGAGGACTACATCGAGGCGGTGAAGGCCGCGTCCGCGGATCCGCGGTCGGCCGACGGGTCGTACGGGCTCGGGACCGTGGACGACCCTGCCTTCGCCGGGATGCACGAGGTGTCCGCCCTGATCGCCGGGCAGTCGGTCGGCGCGGCCGAGGCCGTGTGGCGCGGGGACGTCCTGCACGCCGTGAACTTCGCCGGGGGGCTGCACCATGCGATGCCGGGCGGTGCCTCCGGGTTCTGTATCTACAACGACGCCGCCCTCGCCGTCGCCCGTCTGCTGGAGCTGGGTGCCGAGCGGGTCGCGTACGTGGATGTGGACGTGCACCACGGGGACGGGGTGCAGGCCGCGTTCTGGGAGGACCCCCGGGTTCTCACCGTCTCGCTGCACGAGCATCCGCGGACTCTCTTCCCGCAGACGGGGTGGCCCCAGGAGACGGGTGCCGAAGGCGCCGAGGGCAGCGCGGTCAATGTGGCGCTGCCGGCCGGGACGGGGGACACGGGGTGGGTGCGAGCCTTCCATTCGGTCGTTCCGGAGCTGATCGCCGGCTTCCGGCCGCAGGTGCTGGTCACCCAGCACGGCGCGGACACCCATTTCGAGGACCCGCTCGCGCACCTGGCGGTGTCGCTGGACGCCCAGCGAGCGGTGCAGCTGGCGTGCCACGACCTGGCGCACGAGTACGCGGAGGGGCGCTGGGTCGCGCTGGGCGGGGGCGGGTACGCGGTCGTGGAGGTCGTACCGCGTTCATGGACGCATCTGGTTGCCATCGCGGCGGGGCGGCCGATCGAGCCGGAGACCGTGATCCCGGAGAGCTGGCGCAACGAAGTCTTCGCCCGGACCCGGCAGTTGGCGCCGATGCGGATGACGGATGGGCGGTGGCCGGTGGGGTACGCGGACTGGGACGCGGGGTACGACCCGGCGGACCGGCTGGACCAGGCGGTGCTCGCGACGCGGAAGGCGGTGTATCCGCTGCGGGGCCTGCTGCCGTAGCGGGCCGCGGCGAACGTGCGGCTTCCCGCGGGCAGGGTTGCACGATTAGGCCGACTGTGGGGTGTTTCCCGCATTCCGGTCATGCGGGGCGTGCGGTTGGGCCAGCATCGCTGGAGTGTTGAGCACCGGAGCGCTGCGTGCGCATCTGCTGGCCGCCGGGCTGGCCGGACCCGTGGCCACGGCGCGGGAGGACAGCCTGCGCAGCTATCGGCTTTTCGCCGCTCGTGACCCCCGTGTACTGATCGGACTCGATCCCGAATGGACATGGGGGGCCAGAGACCTGATCGAATTGATGGCGGACAAGTGCGGGGTTTCGGCCGATCCTCGTCATACCTCCGGCCATGATGTGATTGACCCGGAGCGCACCCTGGAGGCTCTGGAGGCCTTCGCCGAGCGGGTCGGTGACGCCGCGCGGCGCGGGGAGACGGTTCTGCTGGGCACCGGTCATCCGCACCGACTGGTGGGCTTCTACGCCGCTCTCGCCCATGCCCTGTCGGCGGCGGGATGTGCTGTCCTCACACCGGCGCAGGGTCGCTGTGTCGACATATTGACCCGGTTCGGTCTACGTACGTACAACCTTGATTACGTACAGGGCGTCGCTCTCGTACGGAGACCGGATCGCGGACGGGCGGGTTGTGAGCCCGGCGCACACACGCACTCGCCGCTGCCGGTTCGTACCGCGCTGGCTGCCGCGGCGGACGCCGGCGGACCGCTGCCGGACCTGGTGATCGGCGATCACGGCTGGGTCTGCGGGGCAGGTCAGCTGGGGTTCGAGGCGATCGGGCTGGCCGACACGGACGATCCGGCGCTCTTCGTCGGGGAGGCGGAGGGGCGGGTGTCCGTCGTCGTTCCACTTGATGACGCTGTGCGGTCTGATTACTACCGGCCGCTTACTCGCTATGTACTCAATCGAGCGTGTCTGTCACAGTAGGCCGCGGATGGCATCCCCTCTTCCCCACTTGCATCACCCGCACCTAGTCTGGGGAGTGAGCACGCAACGACGAAGAGTCACCGGAAGGGGAAGCCGGTGGCCGTCGAGTGCGGAAGGTTCAGGTGTGTCATGGCTGCAGCTGGCGAGAGGCCTCTGAACGAGGTTCAGTTCCTGACCGTGGCGGAAGTCGCCTCGGTGATGCGCGTGTCGAAGATGACCGTGTACCGGCTGGTGCACAGCGGTCATCTGCCGGCGATCCGGGTGGGGAGGTCCTTCCGGGTGCCGGAGCAAGCGGTTCACGAGTACCTCCGCGAGAGCTATGTGGGGGTGGAGACGGCCTGACGGCGGCCCGGCGGGGTCCGGTTGGGGCCTGCCGGGTCACCTCGATTACGACCTCAGCGCTCGGGCGGGTAGGCTAGCCCCTCGTAGGTCGTGTGGGCCCATGGCGCCCAGCACCGAGTGATGAGAAGTGAGCGAGGGTAGTCGTGGGCTCTGTTATCAAGAAGCGGCGCAAGCGGATGGCGAAGAAGAAGCACCGCAAGCTGCTCAAGCGCACTCGCGTTCAGCGTCGCAACAAGAAGTAAGGCGCGGCCCCGCGAGGGTCTCCCTTACCGCTGTGCGTGCATGCGCGTGGCCCCCCACCCGTGGTGGGGGGCCTTTGCCTTTTTCGGGCCGCTTGTCGGGGAAGTCGCTGTGCGAAGACCCGGGGGCCGAATGGCTGGGTCTGGTCGTACGTACGGGGGTGTCGTCACTTCGTGCATCAGGCGGTCATCACAGCGCAACGTCGACCCGCTAAGTTGGCCGTACACGGGGAACGCGGCAGGCTGAGGGCAGAGCTACGTCCATGACTGGACGGGACGGAAGAAAGGCGCTGATCTTGGGCAAGGTCGTGCTCGTGACCGGGGTGGCCCGCCGGCTCGGCGGCCGGTTCGTACGGCGGATCCAGCGTGACCCGGAGGTGGAACGGGTGGTCGCGGTGGACGCGGTCCCGCCCGAGCACCATCTGGGCGGCGCCGACTTCGTCCGGGCCGACATCCGCCAGCCCACCATCGCCCGCGTGCTCGCCGAGCACGCCGTCGACACGGTCGTCCACATGGATGTGACCGGCACCCCGCTGGGCAGCGGCAGCCGGGCCACGGTCAAGGAGACGAATGTCATCGGCACCATGCAGTTGCTCGGTGCCTGCCAGAAGTCTCCGTCGGTCAAACGGCTCGTGGTGAAGTCCAGTACCAACGTCTACGGCTCGGCGTCCCGCGACCCGGCCGTCTTCACCGAGACGACCCCGCCCAAGTCCCTGCCCAGCGGAGGCTTCGCCAAGGACACCGTCGAGGTCGAGGGGTATGTACGGGGCTTCGCGCGGCGCCGTCCGGATGTGGCGGTCTGTGTGCTGCGCTTCGCCAACATCCTCGGCCCGAACGCCGATACGCCCCTCGCCTCGTACTTCTCGCTGCCGGTGCTGCCCACTGTCCTCGGCTATGACCCGCGGCTTCAGTTCGTGCACGAGGACGATGTGGTCGAGGTGCTGCGGATCGGCTCGCACGAGCCGCAGCGCGGCACGCTCAACAGCGGCACCTTCAATGTGGCCGGAGATGGTGTGCTGCTGCTGTCGCAGTGCGCGCGGCGGCTGGGCCGGCCCACGGTGCCCCTGCTGCTGCCCGCGGTCACCTGGGTGGGCTCGGCGATGCGCACCCTGGGCATGACGGACTTCTCGCCCGAGCAGATCCGGCTGCTGACCCATGGCCGGGTGGTGTCGACGGACCAGTTGCGCGAGACACTCGGGTACGAGCCGAAGTACACGACCGCCGAGACGTTCGCGGACTTCGCGCGCAGCCGCGGGCCCGGACTGCTGCCGCCGGAGGCCCTCGCGGGGGCCGTGGACCGGATCGCCGCACTGCCCGCCCTGGGCGGTGGCCACCCCCCGACGCAGAGCGCCAACTGAGGAGCGCATCAACGATGGCGGACGCCAAGGTCATTCCGTTCGACGACGACCGGTCCCGCGGGGCTGCCGCGCAGCGGCCGCAGCGGCGCCGGAGCGCGGGGAGCCGGCGCAAGGGCGAGCCTGCGGCGGTCCGGGAGGTGCAGCCGCTGCCCGGCAGCGAGACGCCTCAGGATCCTCAGGATTCCCAGGGCCCCCAGGACGAGTCCCCTGTGACACGTGAGGAAGAGCCCCCGGTCCGGCCCCGGGACGGGGGCGTGGAGCGGCGTGTCGCCGGGGGCCTGGCCTTTCTGCGGCGCCGGCTGACAGGCGAGTACGAGGTCGACGACTTCGGCTATGACGAGCAGCTCACGGACCAGGTCCTGATGTCGCTGCTGCGGCCGGTGTACGAGAAGTACTTCCGGGTCGAGGTCAAGGGCATCGAGAACATCCCGTCGAAGGGCGGGGCGCTGATCGTCGCCAACCACTCCGGCACACTGCCGCTGGACGGCCTGATGATGCAGGTCGCCGTGCACGACAAGCACCCGGCGAGCCGGCATCTGCGGCTCCTCGCGGCCGACTTGGTCTTTGTGCTCCCGGTCGTCAACGAACTGGCCCGCAAGCTCGGTCACACCCTGGCCTGCGCCGAGGACGCCGAACGGCTGCTGGAGCAGGGCGAGCTGGTCGGGGTGATGCCGGAGGGGTTCAAGGGCATCGGCAAGCCCTTCAGCGACCGCTACAAGTTGCAGCGCTTCGGCCGGGGCGGGTTCGTGTCCACCGCGCTGCGTCAGGGGGCGCCGATCATTCCGTGCTCGATCGTCGGGGCCGAGGAGATCTACCCGATGATCGGCAACGCGAAGACCCTCGCCCGGCTGCTGGGCTTCCCGTACTTCCCGATCACCCCGACGTTCCCGTGGCTGGGGCCGCTGGGCGCGGTCCCGCTGCCGACGAAATGGACGATCCAGTTCGGCGAGCCGATCCGGACCGACGGCTATCCGCCGGAGGCCGCCGAGGATCCGATGCTGATGTTCAACCTGACGGACCAGGTCAGGGAGCAGATCCAGCACACGCTGTACAAGCTGCTGGTGCAGCGCAGGTCGGTCTTCTTCTGACGCGTCCCGCCCCGGTGTCCGCTACGACGACGGGGGCGCTCCTCTCGCAGGGGGCGCCCCCGTCGTCGTAGTACGGGCCCGGTGTGCCCTATTTGTTCTCCTCGCTCTCGATGCCGAGGCCCGGCAACAGGCCCGGGAGCAGCGGGGGCAGGGTCACGTTCGGTTCCGTGGACGGGCTCTTGCTCGACGACGGTGAGCTGCTGGCCGAGTTCTTCGGCGGGTCCAGCAGGCCGCCCGTGCTGCCGCCGAGCAGACCGTCATCGCCGCTCTGGGACGCGGACGGCTCGGGTGTGCCGCTGCCGGTGTGGGTGCCGTCGGCGGAGCGGCCAGGGGCGCTGGGGGCCGCGCCGCTCGTGCCGGCGGGGCCGGTGGGGGTCGGACCGGAGCCCCGGTGCGTGCCGGTGCTGCCCTTGGACGGGGCCTGTGGCAACAGTGACCGCAGCGGGGCGACCTCCTGGTCTATGGCGTCGAAGACCGACGAGACCTGTCGGCTGACGTCACCGAGCTGGACCGGCAGCCGGTCGCGCAGGCTGCCCCAGGCCGTGCGGTGGGACTGGGAGAAGGCGGAGAGGGCCTGGATGGGGGCGAGGGAGCCGTCCCGCTCGTAGGCCTCGTGCAGCAGGCGGTGTCCTTCGGACGCGTCGCGCTGGACGCCGGACAGGGTGCGCCGGATCTCGCCGATGGACTCGTGGTCGAGATGGCCGACGCGGTCGCGTTCCATCAGCCGGCGGGCCTCGTTCAGCCGGGCGGAGGCTTGGTCCAGGTAGAGCTGCCCGCGTTCGTCGTCCCCGTCGGCCATGCCGAGTCTGACGTCCTCGATGCCACGTTTGAGGCCGTAGAGGGAGTCACCGGGCAGTGCGTCGGAACTCGCGGCGGCCACTCCTCCGAAGGAGGCCGCCGCCACACCGACGCTGAGCCCGCCCGCGGCAAGGCCCTTGGTGAGCCGGGTACGCGGGCGCAACTTCCCCAGGGGACGGGCCCGGTGAGCACCCCGGGCCCGGTGGCCGCGCTGCCCGGGTACGGAAGGATCCGTGGCCTCGCCTTCCGCACCCTCCTGCAGCATGGCCTCCATCGCGGCCACCAGCCGCGCGCGCTGGACGACCTTGACCTCGGGATCCAGCACGGGCCTGGGCAGCTCGCCCAGGTCGGTCGCGAGGGCCAACAGGCGGGCGCACTCGGTCCGTTCCGCGGCAGCCGGGGCCGATCCGTCGGGCTGTCCGGCCGCCGTGCCCCGGTCGTCGGACTGCTCCTCCAGGGCCTGGGCGAAGGCGTTCGCCCGCCGGTGCGCCGATACGTTCGCGATCACTGGCGGCACCTCCTCTCGTCATCACGGTCGACTCCCCAGGGGGTCCTGAGGGTTGCACGCCCTGGCCGCATACACACGATCGTGTGATCGGAGGCGGCCAGGGGTGACCACAGGGAGCCTGTATCCCGCACAACGAGCGGCTCGGCACTTGGGTTACGGACGACGGATGATCGGACCACGAACTCAACGCGCGTACACGGAAGGTGAGTTGTATGTGGCGCTGCGTGCACGGCGGGTGCGGTGGGCGGCGCGGTCGCGAGGCGGCCCGGTGTGCGGGCGGCGGCTCGACGGAGCGGCGGCGAGGTGGGGGACGGCTCGGTGGGGGACGTGCCGGACGGTGGGGGGAGGGTGTCGGACGGTGGGGGAGGGGCGGGGGCGGCCGGACCGGTTCGGAGGGGATGTGGTCCGCAGGGGCTCAGCGGGCGTCTTCGGGCAGGAGCCGGGCGAGGGTGCGCACGGCCCGGTACTGGAGGGTCTTGATCGCGCCCTCGTTCTTGCCCATCACCCGGGCGGTCTCGGCGACGGAGAGACCCTGGAGGAAGCGGAGTGTCACGCACTCCTGCTGCTGGGGGTTGAGCCGTCGTACGGCATCGAGGAGGGCGGCGTTGGAGAGGGATTCGAGGACGGAGTCCTCGGGCGAGCGCTCGACCTCGTTGGCGTCGAGCATCTCGCCGGTGGTGACCTCGAGCCGGAAGCGGCTGGACTTGAAGTGGTCGGCGACGAGGTTGCGGGCGATGGTGACGAGCCAGGCGCCGAAGTCGCGTCCCTGCCAGGTGAAGGTGCCGATCCGTCGCAGGGCGCGCAGAAAGGTCTCACTGGTGAGGTCCTCGGCGGTCGCCTTGCCCCCCACCCGGTAGTAGATGTAGCGGTACACGGTGTCGCTGTACTGGTCGTACAGCCGCCCGAAGGCCTCGGCCTCGCCGGCCTGGGCGCGCTCCACGAGATCCATCATGCGGGCGCTGTCACTGTCCGCAGCGGGGCGGCGTGCGGTGGGCGCGGAACCGGAACGGCCCCGTCTGCCGCCGACCGCGGCGCTGCCGTCGGCCAGTGCGTAGCACGGGCCGACGGGCGCGGCGGCGAAGGCGGGGACGGCGTACGCGGTGGGGACGAAGCCGCGCAACAGGTCGTGGACCGTCGCGCGCAGCGTAGCCAGGCCCGAGGCGTCAACCCCGACGTGTGGGTACACGGGACTCCCAGAGGCAGAGCTTCCATCACGTGCAGTACGGGACCGTTCACCCGTCGTAGCGACGGAGGGGTACCGGTTTGCGTCTGAGGAGAATAACGCTTAGTACAGGCGGCGCTACACCCAGTTGCTCAAATCATCGATTACGTCGCTTCTGTAACCGATTGACGCCCATTCAAGTACCGCACAATGATCGATTGTTGATCGAATCGGTTCGTCTTCCGTCTGGCTGCGGGGCGTGTTGTGGCCGGGTGCGCACGAGGGGAGTGGTGGGGAGGGGTGCGGGGTAGAACACGGCGAATGCGGGTGTCTTCCGTGGTCCGATCGGTCTGAGCGCGCCTTGGGCGCGGTTCGCGCGCGGTCCGTCCGCCGTTCCCTGGGGTTCCCTGGGGTTCTTTCGTGGCCCGCTCGTGGTCCGCCGGTGATGTCCCCATGGTCGGCCCGTGGTTCGTCCGTGGCCCGCCCATGGTCCGGTCATGGTCCGGCCGAGGGCGGACGGCTGTTGGTCACGGAGCGTGATGGGTGCGCGGACGCTCCGCCCGGCGCTCGGTTCGGCGTCCCGGCGGTGAAGAGGTCCGGTGGCGGCGGCCTGTCCGGTGCTTCAGCGGCGGCGGCGGTGCAGGGCGATGGCCGCTGCCGTGCCGCCCGCCACCGCGCCCACGCCGGCCGCTGCCGGGAGGCCGACCTTGGCGGCCTTGCGGGCCGTGCGGTAGTCGCGCAGGCGCCAGTCCTGGGCGCGTGCGTGCTTGCGGAGCTTGGTGTCCGGGTTGATCGCGTAGGGGTGACCCACCAGCGACAGCATCGGGATGTCGTTGTGGGAGTCGCTGTACGCGGCGCAGCGGGACAGGTCCAGGCCCTCCGCCGTCGCCAGCGCGCGCACCGCCTCCGCCTTCGCCGGGCCGTGCAGGGGCTCGCCCACCAGGCGGCCGGTGTACACGCCGTCGACGGACTCCGCCACCGTGCCGAGGGCTCCGGTCAGGCCCAGCCTGCGGGCGATCACCGTGGCGATCTCCACCGGTGCCGCTGTGACCAGCCACACCTTCTGGCCCGCGTCCAGGTGCGCCTGCGCCAGCGCGCGCGTGCCGGGCCAGATTCGCTCGGCCATGTACTCGTCGTAGATCTCCTCGCCGATCGACATCAGCTCGGAGACGCGGTGGCCCTTCACGATCGACAGCGCCGAGTCGCGGGCGTCCTGCATGTGCTCGGGGTCCTCCACCCCGGCCAGCCGGAACCACGCCTGCTGCCACGCGAACTTCGCCAGGTCGCGCGTCTCGAAGAACTTCCGCTTGTACAGGCCCCGTCCGAAGTGGAACAGCGCGGCGCCCTGCATCACGGTGTTGTCCAGATCGAAGAACGCCGCGGCCTTCTCGTCGCCGAGGACCGGGAACTCCGGTTCCTCGCAGACGTCCTGGACGACGGCGTCCTGCGAGGTCTTGCGCGCTGCCTCCGCCGAGGCCTCGCCTGCCAACACGCTCCGCGCCGTGGCGGAGCGCCTACGGGGAGTGAGCCATCCGAGAGCGGCCATGACGCGAGCATAGCCAGTTTGTTCGGTGGTTCCGGAGTCGTGAGGTTGGAAGGCTGTGAACTCTCCGCGACCGTGTCGTTAAAGAAGTGATCCGATCGGCGTGGCGGCGTGGCCGTGACCGGCGGTCGGGCGTTAGGGGCGTGGGCTCGCGCCCGGGTCTTCCGGAGTGAAAATGGCCGACATGAGTCCCATCTTTCGGAGCAACAGCACCAAGCGCCGCGATCCTCAGGACCGCCTCGTCACCCTCGTCCGCAAGCCCGGCTGTCATCTGTGCGACGACGCGCAGGTGGTCGTCGAGAAGGTCTGCGGCGAACTGGGGGTCCCCTGGGAGCAGAAGGACATCACCGAGGACGAGGAGCTGCACCGCCGGTACTGGGAGCAGATCCCGGTCGTGCTGGTGGACGGCGCCCAGCACACGTTCTGGCGCGTGAACGAGGAGCGCCTGCGCAAGGCGCTCACCGCGACCGGCTGAGCGACGCGACAGAAACTGACTGATCAGTCCAAGTGGGCCGGAGCGTCGCTTAGGATCGTCGGCGATTGGTCTCGGGGGCGTGGATTGTCGAGGAGAGTGGGCGGCTTTGCCCCCAGGAGAAAAGGAACGGCTGGGTCCGAGCGCCGGTTCCCCAGCGGCGCGCCCGGGGCGCGTGACCCCGGTCACGTTGGGCGGGCAAATCGGACACCATCTTTGTGCACGCGTTCACAAAGACATAGCCTGCATTCGACGGGGCGGTCTGGGGACGTGTGACCGCCTGCAGCCCCGCGCTACCCGCAGGAGCACCGTGGCAACTGGCCGAACTCACCGACCGGCGACCCGCAGCCGAGGGATTCCCGAGGCCACCGTCGCCCGGCTTCCGCTGTACCTCCGAGCTCTGACCGCGCTGTCGGAGCGCTCGGTGCCCACGGTCTCCTCCGAGGAGCTGGCCGCCGCCGCGGGCGTCAACTCCGCGAAGCTGCGCAAGGACTTCTCCTACCTCGGCTCCTACGGCACCCGGGGCGTGGGCTACGACGTCGAGTATCTCGTGTACCAGATCTCCCGTGAGCTGGGCCTGACCCAGGACTGGCCGGTTGTGATCGTCGGTATCGGTAACCTCGGTGCGGCGCTGGCCAACTACGGCGGGTTCGCGTCCCGTGGCTTCCGGGTCGCCGCGCTCATCGACGCCGACCCGGCGATGGCCGGAAAGCCCGTCGCGGGCATCCCGGTCCAGCACACCGACGACCTGGAGAAGATCATCCAGGACAACGGGGTCTCCATCGGCGTCATCGCCACCCCCGCGGGCGCCGCCCAGCAGGTCTGCGACCGGCTCGTGGCCGCGGGCGTGACCTCCATCCTGAACTTCGCGCCGACCGTGCTGACCGTCCCGGACGGCGTGGACGTGCGCAAGGTCGACCTGTCCATCGAGCTCCAGATCCTCGCCTTCCACGAGCAGCGCAAGGCCGGCGAGGAAGCCATGGAGGCCATGACCGACGGCCTGCCGGCCGCCGCCGCCGCGACCAAGGGTTCCGCCGACCAGGGGCCTGACGGGGACGTCCCCGCCGTGATGCCGGCATGAGTCTTCTCGTCGTCGGACTGAGCCACCGCAGCGCTCCGGTGAGCATCCTGGAGCGGGCCGCGCTGACCGCGGACACCCAGAGCAAGCTGCTCCAGGACACGGTCGCCGCCGAGCCGGCCGCCGAAGCCGCGGTGCTCGCCACCTGCAACCGCATCGAGCTGTACGCCGACGTGGACAAGTTCCACGCGGGCGTCGCCGAGCTGTCCACCCTCCTCGCCCAGCACAGCGGGGTCGGCCTGGACGAGCTGACCCCCCACCTCTACGTGCACTACGAGGACCGGGCCGTCCACCATCTGTTCTCGGTGGCCTGCGGGCTGGACTCGATGGTCGTGGGCGAGGGTCAGATCCTCGGCCAGATCAAGGACTCCCTGGCCACCTCGCAGGAGCTGCACACGGCCGGACGGCTGCTGAACGACCTGTTCCAGCAGTCGCTGCGGGTCGGCAAGCGCGCCCACTCCGAGACGGGCATCGACCGTGCCGGGCAGTCGCTGGTGACCTTCGGCCTGGAGCAGCTGGCGGCCGGTGTGCCGGTCGGTGCCTGGGCCGCGGGCAAGCGGGCCCTGGTGATCGGCGCCGGTTCCATGTCCTCGCTGGCCGCCGCGACCCTCGCGCGCGCCGGGGTCGCCGAGATCGTGATCGCCAACCGCACCCTGGAGCGCGCCGAGCGGCTCGCGCGGATCCTGACCGAGGCGGACGACACGGACGTGGCGGCCCGTGCGGTACCGATGGAGTCGGTCCCGGACGAGCTGACACGTGCCGATGTCGCGGTCTCGTGCACCGGCGCGACCGGCCTGGTACTGACCGCCGAGGCGGTCGCCAAGGCCCTGGAGGGACGCGTGGAGGGGCCCCTGGCCCCCTCGCTCCCGAGCCCCGCGGGTGCCGGGCCCCGCCGCAGGGCCGACGCCGATGCCCCGCGTACGAGTGCTCCGGCCGTCGTACGCGACGGCCTCGCACCCCTCGGCCCCGACAGCGACGACGACTGCCCGCTGGACCTGTCGGCCGTGCAGGCCACGGCCGGGTTCTCGGTGCTGGGCGAGGCGGCCGTGGCCGGGATGGGCGCCGCCGAGCTGGAGCAGCACGCGGCGTGGGTGGACAAGGGCGCCGTGGAGCGCGCCGCCCGGCCCGCCGGCGGTGCGGTACTGGACCCCGGGGCCGAGACCGAGGTCATCACGGCGCTCGCCGCGACCGTGGCCACCGTCGGCCGGATCCCCGAGCGCCGGCGCCCCGAGGCGGTCGTGCCGGCTCCCCGGCCCGAGCCTGTGCTGTCGCTGCTGGACCTGGCGATGCCGCGGGACGTGGACGCCGCCGTGCACCGGCTGCCCGGCGCGCGGCTCGTCGACATCGAGTCCCTCGCCGAGGCTTCCGCGGACGCTCCCATGGCCTCCGACGTCGACCAGGTGCGGGGGATCGTCTCCGACGAGGTCGCCGCGTTCGGCGCGGCCCTGCGTGCCGCGCACATCACCCCGACCGTGGTCGCGCTGCGCTCCATGGCCGCCGACGTGGTCGCGAACGAGATCGCGCGCCTGGAGGGACGGCTGCCGGGGCTGGACGACAAGCACCGCGCGGAGATCACACAGACCGTGCGGCGCGTCGTCGACAAGCTCCTGCACGCGCCGACCGTACGGGTCAAGCAACTGGCCGCCGAGCCCGGCGGTGCCGGGTACGCGGACGCGCTGCGCACCCTGTTCGACCTGGATCCCGAGACGGTCGCCTCCGTCTCCCGGGCCGACGAGAACACCCAGCACACCGAGACCCCCGAGAACCCTGTGAACACCGCCGAGAACCGAGGGCGAGCATGAGTGAGCCACGTGAGCCGAAGGGGCGCGCCCCCCGAGAAGAAGGGGCACTGAGGCTCGGTACCAGGCGCAGCAAGCTGGCCATGGCCCAGTCCGGGCTGGTCGCCGACGCGGTGAGGCGGGTGACCGGACGGCCCGTGGAGCTCGTGGAGATCACGACCTACGGTGATGTCTCGCGCGAGCACCTCGCCCAGATCGGCGGCACGGGTGTGTTCGTGACCGCGCTGCGCGACGCGCTGCTGAGCGGCGAGGTCGACTTCGCGGTGCACTCCCTGAAGGACCTGCCGACCGCGCAGCCCGAGGGCCTGGTGCTGGCCGCCGTGCCCGAGCGCGAGGACCCGCGGGACGTGATCGTGGCGCGGGACGCCCTGAAATTCGCCGACCTGCCCCGCGGCGCCCGTATCGGCACCGGCGCGCCGCGCCGCATGGCGCAGCTGAACGCGTACGCGCGCAGTCACGGCCTGGACATAGAGACGGTCCCGATCCGGGGCAACGTCGACACCCGGATCGGATACGTCCGCAGCGGAGAGCTGGACGCCGTGGTCCTCGCGGCGGCCGGACTGCACCGGATAGGCCGGATCGACGAAGTGACCGACTTCCTGTCGGTCGACACGGTTTTGCCCGCCCCCGGCCAGGGGGCTCTGGCGATCGAGTGCAGGGCGGGGAACACCGCCGAAGACACTGCCCTGATCGCCGCGCTCGCGCAGCTCGACGACCCGTTCACCCGGGCCGCCGTGACCGCCGAGCGGTCCCTGCTCGCCGCCCTGGAGGCCGGTTGCAGTGCTCCTGTGGGCGCACTGGCCGACCTGTTGGCCGACGGGCAGATTGTCAACGAAATGCGCCTGCGCGGTGTCGTCGGTACGGCCGACGGCCAGACGCTGGTGCAGCTGTCCACCACCGGTCCCGTGCCCGAGACGCACGACCAGGCAATGGCGCTCGGTCGCGAACTCGCCGCCGAGATGCTTGCCAAGGGCGCGGCCGGTCTGATGGGGGAGCGAGCACATTGAGCCCCACCACCCTTCCCGCCGGCCTCGACCACGGGCACGTCACCTTCCTCGGTGCCGGACCCGGGGATCCGGGACTTCTCACACTGCGCGCCGTGGAGGCGCTGGCGAACGCGGACGTCCTCGTCGGCGAGCACGAGGTGCTCGACGTGGTGCGCGCACATGCCAGGGCGGGCGTCGCGGTCCTGAACACGGGTCCGGACCCCTTCGCCGGCGCGCAGCCGGGCACGGGCACGCCGCAGCTCGCGGTCGTTGACGGGGAGTCAACAGCCGCAGGTGTCCCTGCGTTGAGGGATGCTGCACATCTTGTCATGGAGGCTGCGCGGGGCGGCAGGCGGGTCGTCCGTGCGGTGACCGGCGACCCCGGTCTCGACGCGTACGCCGCCGAGGAGATGCTGGCGTGCGCCGCCGCGGGCGTTCCGTTCGAGGTCGTGCCCGGTGTCGCGACCGCTGTGGGCGTTCCCGCGTACGCGGGTGTGCCGCTGCGGGACGCGCAGGGTGCGGACGTGCGGTTCGTGGACGCGCGGACCGCCTCGGACCGCTGCTGGACCGAGGTCGGCGCCTCCGACGGCACGGTCGTGGTGTCCACGACGCTGGACTCGGTGGCTGCCGCGGCCGGGGAGCTGGTGGCTGCGGGCCGCAAGCCGGACACGCCGTTGACGGTGACCGTCGGCGGTACGACGACCCGGCAGCGCACGTGGACCGCGACGCTCGGCTCGATCGCGCAGACGCTCAAGCAGGCGAAGGTCCTGCCGTCCCCCGACGGCGGGCGGCCGGTGATAGCCGTGGTCGGTGAGCGTTCCGCCGCCGCCCAGCGCGACCAGCTGTCGTGGTTCGAGAACAAGCCGCTGTTCGGCTGGAGGGTTCTCGTCCCGCGGACGAAGGAGCAGGCGGTGTCGCTCTCCGACCAGCTGCGGTCGTACGGGGCCGTGCCGCACGAGGTGCCGACGATCGCCGTCGAGCCGCCGCGCACGCCCCAGCAGATGGAGCGGGCGGTCAAGGGCCTGGTGACGGGCCGCTACGAGTGGATCGCGTTCACGTCGGTCAACGCGGTGAAGGCGGTCCGGGAGAAATTCGAGGAGTACGGCCTCGACGCGCGGGCCTTCGCGGGCATCAAGGTGGCCGCGGTCGGCGAGCAGACGGCGAAGGCGCTGGTCGCCTTCGGTGTGAAGCCGGACCTGGTGCCGAGCGGGGAGCAGTCCGCGGCCGGGCTGCTGGAGGACTGGCCCCCCTACGACCCGGTGTTCGACCCGATCGACCGGGTGTTCCTGCCGCGTGCGGACATCGCCACGGAGACCCTGGTGGCCGGTCTGATCGAGCTCGGCTGGGAGGTCGACGACGTCACGGCGTACCGGACGGTCCGCGCCTCGCCCCCGCCGGCCGAGACCCGTGAGGCGATCAAGGGCGGCGGCTTCGACGCGGTCCTGTTCACGTCGTCCTCGACGGTCCGGAACCTGGTGGGCATCGCGGGCAAGCCGCACAACGTGACGGTGATCGCCTGCATCGGCCCCGCCACGGCGAAGACCGCGGAGGAGCACGGCCTGCGGGTGGATGTGATGGCCCCGGAGCCGTCGGTCCACAAGCTGGCTGAGGCCCTGGCGGACTTCGGTCTGAAGCGCCGCGCCGCCTCCCTGGAGGCCGGCGACCCGGTCACCCGCCCGAGCGAACGCCGCCCGGGCGCCCGGCGCCGCCGCACCACCACATGAGCACATGAGCACACGGCGGGGCGCCCCTGGCGAAAGGGGCGCCCCGCCGTGCTGTTTCAGGGGCGGGCGGTACGCGCCGTGTGCGCCGTCTCCCGAGCGACGACCTCGTGGAAGGCGCCCGGCGGGCGGCCGGTGAGCCGTTCCACGGTGTCCGTGACCCGGTCCTCCGCTCCTTCGGCGATGGTCCGGTCCATCGTGGCCAGCATCTCGGCGAACTCGGCCGGGATCCCGGCCGCCCTGGTCAGATGGTCGCGGAGCTGTCCGTGCGTCAGCCGGCGATGCGTCACGGGGCGGCCGATGGCCTCGGCGCAGATGCGTGCGATGTCGTCGTAGGCGAGGGCTTCGGGGCCGGTGAGCACGAGGTCGGTGTCGGGGGCCCGGTCGTCGGTGAGGGCGTGGACGGCCACGGCTGCGATGTCCTCGGCGTCGACGAAGCCGACGCGGCCGCTTCCGGTCGCGGTCAGCAGGACGCCGTCCTCGCGGATGCTCGACGCATGGGCGTGTGTGCCGGTGAAGTTCTGCATGAACCAGGAGGGGCGCAGGACCGCCCACTCGTCGAAGAGACCGGGCAGCGCTTCGTGCACCGCTCCCGCCGCCGGGCCTCCGGCGGGCACGGCCGAGGAGCTGAGCAGTACCGCGCGGCGTACCCCGGCGGCCCGGGCCCGTTCCAGGAACGGCAGCATGACCGCCGCCGGGTCCGGGTCGCCCACCGGCGGGACCAGGTAGACGCGGTCGGTCCCGGCGACGGCGTGCCCGTGGGTGGCGGGGTCGTACCAGTCGAAGCGGACCGCCGTCGCGCCCGGCACCGGGATCGCGCTCCGAGAGGCGGCCAGCACCCGGTGTCCGGCGGCGGCCAGGCGGGCGGTGGTACGGCTTCCGGTGGTACCGGTGGCTCCGATGACGAGCGTGGTGCCGGTGGCCGTCATCGGGTGCTCCCGTTGAAGTCGGTCGCCGGGTCCTGTACGGCGAGGGGGTTCCAGTAGTCGCGGTAGGCGGCGATCCGGCCGTCCCGGACGGTCACCACGGCGATGTAGGACATGTCGAAGGGGGCGCCGGTCTGCACCAGACGGCCCACGCCGCGCATCTCCACCACGATGGTCCCGGGGTCGGTGGTCTCGTGGATGCGCAGGTCGGGGAAGTCGTGCGGGTCGATGTGGTCGGGGTAGTGCCGCATATAGGCGGCGACGGCCTCCCGTCCCGCCAGGCGTCGGGGCCACCCTGCGGGGGCGAAGGGGAACTCCATCACGCCGTCCTCGGCCCGCAGGCCGATCCAGTCGCCGATGTTCTTGTCCAGCAGCAGGCGCAGGCCGTGGCGGTAGAGCTCCGCCGGTGCGGTGGGGGTGGCCGCGGGCATGGGTGTCTCCGTCCCGTACGATACGGACCGACGGTCCGTTTCAATGAAAAATACGGACCGCTGGTCCGGATTGCAAGCGAGAAGACGTAGGCGAGGAGCCGTATGACCGAGCGCAAGCCGCGCAGTGACGCCGCCCGCAACCGCGCCTCCCTGCTCGCGGCCGCCGAGGAGCTGTTCTCCCGCAGCGCGCGCCCCGAGGACGTCACCATGGCCGACGTGGCGGCGGCGGCCGGAGTGGGCAAGGGGACTCTGTTCCGCGCCTTCGGGGACCGCACCGGACTGATCCGTGCGCTGTACGCGGCCCGGCTGGAACCGGTCGAGCGGGCGGTGGCCGAGGGTCCTGCGCCGCTCGGGCCCGCGGCGCCGCCGGCCGAGCGGGTACCCGCCGTGCTCGACGCCCTGCTCTGCTTCAAGCTCGACAACCGCCATCTCGCCCTGGCCCTGGAGGCCACCGGCAGCGACAGCCCGTATCGGACGGAGCACTATGACCGGTGGCACGGCCTGCTGCGCTCGGCACTGGAGCGGATCCCCCGCCTGGACGACGGCGGCTTCACCGCGCACGCGTTGCTGGCCGCCGTCCGGGCCGACCTGGTCGAGCATCTGGTGGCTGCGCGGGGCATGGGCCGGGAGGAACTGCGCTCCCGCCTCGCGGACTTCACCGCCCGGGTACTGGGCTGAGGACGGTGGGGCGGTTCCGGGCGGCGTGAGGGGAGGACGGGCGTCTGCGGGCGCGGTCGACAGGGCGTCGGCAAAAGGGGGCACGGGCCGGGCGTAGCGTAGAAGGCATGACGAAGTACGGTTCCTTCCCCGGTACGCGTCCCCGTCGGCTGCGGACGACGCCTGTCATGCGGCGCATGGTCGCCGAGACCCGCCTGCACCCCGCCGACTTCATCCTCCCCGCGTTCGTGCGGGAGGGCGTCAGCGAGCCCGTGCCGATCGGGACCATGCCCGGTGTCGTCCAGCACACCCGGGACAGCCTGAAGAAGGCGGCGGTGGAGGCCGCGGAGGCCGGGATCTCCGGGATCATGCTCTTCGGCGTGCCGGAGGAGTCGAAGAAGGACGCGCTCGGCACCGCCGGGACCGATCCGGACGGCATTCTGCAGGTCGCCCTCCGGGATGTGCGGGCCGAGGTCGGGGACGAGCTGCTCGTCATGTCCGACCTGTGCCTGGACGAGTTCACCGACCACGGGCACTGCGGTGTGCTCGACGCGAAGGGCCGGGTCGACAACGACGCCACCCTGGAGCGCTACGCCGAGATGGCCCAGGTCCAGGCCGACGCGGGCGCCCATGTGGTCGGGCCCAGCGGCATGATGGACGGTCAGATCGGGGTCATCCGGGACGCCCTCGACCAGATCGGCCGGGAGGACGTCGCCGTCCTCGCCTACACCGTCAAGTACTCCTCCGCCTTCTACGGCCCGTTCCGCGAGGCCGTCGGATCCTCGCTGCAGGGCGACCGGAAGACCTACCAGCAGGACCCCGCCAACTGGCGCGAGTCCCTGCGGGAGCTGGCCCTCGACCTGGCGGAGGGCGCCGACATGGTGATGGTCAAGCCGGCCGGGCCCTACCTCGACATCCTGGCGAGGGTCGCGGACGCGGTCGACGTGCCCGTGGCCGCGTACCAGATCTCCGGCGAGTACGCGATGATCGAGGCCGCCGCCGAGAAGGGCTGGGTCGACCGGGACAAGGCCATCCTGGAGACGCTGACCGGCATCAAGCGGGCGGGTGCCCGCAACATCCTCACGTACTGGGCCGTCGAGGCCGCACGCAAGCTGGGCTGAGCGGCACCGCCTCGGCTCGCAGGGCGACCGCCAAGAGGTCGGACTCCCGGCCCGGCAGAGCGATCAGCTGGAGTCCGACCGGCTCGCCCGCCTCGGTACGCCCCGCGGGAATGCTGATCGCGGGGTGCCCCGTGATGTTGAAGGCCCACGTCAGCGCGACGCTCATCGCCGTGCCGGGCCCCTGGTGTCCGTGCGGGGGATGGGGCGTCGTCGGCGTGGCGAGAAGGCCGTACGCGGCGAAGAGGCCGTCCAGCGCGTGCAGCAGGGCGGTTCGGGTCTCTGCCGCGCGCGCTGCCTCCCTGCCCCTGTCCTTGCCGCCGGCCTCGCCGCCGCGCAGCGCGGTCCAGCAGGGTGCCGGGTCGGGCAGGCGCAGCGGGACGTCCCTCGGGGCGACGGCGTTCGCGTCCGCGAGGTCGTCCAGGCGGGCACGAGCGGTGGCGGCGATCCGCCGGGCCGTGTCGGCGAAGCCCAGCGTGGCCGACCAGGCCGTCCGCAGCGGCCGCCGGGGAGGCGCGAGACCGGGCAGGGTCGCCGTACCGGCGAGGGCGTCGAGGTGGGCGGCGGCGTCCTCGGCAGTGCGTGCGAGCGGGCCGGACACGTTCAGACCGGCGCGATCGCGGGCGGGGACGAGGCCGTTCGTGGGCTTCAGACCGATGACCCCGCACCAGGCCGCCGGGATGCGCACCGAACCGGCGCCGTCGCTTCCGGTGGCCAGCGGCACCATCCCGCAGGCCACCGCGGCGGCCGAGCCGGCCGAGGAGCCGCCGGGGCTCCAGCGCGGATCGTACGGGTTGAGCGTGGGGCCGCGGTCGGTGGCGCCCCAGGTCTGCCAGGCGGTACCCCGGCCCGGTGTGGCGGTGGCGCCGACGGGGACACAGCCGGCGGCCAGCAGACGGGCTGTCTGGCGGGCGCCGAGCCCCTCGGTGGCCTTGACGGCGAGCGGGACGCCGGCCAGCGGAAGCCGTTCGCCCGCCCGGACACGACGGTCGACGTCGGCGGCGTGGGCCGCGGCCTGCTCGGGCCACAGCTCGGTGAACGCCCGCACCGCGCCGTCGAGACGGGCGATGTGCTCCAGGGCCGTGCGCGCCGCCTCGCGTGCGGACAGCTCCCCGGCCAGGACCCGTGCGGCGATCTGCCGGGCGGACAGCCGGGCGTACTCCTCGGGTTCCGCCGTCGTCCTCCCCCTCCCACGCGTGTGTGCCTCAGTACATCAGGGCCGCCTCACCGCTGGAGAGCCAGTACGTCACCGTCACGGCGTCGTCGACATGGACGCCTCGCGCCGGGAGCGGCGGATGGGCGGCGGGGCCCGCGGACAGGGTGAGGGTGAGGGCGCGTGCCGTGCGGGCGTGCGCCGCGCTGCCGTCCGCCGACGCCAGGAGCACCCCCGCGTAGGCGGACTCCCCGGGGGAGAGGGTGAGGGCGGTGCGCGGCCTGGTCTCCTCGGCGGGCCGCACGGCAAAGGGCCCCTCGCCGAAGCGGGCCCTCGGGTAGCCGGTGAGGGCGCAGTTCGCGGTGCCCGTGTTGGTCAGCCGCAGAAGCAGATGGTGCGCGGGGCGGCTCGCCTCCGTCGCCGTCGTTCTCGTACGGCCGCCCGAGCAGGGGGCCGCCCCGGGCCCCGCGGTGTGCCGGGGGGAGACGGAGGACGCTGCTGTCGAGGGGCCCTCGTCCCGTACGCCCTCGCCGTTCTTGCAGGCCGTGAGCGCGAGCGCGGCGAGCGCGACCGTGGTGGCGGCGAGCAGACGGGTACGGACGACGGGAGAAGCGGTCATGGGGGCGGGTCCTTCGGCGTGGGGAGCTGGGGGCGGGCCGCCGCTCGACCGGTCGGCGGGAGCGGACGCCTCGATGGTCACAGCTTGAGCGGAAGACCGCCCCGGGCGCCACATCCGCCGCCGTTTTCGGGACGCCGGGATCGGGGGATGGCGGCTGAACTGGGTGAACGCCGTTCCTCGGGAACGGTCTCCGGGACGCGCACGACGGTTCGCGCGTCTCCGCAGGCCGAAGTGGCACTTCCAACTCGCCTCAGGAGTTACGTTGTTGACCACCGGTTGCTCGTTGCATGACCGACTCCTCACGCCGACCTTCAGGGAGAGCTCCATGCCCGGCGATGCCCTCAGCCGCGACCCGGCCGAGCTGAGAAAGCGGATCGACACCACCAAGGCCCATCCGGCGCGTGTCTACGACGTCTTCCTCGGCGGCAAGGACAACTACCCGGTCGACCGGGAGGCCGCCGCCGCCGCGCTCGCCGCCAACCCGCGCGGGTATCTCGACGTGCGGCACAACCGCGACTTCCTGCGCCGCGCGGTGCACCGGCTGGCCCGCGGGGACGGCATCCGGCAGTTCCTCGACATCGGCACCGGCCTGCCGACCGCGGAGAACGTCCACCAGATCGCCCAGCGGATCATCCCCGACGCACGGGTCGTCTACGTCGACAACGACCCCGTGGTCCTCGCCCACGCCCGGGCCCTGCTCACCAGCGGCCCCGAGGGACGTACGGACTACATCGACGCCGACCTGAAGAGTCCCGCGCAGATCCTCGAACAGGCCGCCAAGACCCTCGACCTCACCGAGCCGGTCGCCCTCGTGCTGGTGGCGGTCCTGCACTTCGTCGAGGACGAGGAGGCGTACCCGATCGTGCGCGAGCTGGTGGAGGCGCTGCCCTCCGGCAGCCGGGTCGTGCTCTCCCACCTCACCGAGGACCTCAACCCCGAGAACATCCGCGCCGTCCAGCGCACCTACACCGAGCGCGGCTTCACCTTCGTGCTGCGCTCCCAGGACGAGGTCGCCCGGTTCTTCGCCGAGACCCCGGGCCTGACGCTCGACGAGCCGGGCGTCGTCCCGGTCCACCACTGGCACCAGGACGGCGCGGCACCCGCCCCCGAACAGATGGACCCGGCCCGTCTCGCCGGCCTCGACGACATCGAGAAGGTCCGCTACCACGACATCAACGACGTCACCGACGCCGACATCAACGTGTACGCGGCCACCGGCCGCAAGGCCTAGGGGGTGTCTGACAATTCGCGCGCCCGGCGGGGATTGTCAGACACCCCTGGCCGACGCCCACCGTTCGCCCGGTTCCGGAGGCCGTGCCCGGCCTCCGGGCCGTCAGCCCTTCGTGCCGAACCACAGCTCGGCCAGCGCGTCGAGCCGGGGCTCCGGCGGTACGGGCAGCTCACGCAGGTAGAAGGGCAGATCGCTGTACACGTGCAGCAGCGTGTACGCGAGCAGTTGGTCCGGGTCGTGCGGGGCGCGCCCATAGGCCTCGTAGAAGCGGCGCAGCCGGCGCGGGTCGCCCCGGCTGACGAACAGGCCGACGCTCGCGAAGTCGTAGGCCGGATCGCCGATCATCGCCGGTTCGAAGTCGAACAGGCCGGTCAGACGGCGGCCGCCCCGCATGTCGATGGTCAGATGCTCCAGCATGAACTCGGTGTGGAGCAGCGCGAGTTCGCTGGAGGCGGGCAGCGGAACCGAGTCCAGGAAGCCGGGGATACGGCTGAGCCAGGGCTCGGTCACACCGGTGCCGCGGTGCCTTTCGAGCACGCTCGCGCGCTGACGGCGCAGGAACGAGGACCACTCCGAGGGGCCCACGATGTCCGTCAGCGGCTTCCAGGCCATCGCGTGCAGCGCGGCCAGCACTTCGGCCGACTCGGTCACGATCCGGTCCTGGTCGGCCGCCGTGAGCATCGGCCAGGCCTCGGCGACGCTCCGCCCGGGCAGCCGGGACATCAGCACGAACCGCCAGCCGCTCACATACTCGTCCGTGGCGATCAAACGGGGTGTCGGCAGGGGCAGTTGACCCCACAGATGGCTCAGCACCCGTGCCTCGCGTATCGCCTCGGCCGTCCTGAGGCGCGGATACAGCTTCAGCACCATGTCGCCGCCGAGTGCGTACACCGGCAGGGTCCCGTCGTCGAAGCGCCGCAGCGCGAGCCCTACCAGGCCCATTTGATCGCACAGGTCCAGGGCCGCCGGACGCAGCACCGTCTCGTCCGAGACGATCGCTTCCAGCTCCTCGTACGTGTCCACGGTGGGCAGCATGCGCCGCATGCTAGGCCCCGCCGGGGGTCGTCCGCAGGGCGAAACGGGATTGATGTAGGGGGCAGTGATGTCCCTAAGGTGCGCGAATGAGGTGTTTTCGAGTGGCGGGTTCTCGGCGTTCGCATGTCACCCGCCGAGGCGGCAACAGCAACCGGGGGCATGTGAGCCGACGGCGATCGGTCCCGTCCTCGGCCTCCCGCCGCTGCCCTTCGCCGACTTCGGCGACGCCCTGATGCGCCCGCGTCCGGACGGCAGGGCTTCGGTGTAGTCGGATGGTGTCCGGTGCATGCTGGTCTGTCAGATGGGAAGCCCCGGGCGTAAGACAGTGTCGGTGTGTGGTCTCAGCCCCGGATCCCGAACTGGAGAAGAGGTACCACCCGTCACTTGACCTTGTCGAGGAATTCTCGAACCGTCCGGCCGCCTGAGACCGAGGCGGCCCGCCGAGCCCGCTCCCGCCGGAAAAGACCGGGTGGACATCGCCACGGCCTGCTAGCGTCTTCGGCATGAAGCGCGCTGCCATGACGACGACGCCGGAGAGCGTCCCGGCGCGCTGACCTATGTCTTGGTCCGAAGCCCCGGGGCGAGTGCCCCGGGGCTTCGCCGTGCGGTCACTCGCCCGATACCCGCGAGGAGATGCCATGCACGACCATCGCAGCGACCGACACCACGACCACCGCAGACTCGGCCGTGAGCTGGGCCTGTTCGACACCGACCCGCTGATCGGCGCGGGCCTGCCGTACTGGCTGCCCGACGGCGCGACCGTACGGCACACCCTGGAGGAGTACATCCGCGCCGCCGAGCGACGTGCGGGGTACCGGCACGTGTACTCGCCGGTGCTCGGCAAACGGGAGTTGTACGAGATCTCCGGGCACTGGGCGCACTACAGCGACGACATGTTCCCTCCGATGGACCTCGGCGGCGAACAGGTCGTACTGCGGCCGAGCCTGTGTCCGCACCACGCGCTGATCTACCGCTCCCGCTCACACAGCTACCGCGAGCTGCCGCTGCGCATGGCGGAACTCGGAGGCATGTACCGCTCGGAGCTCTCGGGCGTCCTCGGCGGACTGACCAGGGTGCGCGCCATCCAACTGAACGACGCGCACATCTTCTGCGCCCTGGACCAGGTCGCCGAGGAGGCGCAGGCCGCCCTGGACATGATCCGCCGGGCCTACGAAGCGCTCGGTATCACCCAGGCCCGCTTCCGTCTCTCCCTCCCCGGCCCCGGTGGCAAGTACATCGCCGCCCCCGAGAAGTGGCAGCGGTCCACCGCCCTGCTGACCGAGGTCCTGGACAGCTCCGGCCTGCCCTACGAGGCCGCCGAGGGAGAGGCCGCCTTCTACGGCCCCAAGATCGATGTCCAGGTCACCGACGCCGCCGGCCGGGAGTCCACCCTGTCCACCGTCCAGGTCGACTTCCACCAGCCCGAGCAGTTCGACCTGCACTACACCGGCCCGGACGGCGCCAAGCACCGCCCGGTCATGGTCCACCGCAGCATCATCGGCAGCGTGGAGCGGGTCGTCGCCCATCTCATCGAACAGCACGGCGGCGCCTTCCCCGCCTGGCTCGCCCCCGCCCAGGTGGCGATCCTCCCGATCTCCGACGCCGAGCTGCCGAACTCCGCGGCGCTCGCCCGGCGCTGCACCGAACGGGGTCTGCGTGCCGAGATCGCCGGCCCGGAACGCGGCAGTCTCGGCGCCCGCATCCGGGACGCTCGCCTGGTCCCCTACCAGGCGGTCATCGGCGCCAAGGAAGCCGCCGACGACCACGTCGCACTGCGTCTACGGGACGGACGGCGGCTCGATCCGCAGCCGGCCGATGACGTCCTCACCCGCATCAACGCCCTTGTCTCGGCCCACAGCACCGAGCTGTGGGCCGACTCCGATGCGTAGATGCGCAGCTGCCTGGAGGAGAGACGGCGGGTCAGTCCCACCAGAAGGACCACACCCGCTGTCCCAGGACCTCGTGCTCGGCGTACTCCCGCAGGGTCTCGCGGTGCCCCTGCGTGATGTTGTCCGGGCAGAACGCGAAGTGCTCGGCGGCCACCGCCTCGGCCTCGGCCTGGGTGGTGGGCGGCGCCGCGACCGACAGGACCAGCCGGTCGTAGGTGAGCGCGACGACCCTTATGCCGAAGCGGTCCTCCCAGGAGCGGAGCACGGAGCAGAGGACGGCCGTGTCGTTCTCGTAGTTGACCGGGCCGGTCCAGCCGATGGCGGCGGGGAGGTCGGCGGAACGGCGGGCCGGGATCAGGGCGAGGCGCGGCTCCTTGAACCAGGAGCCGTCGTCCAGGAGGCGGTCGGCGACCTCGGCGGCGCGGCTGTCGGGGTCGGCCTCCAGCCGGAGCGCCTCGGCGAGACCGGGCCAGTCCGGGCCGTGGGGCGCGAGCGTATCGGCGAGGTCGTCGTCCTCGTCGGGTGCGTCGGCCATGTACTCGTCCCAGAGCTCGGCCAGCACCTCTTCGGCGTCGTGATCGCCGGGATACGACATGCTGCCGGGCGTCAGAAGCCACTCCTGCGGGCTGCCCCCCTCCCCGCCGACGTCGAGGAGCACCGGAAGGAGCCCCACCCGCGCGCCGGGCGCGCCCAGCCGTGCCCAGTTGCCGGAGGACGCGGGGCGCCCGGCATGCCACAACAGCGGCTCGTGCCACGGCCCCTCGTCCGTCGCGTCGATCAGGCTCCCCGGGGGGAGCTCAAGCCCGAGCGCGCGCCCGCTCGGGTCTGCCGCCAGCCGGGGCAGCGGATTGGGAAGTGTCGCCATGTCAGTGACTGTAGGGCCAGCCACTGACAACGCCCTTACCGGGCCGCGTAGTCGGCGAACGCGGCCCAGGCCTCCGGCGAGACGGTGAAGGTGGGGCCGGCGGGGTTCTTGGAGTCGCGGACGTGGATGGTGTGGGGGCAGGTGGCGACTTCGAGGCACTGGCCGCCCTCGCTGCTGCTGTAGCTGGATGTGGGCCAGGCGTAGGCGCCTTCGAGGCATTCGCCGCCTTCACTGCCGCCGTAGGTCGACTTGAACCACTGAAGTGCGGTGCTCATTGCTCTCCTGGCAGACGGTCCAGCAGGCGCTTCGACGTCTAGCCCGGCGTGGGATGGGCTGGCCAGCGGCTGGAACTGTAGCGCAAGGCAAGGAAGTTCGGCGTACTCACGCAGGTGACGCAGTTGCTTGCGATGCACTTCTGGGCCGCCGATCTCAAGGCGCAACGCCGGCTCCCACACGACGAAGCTCACCGTCGGCGGAACCTTGCGGTGCAACACGTCCCGACGGCCCACGCGAGCTGCGGTCCTGGTCTCGATCTCGTCCTCGTCGTACGCCGGAACGCGTTCACGCAGGACCGCGCGCGCGTAGGCCTCGGTCTGCAGAAGGCCAGGCAGGGCCTGGTTGGCGTACAGCGAGAGAGCGATGGCCTCCCGCTCGTGTTCCATAAAGCTCCGCCCACATCGGAGACTGGTCGATCTCCGGCAGGTTCTCCACCCCGGCCGACAACAGCCCCTTCGTCCCCAGGAGTTCATCCAGTAACGCGGCCAGATCCGGCTTCAGCGGACGCCTGCCCTGCTCGATCGACGCCACCGTCTCCTCGTCGAGCATCAGGCTTTCGCCGAGGGCCCGTTGAGTCAGGCCCGAACGAACCCGTACAAAAAATCTGTACGGTCTCACCCGGTGATCCACGCCAGTCACTCTCCGCAACGCTCGTCTCGTGAACGAAACGATTCAACTCCCGCCGCTGCGCGAGAGGTTCTTCCGGCGCGAACGCCGAGCCGTCCCCGCCGCCCGGCGGTTCGCCCGGGAGGCGCTGGCCGTCTGGGCCCTGGCGGGAGCCCAGCGCAGCGACGACGCGCTGCTGTGCGTGAGCGAGCTGGCGACCAACGCGCTGGTGCACGGGGTGCCGCCGGGCCGCCGGTTCCGGGTGTTCCTGCGGTACGACGGCGCCATGCTGGGCCTGGAGGTGCACGACAGCGGCGGCGGGGAGCCGCGCATCCCGGAGCAGGCGGACGAGGACGGGCGCGGGCTGCTGCTGGTGGCCGCGCTCGCCGACAAGTGGGGTGTCGACGAGCGGGACTCCGGCAAGGTCGCGTGGTGCGAGTTCGCCACCGCACCACCCGGAGGCGTCACCAGTTGAGGGCGTCGGTCGCGCTGGACTGCCAGTACGTCGCGGTCAGCTTGCTGTCGTAGTACACGCCCTTGGCGGGCAGCGTCACGCTGGCCGTGGGGCCGCCGTCGCTGCGCGGGGTGCGTCCCTGGAAGATGATGCTCAGCCGGTGGCCCGTGGTTCCGTTCTCTCCGCTGCCGTCGGCGGCGGAGAGGCGTACGCCCGCGTAGCCGGACTGGCCGGGGGCGAGCGTGACCACGGCCTGCGGCCGGCTCTCCTCGAAGGCACCCGGCGCCCACTGCATCTCGTCGAACCGCAGATAGGGGAAGTACGTCAGGTCGCACGGCCGGGAGCCGGTGTTCTTGACGGTGAGCAGCATGTGGTCGACGGGGCGGGACACCTGCTGGGCGGTGACCCGGGTGTTGGCGCCGTTGCAGAGGACGGGGGGCGTGGACGTCGTCCCATGGCCCGAACCGGAACCGGAGGCGCGGCCCGTGGACGTGCCGGTGCCCTTGCCGGACGTCGTGCCGGCGTGGGACCCCGTGTTCGTGCCCTGCGCGGCCGACGAGCCCGAGCCGGATTCGGCGCCGGAGCCGGAGGCGCTGTGCGAGGCCTGGGCGCTCGGTGCGGTGGGCGTCGACGCCCGGCCCTCGTCCTGCGTGCCCGTGCCGCTCTGGCAGGCCGTGAGGGCCAGGGCCGCGAGGGCGACGGTGGTGGTGAGCAGCCCGGTACGGGAGCGGGCGGTGCGGAAGGTGCGCATGAAGGGAAACCTCTTCGCGGATCCGGTCGGTGCGAGCCGCCTGGCCGGTCGGCGGGGGCGGCGTGCTTGGATGGCCAGGAGCCTGCGGGATGATCCGTCCCAGCCGCCACGACCGGCGCACCATCAGGGACGCTGGGACGCCCGCGCTGCTCTGAGCTGGGGAAACGTGCTGTTCCTGGGACACGGGCAGGGACACGGGGAGTGGAGGAATGGTGTCGGGGGCGGATGGGGCAGACGCGTTCGGGCAACTGCTGAGGGAACTGAAGGAGCGGTCCGGGCTGAGCTACGGGACGCTGGCCAAGCGGCTCCACTTGAGTACGTCGACGCTGCACCGGTACTGCACCGGGGACGTCGTACCGACGGACTACGCGCCCGTGGAGCGGCTGGCCCGGCTCTGCAAGGCGTCACCCGAGGAACTGGTCGATCTGCATCGCCGATGGGTGCTGGCCGACGCGGTGCGGGAGAGGAAGGGCAAGGCGCCCGCGGTACGGCCCGGCGACACGGCGGAACCGGAGCCCGGTGGCACGACGGAACCGGAGTCCGGTGGCACCCGGGAGCCGGAGCCCGTGCCGGAGACCGCTCCTTCGGGGGCGAGCACTCCCGCACCCGGCGGCAGCCGTCGGCGCATCCGCTCCGCGGTGCTCGTCCCCGCCGGCGCACTGGCGGTGCTGGGCGCCGCCGTGCTTGCGTGGACCCCCTCCTTCGGTCTCGGAGGGGACCAGAACCCCGCCGGAGCGCCGCCCGCCGTGCGGCGCACCGTGGACGGGGGCGGCACGGCAGGCCCCGCGCGGCCCTCGCCGTCGCGGTCCGGCCACGACGCGGGCAAGAAGGCCGACGGGAAGCGGAACCCGGGACCGGGCGCCGGAACCGGGGCCCCGAGCACCGGTGCGGCCTCCTCCTCCGCGAGCCCCGCCGCCCCGGTCCCCGCCGTACCGCTGACGGTCAACACCCGCCCGTACGCCTTTGAGGACCCGTGCAGCCAGCACTATCTGATCGACCGGGCGCCGCAGCAGGTACCGCCGCCGCCCGCCGAACAGGACGCGCCGGGCTGGGTGTCGGCGCTCGGCGCGGTGTCCTCCGGTGGGCAGTACGTCGTGCTCACGGTGCAGGGCACCGGCGCGTCGACCGTGGTCCTGGAGGACCTGAGGGTCCGGGTCGTCTCGTTGGACACGCCCCTGGCCTGGAACGACTACTCCATGGGCGTGGGCTGCGGCGGTGGTGTGGAGACCAACGGGTTCGACGTCGACCTCGACGCGGGCCGCCCGTCGGCGGCGCCCGCTCAGCGACAGCGCGACTTCCCGTTCAAGGTGAGCGAGTCCGATCCGGAGGTCTTCCAGATCCGGGCCCGCACCGCCGCGCACGATGTGCGCTGGTACCTGGAGCTGGAGTGGTCCAGCGGCGCGCGGCACGGCACCGTCCGGATCGACGACCACGGCAGGCCGTTCCGGACGAGCGGGAGCACCGGACGGCCGGGCTATGACTTCCCGAACGGCGGCGCGGAGTGGATCCCCCGGCCGCCCGCCTGACGTGCCAGAGCCCCGCACCCGGGAACCGGCCCGGGGTGCGGGGCTCTTCGCCGAGGCGGCGCCGCGTCAGAGCCGCTCAGGCGTCCTGATGCCCAGCAGGCCCGGACGACAGCCCAGTCACCTGGAGCGCTCCGCGAGCGTCAGCAGGAGATGAGAGGACTCCGGCCGCAGGAAGTCCGAGTGGGCCCCGGCCGGGGAGAGGCGGGTCCGGCGCCCGCCGCGGTACAGCCGGCTTGCATCGACATTGACGACGCGGTGGTCCAGTTCCCGCTGCGGATAGACGGCTTGCGTGTCCAGCAACCGGGTCGGGAACGGGGGCACGGCGGCGGTACCGGCCCCGGTGTGCCCGATGCCGGGGGTTCCCTCGGCTCGCAGATGCCAGAAACCCGTCGCCCGGTCCCATCGCGAGTGCGTCAGGACGAGCGGGCCGCGAAGCGGGGCGCCGAGCCGGTCCGGGGTCGGAAACAGCGTGGGGAAGAGGCGGTCGAAGGCGTCACGGGGCGCGGCCATCTGGAAGATCAGCGCGCTGTCCACGGTGAACGGCTGCCGGGGGTCGCGTGGCGTACTCCAGCCCAGTACCGGAGGGCCGGGCGGACGTTCGGACGCCCGTTGCATCGCTTCGCACAGAAACCGTCCGCCGAAGGAGTGCCCCACGAGGTGCAGATACTGTCCGGACCGGTTGGCGAGCACGGCCGGAGCGGCGGGGCTGGCTCGGTTGGAGTCCAGATAGCCCAGCAGATGCGCGAGAACGTAGGAGGCCTGACCGGTGCCCGGGGCGCTCATCGCGTGGGCTCTGTCACGGATCCGGCGGTAGCCGGATAGCGAGGGAAGGCTGGAGGAGGGCCAGCGCACGATCACGCACCAGGGGCGGAATCCGTCCCGTAGCCCCGGGTAGAGGTGCGGGCGCGTGTCGCGCAGGCGGAGAGCCTGCCCGAGGAGGGTGGCGGCTGTCCTGGTGGCCGTCCGCGGGGCTGTCTGCCAGCCGTGAACGTATACGTAGATGTCGCTCGCCCACTCGGGGACGCGGAGGTGTCGTGCCAGGTGTTCGGCGACGCGGTCGACGGGCACGGGTGTGCGGGTGCCGGTCACGGTCAGCCGTCCCTGCTCGTCCAGGTCGATCTCGGCCGGCGGGGGGAGGGCCACGGGCAGGCTTGTTGCGGTCACGAGGCGAGATCCAGTCTGCTGTTCATCCCGCAGTGCAGTGAGTAGGTGAGCGCGAGCGGGTTGTGGAAGTCCGCGGCGAACCGGCGTACGAGTATCTGGCCTATCTCACCTGCGGTGTGCTGTCCGCTCAGATACAGATCCAAGAAGGCGTACGCGTACTCGGCGGCGAAGACCTCAGGGATCTCGATCTGGGGGCCGAGCACGCCGTCGGCACCTAGCTCGATCAGCGCGTTCCCCAGATGCTCCAGCTCACCGGAGGCCGCGGCCTGACCGCTGTGACAGGCATTGAGCAGGACGAAGGGTTTGAAGCGGGAACCCGTCGAGTCCTCGAACGCCCTCCGCTTGCGCCGCACACTCGGAGCGTCGATGTGCCTGCTGTCGGAGAGTTTGATGGCCAGATGAGGGTGGGGCGAGCCGTTGTCGACGAAATGCCCGTGGCACCAGAAGTACATCAGGTCCTCGCTCAGGATCGGCCCGGACAGTGCGTGCAACAGGTCGCGAGCCTCCGTGCGCACCGTCAGCCGGGATCGCTCTTCGAGGAGTTTCCTGACCTCGGGCGCCCTGCCCACCTGATCGAGGAGGGTGTCCGTGTTGAGACTGGTGGCCGCCTGGGCACGCGGGCCGAGGAGCCCTTGGGGCCAGGCATACGAGGCGCCCGTCTGCTCGACCTGGTGCCGATACCCCAGGAAGGCCTCCCAGGGGCTTGCGCAGTCCTCCGGGTTCACCGCCAGCATGGGCCAGGGCAGGTAGAGGTCAGGGGAGTCGAAGCTGATGCGGAGCGACTCCCCGCCCGTCAGCGTTTCCAGGAAGTAGGCGCGGAAGGACCGAATATTGCGGTCGGTTCCCTCAAGGAGCACATTGAGCAGATCGAAGCCTTCGTCCGCCAGCTCTGCCGTCAACTCATCTGTGAGGGAAGAGAGATCGGAGAGGTCGGCGAACTCCGAGAGGGGGTAGCTGCCCACCTTGTACCCGTTGTCCGTGGAGGTGTTCTGGTGGTTCACCAGAGTGTCCCTCCAGACGCTCCGGAGTCTGGCCCCGTGCCGTACCAGCGTCTGGTACGGCACGGACAGCCTGGCCCGGTGCTGCCGCGTACTTGGTGACGGAGCACCGGGAGACCACGCCACGATCTCCACCCTGTCGACTCCGTTGCGCAGCAGCAGCACCTTGAGGTCCCTGGGACCATCCGTCGGTCTCCCGGCGTCGGCCCCGTTGCGCTGGGGCGGCAGCACCGCGTAGCCGGACGAATGGTCGTGGAGTATCTCGAAGGCGAGGTCTTGCGGCATACGGCTCAGCCTCTCCCCGGAGCGTCCGGAACAGGGAGAACGGGAACGACGGCTTCCAATTCTTGCATCGCCAGCCCGGATGCATGGTCGTACGCCGTGAACCGGAGTCGGTGGGCAGTGGGTTCAGTAGCGGTGAAGACGAATCGGGCGGGATCGGCACCCGGCACGTACTCCGTCGCGGCAGGGTCGAAGGTCACCGTTTCGGAGCCGGCGACCACAAGCAGCCGGGACGGTTGGGGTGCCACCTCGTTGTCGAGCCGCTCAAGCCGCATCTCGATCACCGCGGGCTGACCGACGACCGGTTCGGTGAGCAGGGTCAGGCGGGGCGTCCACGCCGGTTGCACCTTGTTGAGCCGGAGACGGAGCGCTACAACCTTGGGGTGGTCCGGCCCCAGCACTCGCTCCCACCGGGCGAGCAACTCCGCGTGTTCCCGGCCGGACTGGAGCTGCCCCGCCTCCGCACGGGCGAACGCCAGATCGGCGAGGCTCTCCAGAGTGTCGGGATGATCCGCCCCGAAGAGCCGCTCGCGGCCCGCGTGGACTGCCTGCAGCAGCTCGACCGCGGCGACCGGGTCATCGGTGTCGGAGAGGATGCGCGAGAGAATGCAGGCAAGGGTCGGGAATGCGTCCTTGCCGCGTGCGGCGCAGACTTCGAGGACGACGCCGAGGTCTACGGCCTCGTCTTCGTCCTCGACCGCGGCCGCCCGGCGGTGCGCCTGCGCCACGCCGTCCACCGTGTTCGGGAAGCGGACATGAGGCAGCAGTTGTGCGTATCCGCGCAGGATGTCGTCGAGCACGGCACGGGCCTGCTGGGCCTCGCCCGCCTGCATCAGCACATGGGCCAGGACCGGCAGCAGCCGCAGGGTGAGGCGATGTGCGGGGCCGAAGGTCTGCACCGCGTCGGCGACCAACTGCCGGAACGCTCCCACGCCTTCGTGTCCGGGAGCGACTTCGCTTGTCAGCCACGCGAGGTGGCCGTGGACGGCGAAGGTGGTGTGGTGTTGGTCGCCGAGCACCTGCCTGCACTGTTCCAGCAGCTCCCTGAGGATGCCGATCGCCTGCCAGGGGTCGCCCCACTCCCAGGTGGCGAACGCCAGACTGATGCGGTAGTCCACCGTGCGGGGGTGCTCCGGCCCGAGCGACAGGGAACTGTCCGCAACCAGTGATGCGAGCTCGCGTACGCTGCGCGCGTACTCGCCCGCTCGGCGGAGAGCGCTGATGCGGTAGTGACGTGCGTCGAGCACGTCCTGATGCTCCGGGCCCTGCACATGGACGCGGTCCGGCACCAGCTCCTCATGAAGCGTGACTGACACGGCGATGTGCCCGGCCTGCTCGTGAGCCGCGATGAGCCTGTCCCGGGCGTTGAGCGTCAGGCGGTGGTCCGGGCCGAAGACGCGGGTGCAGTCGGCGATGAGTTTCCCGGCGACCTCAATGGCCTGTGAGGCGGTCGGCTGACTCAGAGACGCGAAGGCGATGTCGTCGAGGACGTCGAGGGTGTCGGGGTGGTCGGGGCCCAGGATGCGGATGTGGTCCTCGGCCACGGCTCCCAGTTCGCGCAACGCGCCCCGTCGGTCGTCCGCTTTGCCACGCAGGCGGGCCAGAACCTTGCGGCTGTTCAGGACCTCGGGATGATCCGCGCCTTGGATCCGGATGCGGTCCGCCACGACCTCGATGCCGAGGGCAACGGCCCGATCCCGTTCCAGACCCCTGTCGTACGCGTTGACCAGATTGCTCTTGGAGTCGAGTACGGCGACATGGCCAGGCCCTTGGACGCGCTCACGGTCGGCAAGGAGAGCTTTGCATTCCGCGATCTCTCGCCGGCCCCGGCCGGCCAGGCCGTTTGCATACGCCAGCCACTCCCGTGCGCGAAAAGTGTCGGCGTGATCGGGTCCCCGCACTCGAGCGCAGTCGGCGACGAGCTGCTCGGCAAGAATGATGGCGCGACCGTGATCGTGTGCGCAGCAGCACGCCGAGATCATGTACGTCTGCAGGTTGAGGACATCGGGGTGATCGGTCCCGTGCAGCCGTGTGGCGTCCACGAGCACTGCGTCCAGCAGTTCGATCGCCACCCGGTGACGGCCTGCGGACTTGTGGGCCAGGGCGAGGTCGCGCCGGGCCGTGAGCGTGCGTGGATGGCCGGTGCCGTATGCCGCCGACCACTCGGCAACCGCCTCCTCGCGCAGGGAGACGGCCTTGGGGTGGTCTTCCGCCGCAGAGAACGCTTCGGCGAGGTTCCCCAGGACGACGAGTGTGTCCGGGTGGCTCGCACCCGACAGCCGCCGACGGTCCGAGAGCACGGCGGTGAACTCGGCGATGGCCGTCCGATGGTCCGCCGCTTCGAGCCGGGCCAGCGCCAGGCCGTTACGGGCGGCCAGCGCGGCCGGAGCATCCGGACCCTGTACTCGGATCCGGTCCGCGATCAACTGCTCGTAGACCCTGATCGCCTGGTCGTACGTCCCCGCCGACCGGAGGACCCATGCCTGCAGACTGCGGGTGTCCAACGTCGCGGGGTTGTCGGCCCCTTGGATCCTGACGCGGTCGGCGATCAGGGCGTCGAGTGCATCGCCGGCACGCCCGGACTCGCCCGCCGCACGACAGGTCAGGGCGAGCCGCTCCCGGACGTCCAGGGTGTCGGAGTGCTCTGCCCCGTGAACCCGTGCGTACTCCTCGACGAGCCGGGTGTACAGGCTGATCGCCCGGGAAGAGTCCTGCGCGGCCTCCAGAACGATGGCCAGTCCGAGCCGGGCGCCGAGGGCCCTTGGATGGTCCGGCCCCAGCGATCGCTCCACGTCCGAGAGAAGGCTCTCCATCCCCGACACCGCACCGGCGTGATCGCCGGCCCAGGAACGGGTGTAGGCGAGGGCGTCGCGCGTGCTGAGCACGCGGGGGTGTTCCTGGCCGAGCAGCCCTGTCTGGTCGCGGAGCAGGTCCTCGTACAGTGAGACCGCACGCGTGTACTGGGCCGCGGCCCGGCAGGCGAAGGCAAGCTCGCCCCGGGCGGTGAGGGTCGCGGGATGGCTTTCACCCTGGACACGGCGCCGGTCGGTGAGAAGTGCTTCCCGCTCGGCGATCGCTCGATCGTGGTCCCGCGCCATCTGGCGGGTGTAGGCGAGCGCACCGCGGGCGCGCAGGGTATCCACATGATCCGGCCCTCGGACCCTGGCGTAGTCGCTGATCACGTCCGTGTACGCGGCGATCGCCCGACGGTAGTCCTGCCGGTCCCGGTGCATTTCCGCGATGTCATCGCGGTAGTCGAGGGTGTCGGGGTGGTCCGGTCCCTGGACCCGGGCGCTGTCCGCCGCCAGCGACTCGAATTCGGCCAGCGCGGCGTCGGGCCCTTCCGCCTCGGCAAGCGTGTAGGCCAGGCTCTTGCGGCAGCGCAGCGTGTCCGGATGGTCCTCGCCCTGCACACGTGCCCGATCCGCACGCACAGCCCGGTACAGCACGAGTGCTTCGCGGATTCGGCCCGCGGCTCGATGGGCGGATGCCAGCCACTCGCGGCTCGTCAGGGTGTCGGGGTGGTCACTGCCCCGGAACCGCTCACGGTCCGCGACCGCTTGCGCGTAGAGCCGGACGGCTGTCCTGTGGTCTCCGGCCCAGCGATAGGCGTACGCGAGGCTGGTCCGGCTGGCGAGCGTGTCGGGGTCGTCGGCCCCGAGGACGCGTTCCCGGTCGGCGACAACGGCCTCGAACTCCCGTACGGCGGCCTGGTGCTGACCTGCCGTCTGCCGTGCGTAGGCCAGGCCGTCGCGGCTGGTGAGCGTGGAGCGGTGGTCGGGTCCGAGGACGCGTTCCCGGTCGGCGACTACTGCCTCGAATTCCCGCACGGCAGATATGACGTCGCCCGCCTTGCGATACGCGTACGCCAGTCGATGACGGCTGGCCAGGGTGGCCTCGGCGTCGGCGCCCGAGATCTGCTGCCGGTCGAGGAAGATGTCCTGGCACAGGCGGACGGCTTTCGACGGATCACCGGCCCGCGCGTGCAGCTCGGCGAGACGGTCCCGGTCGGCAAGCGTCTCGGAGTGGTCCACACCCAGCAGACGGCTGTGTCCGTCGACCGCCATCTCCATCAACGGGATCGCGAGGACGCGCTGGTCGCGCGCGATGAGTTCGTCCGCACCTCTGCGGTACATCTCCGGGACGTCGGCATCCGGCGCGTCGGGTGGTCCGGTCTCGGCGAGTGCCTGGATGTGGACGAGCAACCTGCCCAGCCGATGCCGGCTCTCCCCCGCGCCGGCGAGCGCGTCACTCGACAGCGCCTTGGCGAGTGCCCGCTCGGCGCGGGCCCGGTCTTCCGCCGCGATGCGGGACCGGGCGGACCGCAGTGCTTGCTGGAGAAGCCGGTGGAGGGTGATGCCGTCCGCATCGAGAGTGATCAAGTGATAGTCCGCCAGCACGTCCAGGGCGTCCCGGACGTCACGGCTGCCGCCGCCCTGGGGCAGGACGACGTCCTGAGGCAACGCTTCCGGGGCGTACCAGGCGAGCTGATGAATCAGTTCGACGGCGAACGGACTGCGGCTCCGGATGGCCTCGACGCTCGTCCGCAGGATCCGGGCGATGCTGCGGGCGGAGTCGGAAGCATCGCCTGCCTCGCTCAGGAGAGCATCGGGAGCTTCGGCAAGCCTGGCCCTGTACACGGAGAACCCTGTCCGGGTCTCTCGTAAGTAGGCCCCCGCCTGGACCAGAGCCAGCGGCAGACGCCCCAGATCTGCTGCGAGTGCTGCGGCCTGACGCCGTTCCGCCGAGCTGGGGCGTCGCCCGGACAACGCCATGTCGCACAGCAGCTCGACTGCCGACCGGGAGTCGAGCACGTCGAGGCTGACCAGCCGCGCACTGGCGTGCCAACCGGTGCTGCGCCGGCTGGTCACCATCTGATGGCCGCGGTCGAGCAGCCGCCCCAGATAGGGGTTGAGGTGCTGAGGGTCCTCGACGTTGTCGTAGACGAGCAGCCAGCCGGGGTACCGGTGCAGCCACGCCAGGGCCCACTCGGTCCGCTCCCTGGCGGGAGCGTCCAGGGCCCAGTCCGGGCAGAGGCGGACGGCGAGATCGGCGAGGCCCGAAGCGATCTGCTCCTCGCTCTCGGCGCTGACCCACCAGACGAGGGTGTAGTCGGTCAGATGCGTGTGGGCGTAGTGCAGGGCGAGGGAGGTCTTCCCGATGCCGCCCAGGCCGTGCACCGTGGTGGCCTGGGTGATGACACCCCCGCCGCCGGCCTCCAGCGAAGTCCTGAGTGCGTCCATGGCGGCCGCCCGGCCGACGAAATTCCCCTTCGAACGGAGGGGAAGGTTGTGCAGTCCCGAGGGCGGGGTGACGCGGGCCAGGGCCGTCTCCGCGACGGGCGGGAGAACCGTCGCGTGTTCTTCGAGATGCGGGTTGCCGTCGGTACGAGAGATGTCTGCCTGGCGTCCGGCGACCGCATCGTGGTCCTGAGGGCCGAAGGACTGGGTGAGGTCGCGGACTTCTGTGATGGTGATCATGAACTCATCGCGCTGATCACCCTCATCGCGCCCCCCGATGCAGCCTCAGTGTCTCTCCGTCCGCGATGTGCGCACGGGCGGAGAGACAACCGTACTGATTTCAACGGGAGTTGTCATCGGTGAGACCGCGCGAGCAGCGAATCCCGGTCAGAGCCGCTCGGGCGTCCTGATGCCCAGCAGGGCCATGCCCTCGTGGAGGGTGCGGGCCGTGACGTCGCACAGGAAGAGGCGGTTCTCGACCTGCTCGGGCGTCTCGGCCTTCAGGACCGGGCACTTGTCGTAGAACGACGTGTAGAGCGCCGCCAACTGGTACAGGTACGCGGCCAGCTTGTGCGGGGCGTACTCCGCCGCCGCCTCCGCGACCGACTCCGCGAACTGGTCCGCGTGCAGGCCCAGGGCGCGCTCGGCGTCGGTCAGTTCCAGCTCCGGGTGCGCGGCCGGGCGTACCTCGCCGGCCTTGCGCAGGATCGACTGGATACGGGCGTACGCGTACTGGAGGTACACGGACGTGTCGCCGTTCAGCGACACCATCTGGTCCAGGTCGAACTTGTAGTCACGGTTCGCCGACGTCGACAGGTCCGCGTACTTCACCGCGCCGATGCCCACCTGGGCGCCGCGCTCGGCGATCTCCTCCTCGGACAGGTCCTGCGCCTTCTCCCGTACGACGGCGGAGGCGCGGTCGATCGCCTCGTCGAGGAGGTCGACCAGCCGGACCGTCTCGCCCTCACGGGTCTTGAACGGCTTGCCGTCCTTGCCGAGGACCGTGCCGAAGGCGAGCTGGTACGCCTTCACGTCTTCGTTCAGCCAGCCGGCCCGCCGCGCGGTCTCGAAGACCATCTTGAAGTGCAGCGACTGGCGGGCGTCCACGACGTAGATGATCGAGTTCGCCTTGAGGTTGAAGACACGGTCGCGGATCGCGGAGAGGTCCGTGGCCGCGTAGCCGAAGCCGCCGTCCGACTTCTGCACGATCAGCGGGACCGGATTGCCGTCCGGGCCCTTGATGTCGTCGAAGAAGACGCACAGGGCACCCTCGGAGCGGACCGCGACGCCGGACTCCTCCAGCAGCCGGCAGGTCTCCTGGAGCATGTCGTTGTAGCCCGACTCGCCGACGATGTCGGGGTCCTGGATCTCCATGTCCAGCTTCTCGAAGACGGAGAAGAAGTAGATCTTCGACTCGTCCACGAACTTCTGCCACATGGCGAGGGTGCGTGGGTCGCCGGCCTGGAGGTCGACCACCCGGCGCCGGGCGCGCGTCTTGAACTCCTCGTCGGAGTCGAAGAGTTTGCGCGCGGCCTTGTAGAGGCGGTCGAGGTTCGACATCGCCTCCTCGCCCGTGACCTCGGCGGCCCCGTGGTCCAGCTCGTGCGGGTGCTCGTCCAGGTACTGGATGAGCATGCCGAACTGGGTGCCCCAGTCGCCGATGTGGTGGCGGCGGACCACCGTCTCGCCGGTGAACTCCAGCAGCTTGACCACGGAGTCGCCGATCACCGCGGAGCGCAGATGGCCGACGTGCATCTCCTTCGCCACGTTCGGCTGGGCGTAGTCGATGACCGTGGTGCCCGGCTTCTCCGCGTACGGCACGCCGAGGCGGCCGTCGGGGTCGGCGGCGCGGGCGGCGAGGTTCTCGGTGATCGCCTTGTCGGTGACCGTGATGTTGAGGAAGCCGGGTCCGGAGACCTCGACGTCCTTGATCAGGTCACCGGTGACGACGTGGGAGACGACCTGGGTCGCCAGCTCCCGCGGGTTCGCCTTCGCCTTCTTCGCGAGTGCCAGGATCCCGTTGGCCTGGTAGTCCGCCCGGTCGCTTCGTCGCAGCAGCGGGTCCGCGGCGGCGGCCTCCGGCAGGGTGGCCGAGAGGGCGTTCGCGAGGTGCTGGTGGACGGAAGCGGTGAGGGACGTGACCGAGGCCATGAGGTGGGTGCCGTTCTCCTCGTGCGGGCGGATGGATGTGGCCAGTATCCCATGGGGGTAAAGCGGTTTTTCCGGGTACGGCCGCGCGTGCGCGGCGTGGCGTGTGCGGTGACGCGCGGGTAAGAGCTTGAAAAGCGGTTTTCGTGGATGCGGTTTCGGCAGGGACAATGGACCGGACAGCCGTGTGACCGTACGGCTGGTCCTGAGGAACCCCCAGAAAAAGAGGACGTGCCGATCGTGGCTCAGAGCACCGAGACCACCGACTGGGTCTCCCGTTTTGCGGATGAGGTCATCGAGGAGTCGGAGCGCCGGGCCCCGGGCAAACCGGTTGTCGTCGCGTCCGGGCTCTCCCCCTCCGGCCCCATCCACCTGGGCAATCTGCGCGAGGTCATGACGCCCCACCTCGTCGCTGACGAGATCCGGCGGCGCGGGTACACGGTGCGCCACGTGCTGTCCTGGGACGACTACGACCGGTACCGCAAGGTCCCCTTCGGCGTGCCGGGCGTCGACGATTCCTGGGCCGAGCACATCGGCAAGCCGCTGACCTCCGTGCCCGCCCCGAAGGGCTCCGCGTACCCGAACTGGGCGGAGCACTTCAAGGCCGTGATGACCGAGTCGCTGGCGGAGCTGGGCGTCGAGTACGACGGCATCAGCCAGACGGAGCAGTACACCTCCGGCGTCTACCGCGAGCAGGTCCTGTTCGCGATGAAGCACCGCGGGGAGATCGACGCGATCCTCGCCCAGTACCGGACCAAGCCGAAGGTCGCCGGGAAGAAGCAGCAGCAGAAGCCCGTCGACGAGGCCGAGCTGGAGGCCGAGGAGGGCTCCGGCGCCGCCGCCGAGGACGACGGCAGCTCCGGCTCCGCGGGGTACTACCCGTACAAGCCCTACTGCGGTCAGTGCGGCAAGGACTTCACCCTCGTCACCGCGTACGACGACGACACCACCGAGCTGACGTACTCGTGCTCGGCCTGCGCGTTCTCCGAGACGGTGCGGCTGAGCGAGTTCAACCGCGGCAAGCTGGTCTGGAAGGTCGACTGGCCGATGCGCTGGGCCTACGAGGGCGTGGTCTTCGAGCCCTCCGGCGTCGACCACTCCTCCCCGGGCTCCAGCTTCCAGGTCGGCGGGCAGATCGTCGGGATCTTCGGCGGCAAGCAGCCCATCGGCCCGATGTACGCCTTCGTGGGCATCAGCGGCATGGCCAAGATGTCCAGCAGCAAGGGCGGGGTCCCGACCCCGGCCGACGCGCTCCAGATCATGGAGCCGCAGCTGCTGCGCTGGCTCTACGCCCGCCGCAGGCCCAACCAGTCCTTCAAGATCGCCTTCGACCAGGAGATCCAGCGGCTCTACGACGAGTGGGACAAGCTGGCGGGCAAGGTGGCCGACGGGTCCGCCCTGCCGGGCGACGTGGCCGCGTACACCCGGGCCGTCGGCACCGCCGCCGCCGAGCTGCCGCGCACCCCGCGTCCGCTGCCCTACCGCACCCTCGCGTCCGTCGCCGACATCACCGCCGGCCACCAGGACCAGGCGGTGCGGATCCTGTCCGACCTCGACCCGGCCAACCCGCTGGCCTCGCTCGACGAGGTCCGGCCGCGGTACGACCGGGCCGAGGCCTGGATCAACACCCAGGTCCCGGCGGACCAGCGCACCATCGTGCGCGACGAGCCGGACGCCGAGCTGTTGAAGTCCCTCGACGAGCAGGCGCAGCAGTCGCTGCGGCTGCTGCTCGACGGCCTGGAGGAGCACTGGTCGCTGGACGGACTCACCCACCTGGTCTACGGCGTGCCCAAGGTCCAGGCCGGGTTCTCCCCGGACGCGACCCCCAAGGAGCTGCCCGCGGAGATCAAGACCGCCCAGCGGTCGTTCTTCGCGCTCCTCTACCACCTGCTCGTCGGCCGTGACACCGGCCCGCGTCTGCCCACGCTGCTGCTCGCGGTGGGGCAGGACCGGGTGCGGAGGCTGCTCGGCGAGTAGCGAGCGAACCCCACGCGAAGGGGGGCGCCCGGTGATCACCGGGCGCCCCCCTTCCGTATGCGGCCGGGCCGCCTACGCGATGTGGTCCTCCTCCAGCTGCGCCGTGTGGCGGTTGGTGAAGCGGTTGACCATGCGCTTGGCCTCCTCCGCGGGGAGGGTGATGCGGAACTCGGCCTCGACGTTGTCGCTGAACTCGCGCGGGGTCGGGTAGCTGCCGTTGATCGCCTGCTTGAAGACCTGGTAGTACGACTCCTCGTCCGGCTCCGGGCTGCCGCCGCCCTCGCCCAGCTCACGCGTGCGGTTGCCGGTGACGGGGATGGGGAAGCTGCCGGTGTCCTCGGGAGAGGGGCCCTGGAACTGCTCCGGGACCGGCGCCTGGTACTGCTGCGGCTGGTCCGGGTTCGGGTTCTGGTAATGCTGCGGCTGCTGCTCCTCGTACCACCGCCAGTGCTCTTCCTCGGGCTCGTAGGAAGGCTCCGGCTCGAACGCGGGGTCGTAGCCGCCGTGGTACTCCCCCTGCGCCGGGCTGGTGAACCAAGGGCTCTGCTCGGGGTCCGGCTGCGCGGGGTCCAACTGGGGGCGCTGCCCGCCGGCGGGCGCCTGCCCGGGGGCCTGGGCGGCGGGCTGGGCGACACCGGGGCCGCCCACCTGGGCCGCACCCGCGGCACGCGCGCCCGGGGCCGCGCCCGCCGTCACCTCCAGCGGCGCCGCCGGGGGTATCAGCGCCGGTTCTATGCCGGCCGCCGCGAGGCCCGCCCCGGCCGTCTCGGCCAGCGGTACGCCGTAGCGGGCGAGCCGCAGCGGCATCAGCGACTCCACCGGGGCCTTGCGGCGCCAGGCGCGGCCGAAGCGGGAGCGCAGGCGGGCCTGATAGACGAGACGTTCCTGCTCCAGCTTGATGACCTGGTCGTAGGAGCGCAGCTCCCACAGCTTCATCCGGCGCCACAGCAGGAACGTGGGCAAGGGCGAGAGCAGCCAGCGGGTCAGCCGGACGCCCTCCATGTGCTTGTCCGCCGTGATGTCCGCGATCCGGCCGATCGCGTGGCGCGCCGCCTCGACGGCGACCACGAAGAGGACCGGGATCACCGCGTGCATGCCCACGCCCAGCGGGTCCGGCCAGGCCGCCGCGCCGTTGAACGCGATCGTCGCCGCCGTCAGCAGCCACGCCGTCTGGCGCAGCAGCGGGAAGGGGATGCGGATCCAGGTCAGCAACAGGTCCAGGGCCAGCAGGACACAGATACCCGCGTCGATACCGACCGGGAAGACATAACTGAAGTTCCCGAAGCCCTTCTTGAGGGCCAGCGCACGGACGGCCGCGTACGAGCCCGCGAAGCCGATCCCGGCGATGATGACGGCACCGCTGACGACCACGCCGATCAGAACCCGGTGCATCCGTGTCAGCTGCAGTGGCCCGGCCACTGTATTCCCCTCCCGTTGCGTGTTGTTGCGCGCAACAGGGTGGCACACGCGTACGGCGTACGGGTGGCCGGTATGGCAGGAGCCCGGTCCGCACGGGACCGGGCTCCGGCAACGTCCCTGCTGGCGCGGGCAGTTGTGGCGCCGGCCGGGTCAGCTCTTCTTCGAGGCCGACGCGGACGGGGCGGCGCTCTTCGACGGGCTCGCGGACGCGCCCTTCGACGGGGAGGCGCTCTTCGACGGCGAGGCGGTCTTCGAGCCGCCCTGCCCCGCGGCCGAGCCCGCCCTCGCGCCGTCGTGGTTCGCCGCCGCCACCGAGGACACGGTCTCCTTGACGGCCTTCTCCGCCGCCTTCGCCAGGTCGTCGGCGTCCGGCGTCTTGTCACCGGCGAGTCCGGCGCCGTTGTAGTCGAGGGTGACGACGACGTTCTCCACCCGCACCACGATCGTCTCCTGCTTGAAGTCGCCTTCCTTCTTCTTCAGGTCGTAGCGCACGGCCGTCGCCTGGTCGCCCGCCCCGGCGACCGGCGCCGACTTGATGTTCTTCGCGCCGTCCACGGACTGCGCGTCCTGCACCTGACGGCCGTAGTAGTCCTCGGCGAGCTTGTTGCCCGAGCCGCGTGCGGCGTCCGACGCGAAGCGCAGCAGGGAGACGTTCAGCCAGCGGAACTGGGAGCCCTTGACGCCATTGTTCTGCAGGCTGCTCCACGAGCAGCTCGAACGCGTCCCCGCGTCATCCGATGTGCCCTGCTTGCCGGACTTGGCCCCCTTGGGTACGAGATCGCCCAGGGTCTTGCCGGACAGTGCGAGGCACGCCTTCGGCAGGGTGGTGTACGCCGCCGGCTGCACCGCGTTCGTGGACGCGCTCTGCGAGGGCTGGGCGTCCGCGGTGTGCTGCTCCTGTGCCTGCGGCTTGGTGTCGCCGCCGGAGCCGGAACCGGAGTCCGAGGAGCAGCCGGCCGCGACGAGCACCGCCGGAACGGCTGCCGCGCAGACGAGGAGGCGGCGCAGGCGTGCGCCCGGCCGGCCCGGCCGGAGGCCGCCCTGAACGCGCTGAACACCCTGATCGTGCTGGTCTCGCTGTGCAGGTCGGTGCATGGTTCCTTCACTCATGACGCTCGTGGATCGTGCGGTCGGATCGGGTCCGAGGGGCCACGGTACGCGGTGGGGACGCATGCGGTACGAGGTTCGGTTCCCCTGTCGGGGCGGCCGACGGGGGTGCCTCAGCCGAGGGAACCGGCCAGCTGCCGGGCCAGTTTCCTGGCCTTGTCCTGCATGTCCTCGCTGCTCGGGGCGCTTCCGGCGGCGGCCGGCTGCTCGTCGTACTGGATGGTCACGATCACGTTGGACGTGCGGAACACCACAGTCACCGTGCGCTGCTGGGAGGTGCTCAGCTGGTCGTCGAGGAACGCCTCGTCGCCCAGATCGTCGAGTGTGCGGGGCTGGAGGTCGGGCTCCGCGTCGTCGGCGGACGGGCTCCCGGAGGGGGACGGGGAGCCGGAGGCGGACGCGGAGGGGGGCCCGCCGGCGTGCGGGCTGCTGCCGCCGCTCGGCGAGGCGGAGCCGGAACCGGAAGCGGAGCCCGAGGCCGAGGCCGAGCCGGAACCGGAGCCCGAGGCCGAACCGGAGGCGGAACCGGAACCGGAGCTGGCCTCCGGGAGGTCTGCGGCCTGCTGCTTGGAGCCGTAGACCTCGTGGGCGCGGTCGTCGTCGCTGACCGTGTTGTCGTACGACACCACCCGCTCGAAGTCGACGAACAGATGGTCCGTGGCAGCCGTCGACTCCGCCTTCCAGCGGCAGCCGGAGCGGCGGTCGTTGTTGTACGTCAGCGCGGCCTCGCCCTGGTAGGCGTTGTCGCGCTGCTCCTGGTCCGTTATCTGCCGGATGCCCGGCAGCAGCGAGTCGAGGGTGCTGTGGCCCACCGCGCCGCAGGCGTCCGAGAGGGAGCGGTACTTGCCGGGCTGCGCGGCGGTGGCGCTCGCGGTGGAGCCGCCCGCCTTGGAGTCCTCCGCCGCGCCACCGCTGCCGGTGCCCGAGGTGCAGGCGGCCAGCAGGGCCGCGAGGAGCACGGCGGCGCCCGGTACGTACGCCTTCCGCTGCACGGTGAGGCTCCTCTCGACGGTTCGGCGGGCGCGCGGGCCCGCTGGTTAATCGGTTGCCGCCCCAGGCGGCCCCCTGGAGACAATGTGTATCGCACGCACTGCCGTGGACGCCGGTCCGTTGTCCTATACGTCGACCTTGGCACCGGTTTTGCGATCAGAGACTTATGTTCCTGTTCGGGGGAAAGAGGCTGATATGTCGTATGTAGAAGTGCCGGGTGCCAAGGTCCCGATCCGTATGTGGACGGATCCGGCGACGGTCGAGGACGCCGCGATGCGGCAGCTGCAGAACGTGGCGACGCTGCCGTGGATCGAGGGCCTCGCGGTGATGCCGGACGTCCACTTCGGCAAGGGCGCGACGGTCGGCTCGGTGATCGCGATGCGGGACGCGGTCTGTCCGGCGGCGGTGGGCGTGGACATCGGCTGCGGCATGTCGGCGGTGAAGACGTCCCTGACGGCGAACGACCTCCCCGGGGACCTCTCCCGGCTGCGCTCGAAGGTCGAGCAGGCGATCCCGGTGGGACGCGGGATGCACGACGACCCCGTCGACCCGGGCCGGTTCCACGGCCTGGCCACCGCGGGGTGGGGCGGCTTCTGGGGCCGGTTCGACGGGGTGGCGGAGGCGGTCAGGTTCCGCGAGGAGCGTGCCACCAAGCAGATGGGAACGCTCGGATCGGGAAACCACTTCATCGAAGTGTGCACGGACGACGAGGGCTCGATCTGGCTGATGCTCCACTCCGGCTCCCGGAACATCGGCAAGGAGCTGGCCGAACACCACATCGGCGTGGCCCAGAAACTCCCGCACAACCAGGGCCTGATCGACCGCGACCTGGCGGTCTTCGTCGCGGACACTCCGCAGATGGGCGCCTACCGCAATGACCTGTACTGGGCGCAGGAGTACGCGAAGTACAACCGGACGCTGATGATGGCGCTCCTGAAGGACGTCGTCAGCAGGGAGTTCAAGAAGGCCAGGCCGACCTTCGAGCCCGAGATCTCGTGTCACCACAACTACGTGAGCGAGGAGCGGTACGAGGACATGGACCTGCTCGTCACGCGCAAGGGCGCGATCAGTGCCAGGGCGGGGGAGTACGGCATCATCCCGGGTTCCATGGGCACCGGTTCGTACATCGTGAAGGGCCTCGGCAACGAGCAGTCCTTCAACTCGGCGTCGCACGGTGCGGGCCGCCGTATGAGCCGTAGCGCCGCGAAGCGTCGCTTCACGGCAAAGGACCTGGAGGAACAGACACGTGGTGTGGAGTGCCGCAAGGACTCCGGCGTTGTGGACGAGATCCCGGGCGCGTACAAGCCCATCGAGCAGGTCATCGAGCAGCAGAGCGACCTCGTGCAGGTCGTGGCGAGGCTGAAGCAGATCGTCTGTGTGAAGGGCTGACACGGTGGGCCCGGCCGAAGGCCGGGCTCACTTGGCGTGGCGTACCGCGTAGATCATGACGAACGCCACGATGTGGATGCCGAAGAGGAAGTACCCCAGGTAGTACCAGACGTAGCGCTCGCGCTTCTTCTCCAAAGCGAGGCGTTCGCGTTCCGCCGTGCGGTCCTGGTCGGGGGCCGGGTCCGGGGTGGTCATGACAGCTCTCGGTGGACCTTGGTGTTGGAGGCCTGGGCCCGGGGGCGGACCACCAGGAGGTCGATGTTGACATGGCTGGGGCGGGTGATCGCCCAGGTGATCGTGTCCGCCACGTCGTCGGCCGTCAGCGGCTCGGCGACGCCCTCGTAGACCTTCGCCGCCTTCGCCGTGTCGCCGCCGAAGCGGGTCAGCGCGAACTCGTCCGTCTTCACCATGCCGGGGGCGATCTCGATCACCCGCACCGGCGTGCCGACGATCTCCAGACGGAGGGTCTCGGCGAGGACGTGCTCGGCGTGCTTGGCGGCGACATAGCCCGCGCCGCCCTCGTAGATGCCGTGGCCGGCGGTGGAGGAGAGGACCACCACGGTGCCGTCGCCGCTCGCGGTCAGCGCGGGGAGCAGGGCCTGGGTGATGTTGAGGGTGCCCAGTACGTTCGTCTCGTACATCCGGCGCCAGTCCTCGGGGTCCCCGGTCGCGACCGGGTCGGCGCCGAGCGCGCCGCCCGCGTTGTTCACCAGGACGCCGATCGTCCGGAAGGCCGTCGCGAACTCGTCGACCGCCGCCCGGTCCGTGACGTCCAGCGGGTAGGCCGTCGCCGAGTGGCCCGCCGCGGTCAGTTCCTCCGCGAGCGCCTCGATCCGGTCCTTGCGGCGGGCGGTGAGGACGACGCGGTAGCCGGCGGCCGCGAGCTGCCGGGCCGTCGCGGCGCCGATGCCGCTGCTCGCGCCCGTGACGACGGCGATGCGGGAGGCGGCGGAGGGTGCTGCGGCGGTCATGGCGAGGCTCCTCGGACGGCGGGCTCGTACGTGTGCGGCGCCGCGCACGGTGGTGCGGACGTCGTGCGCCCAGGATAGGTCCGGGGGCGGACGACCCGCCGAAGTGTCCGGCGGACGGCCGGTGTCCCCGGGGTGCCCCCGTTCAGTGTCCTCGGGGCGCCCACATGATGACGGCCATGCCGGCGAGGCAGATCAGCGCGCCGGTGACGTCCCAGCGGTCCGGGCGGTAGCCGTCCGCGAGCATGCCCCAGGCGAGGGAACCGCCCACGAAGACGCCGCCGTACGCGGCGAGGATGCGACCGAAGTGCGCGTCCGGCTGGAAGGTCGCGACGAAGCCGTAGACCCCGAGCGCCATGACGCCCGCGCCGACCCACAGCCAGCCGCGGTGTTCGCGCACGCCCTGCCAGACGAGCCAGGCGCCGCCGATCTCGAACAGGGCGGCGACGACGAACAGGGCGGCGGAGCGGAGGATCAGCATGCGGTCACTTTCGCACGGGGCTTCGGCACGCCGGACGGCCCTCAGGTCACCTGCCCGGCGGTGCCTGTCACGTCCGGCACGTGGGATACATGCGGTGATGTCAGGCCTGATATGGAGGAAAGTGACAATGAGGAAGTGGATTGCCGGCGCACTGGGCGCGGCCGTGGTGGTGGGCGCGGCCCTGCCCGCCGCGGCGCTGGGTGCCGAGACCGGCCTCACCTATCACGGGTACGTGACCATGGGCCGCGGTGAGGTCAACGTACGGCTCAGGCCGTGGAACAAGGGGACGTCCCGCGTGGAGGACGCCACCGTGCGGCTGCGCTGGTCCAAGGCGCTCGCGGACGAGCAGCTGTTGCCGGGAGGCTGTGCGCGGTACGACGCGAGCACGGTGCTGTGCCGCACGGGGGCGATTCTTCCGATGGCCGAGGGCAAGGAGATCCATCTGCGGGTGCACCTCGCCGACACGTCGACGGACGAGGTGCGCATGGAGATCGACTCCCTGTGGGGCGGCGGTGCGGCGGACCGCAACCCGGGCAGTCAGCGGGTGCTGGCTCTGGGCACCGGGGACCGCTACAGCTTCTGAGGCGCGGCCGGTCCGGGGGCGGCGGGCCGGCGCTGTCAGGGGGCGTCGCGTCGGGCGGAGGGGTGCACGCGGCGGCGCTGAACTCGGTGGATGCGGGGTGCGCGCCGGTATGCCCGGCCGCGCGCTCCGGCTCGCCGCGCGTCAGGGGGTGTCCCTGAGCGTGCCGGCCAGGGGGCCGGCGGCCAGGGGGCCGGCGGCCAGGGTTCGGCGTGCGTGAAGGGGGAGGGGGCAGGGGTCGGCGCGTGAAGGGGGATGGGCCGGGGCTCGGCGTGCGTGAAGGAGGAGCGGCGGGGGCGCGGGGACAGGGGGCGTACGCGGGGGCATTCGTCAGGCGCAATCGGATCCGCAGGGCCGCGGTCCGGGCCCCATGGGCCGGCCGGGTGGGTGAGGGCGGGTTCCGGGGGCGGCGGGATCTGATGCGGAGGCGGAATACCGAACCGAGTGGTGTCGTTCAGGGGTATAGTTGAATCGTAAACCACTTGGAGGGTGTGAGCGAACATGCAGTTCGGGATCTTCAGCGTCGGCGATGTCACTCCGGACCCGACCACGGGTCGTACCCCGACCGAGCGCGAGCGGATCAAGGCCATGGTCGCGATCGCGCTGAAGGCCGAGGAGGTCGGCCTGGACGTCTTCGCGATGGGCGAGCACCACAACCCGCCGTTCGTGCCGTCCTCGCCGACCACGATGCTCGGCTATGTGGCGGCCAGGACGGAGAAGCTGGTCCTCTCCACCTCGACCACCCTCATCACCACCAACGACCCGGTGAAGATCGCCGAGGACTACGCGATGCTCCAGCACCTGGCCGACGGCCGGATGGACCTGATGATGGGGCGCGGCAACACCGGCCCGGTCTACCCCTGGTTCGGGCAGGACATCCGCCAGGGCATCAACCTCGCCGTCGAGAACTACGCGCTGCTGCACCGGCTGTGGCGCGAGGACGTGGTGAACTGGGAGGGCAAGTTCCGTACCCCGCTCCAGGGCTTCACCTCCACCCCGCGTCCGATGGACGGGGTCCCGCCGTTCGTCTGGCACGGCTCGATCCGGTCGCCCGAGATCGCCGAGCAGGCCGCGTACTACGGCGACGGCTTCTTCCACAACAACATCTTCTGGCCGTCCGACCACACCAAGCGGATGGTCGAGTTCTACCGGACCCGGTTCGCCCACTACGGGCATGGCACCCCGGAGCAGGCGATCGTCGGCCTGGGCGGACAGGTGTTCATGCGGAAGAACTCCCAGGACGCGGTGCGCGAGTTCCGGCCGTACTTCGACAACGCGCCGGTCTACGGACACGGGCCGTCCCTGGAGGAGTTCACCGACCAGACCCCGCTGACGGTCGGCTCGCCGCAGCAGGTGATCGAGAAGACGCTGAGCTTCCGCGAGTACGCCGGTGACTACCAGCGCCAGCTGTTCCTGATGGACCACGCCGGTCTGCCGCTGAAGACCGTCCTGGAGCAGCTCGACATGCTCGGCGAGGAGGTCGTGCCGGTGCTGCGCGAAGAGTTCGCCAAGGGCCGTCCGGCCGGTGTGCCGGAGGCGCCGACCCACCAGTCGCTGCTGGCCGCCGCGCAGGCGCCGAAGACCGAGGAGCAGACAGAAGGGGTGAGTGCCGCATGAAGCTCGTCGTCGTCTCGGCGGGGCTGAGCGTCCCGTCCTCCACGCGGCTGCTGGCCGAGCGGCTGGCCGCCGCCGTGGAGCGGCAGGCTCCCGTCGAGGTCAGGATGATCGAGCTGCGCGACCTCGCCGTGGAGATCGCGCACAACTTCACCAACGGCTTCCCGGGGCGCGCGCTCGCCGGGGCCCTGGAGGCGGTGACCGAGGCGGACGGGCTGATCGTGGTGACCCCGGTGTTCTCGGCGTCGTACAGCGGGCTGTTCAAGTCGTTCTTCGACGTGCTCGACAAGGACGCGCTGGCGGGCACGCCGGTCCTGATCGCGGCGACCGGCGGCACCGCCCGGCACTCGCTGGTCCTCGATCACGCGCTGCGTCCGCTCTTCTCCTACCTGCGGGCCATGGTCGCCCCGACCGGCGTCTACGCGGCCTCGGAGGACTGGGGCGCGGAGGGCCTGCCCGAGCGGATCGAACGGGCCGCGGGCGAGCTGGCCCTGCTGATGACCGCGGGGGCCCTGCGGGAGCGGGGCGGCCAGGTGGCGGAGTCCGCCGGTTCCGGGGCGGACCTCGCCGGGACCGTGCCCGAGCCCGCTCGGTCCGCGGCCGTCGCGGCCCGGCCGGTGCCGGCGGCCGGTTCCGTACCGCGGGCCGCCGGGCCGAGGCGCGCGGACGGAGTAGGGGCATCCCCCGCGGCCGACGCGGCCGGGTTCCGGGTGATCCCCTTCGAGGAGCAGCTGGCCGCGCTGCGGAGCTAGCAATCCCTCCGCGAAGGTTCTGGGTGTGAGTGAGGGGTGGGCCGCCGCCGTCGTGCGAACCGGCCCACCCCTTCCGCGCCGGCGGGCCCGGGCGGGACCGGCCGGCGGCACCCGGGCCGCGCCCTCATCCGGCGCGCCCGGGCGGCCTGGGCGGAGGACAGCCGTAGTGCCGTACGTCACCCGGTGAGTATGCGGCGGGACCGGGGGCGCGGTCGGCGCGCCCGGCGACGGGCCTCAACCCGTCCGGCGACGGGCCCCAACCCGTCCGGCCCGGCGTTTGCGACCGCGGCCGTGCCCGATCCCGCCTCCATGGCTTTCATGACTGCCGTGCCCTGTCCCGTCCCGAACGGGACAGGGCGACGTGACATAGCCGACACAGTGGCCCTGCCAGGTAAACCGCCACGCCCGCAGCGGTGAGAGCCGGGTAAGAAGCCCGCCCGTGGCTCGGTCCATCCGCTGGTGCACCGCGCTGGCCTTGGCAGACTGGTGGGGTGACCCAGACAGTGCTGCTTGCCGAGGACGACCGTGCCATCCGTCATGCCCTGGAGCGCGCACTGACGCTGGAGGGGTACGCGGTGACCGCCGTGGCCGACGGCGTGGAGGCCCTCGCCCAGGCCCACCGCACCCAGCCCGACGTACTCGTCCTCGATGTGATGATGCCCGGAATCGACGGCCTCCAGGTGTGCCGGGTGCTGCGTGCCGAGGGCGACCGCACCCCGATCCTGATGCTCACCGCCCTGGTGGAGACCGCCGACCGGATCGCGGGACTGGACGCGGGCGCCGACGACTACGTCCTCAAACCGTTCGACATCGAGGAGGTCTTCGCGCGGCTGCGCGCCCTGCTGCGCCGGACCAACGGCACCTCCTTCGAGGCGCCGAGGGAAGAGGAGAAGATCCCCACCGGCCAGGTCTCCGTCGCCGGGCTGCGCATGGATGTGCAGGCACGGCGCGCCTGGCGCGGCGAGCGGGAGCTGGAACTCACGCGGACCGAGTTCGACCTGCTGGAACTGCTCGCCCGCAACGCCGGCATCGTCCTCGACCACGCCACCATCTACGACCGCATCTGGGGCTACGACTTCGGCCCCGGTTCCAAGAACCTCGCCGTCTACGTGGGCTATCTGCGGCGCAAGCTCGACGAGCCGGGGGCCCCGGCCCTGATCCACACGGTGCGCGGCGTGGGGTACGTCCTGAGGGAGGACTAGTGCCTCCACCACCGCACCCCGGCGCCGAGGACGACGCCGGACTCGGGCTGCTTCTGTGGCGGCGGCTGCCGATCGGACTGCGCCGGCGGCTGCGGCTGCGGTCCCGGCTGCGCCAGATGTCGTCGCTGCGGACCACCTTCACCCTCTCCTTCGCCGCCGTGGCCGCAGGGGTCACCGTCCTGGTCGGCTTCCTCAGCTACGACGCCGCCGCCCGGCTGGTGCGGGTGGACCAGCAGACCGTGTTCGCGCAGGTCGTGGCGGATCTACGGGACCAGGTCAGCCAGAAGCAGCTGATGCCGGACGACTTCGCGATCTCCGACAAGGACCACGACACCCCCCGCGACGACATCATCCGGCCCAGCCGCACGGTGGTGCAGGTGCTCGGGCCCGGCGGCACGGTCGTCGACCACTCCAATCCGGCGCTGCCCGTCGACGACAGCGACCGGCGGATCGCCGAGACCGCCAAGGCGGCCAAGCTGGTCGAGCACACGAACGTCGTCGTCGACGGCGATGTCTATCGCGTCGCGACCGTGGCGCTCGGCCGCCGTCAGGGCGCGGTGCAGGTCGCGCAGGAGCTGAGCAGCACCGAGGACCTGCTGCGCAGCCTTCAGCAGCGCACCGCCGTGCTGATGGGCGGGGTCGTGATAGCGGCCGGCCTGTTCGGCTGGTGGCTGGCACGGCGGATCACCCGGCGGCTGGTGCGGCTCGCCGGTGCCGCCGAGGACGTGGCGCGCACCCGGCGGCTCGGGATCCAGGTCCCGGTCACCGGGAACGACGAGGTGGCCCGGCTCGGCCGCTCCTTCGACCGTATGCTCGGGCGGCTCGCCCAGTCGGAGGAGGACCAACGGCGTCTGGTGCAGGACGCGGGCCATGAGCTGCGGACGCCGCTGACGTCCCTGCGGACCAACATCTCGCTGCTGCGCCGTATCGACGAGCTGCCGCCCGCCGCCCGCGAGGAACTGGTCGCCGATCTCGCCGAGGAGTCCCGCGAGCTGACCGACCTGGTCAACGAGCTGGTGGACCTGGCGGCCGGAGAGTCGGACACGGAACCGGTGCAGCGGCTGATCCTCGCCGACATCGCCGAGGACACCGCGACGATCGTCCGACGCCGCACGGGCCGGGAGATCGTGGTGCGGGTCACGGGTGACACCACGGTCGACGGGCGGGCCATGGCGCTGCAGCGGGCGCTGTCCAACCTGGTGGAGAACGCGGCCAAGTTCGACCGGGACGGCGAGGCGCCGATCGAGATCGCCGTCACGGGTCCGGTGCACCCGCCCCAGCTGGAGGACTCCGACGCGCCGGACACCGGGCCGCCGCTGGGCAGTGTGCGCGTCGAGGTCCTCGACCGCGGGCCCGGCATACAGGAGGGCGACCTCCTGCGCGTCTTCGACCGTTTCTACCGGGCCGCGGACGCCAGGAGCCTGCCCGGCTCGGGTCTCGGCCTGTCGATCGTGCGGGACGTGGCGACGTCGCACGGGGGCGCGCCGTTCGCCGCCCGGCGCGAGGGCGGGGGATCGGTGATCGGGTTCACGGTCGGCGGAGGAGTCGCGCCCAAGGCTGAGTGAGCCCGTGCGGGGCGTGGGGGGGCGTGCGGGGTGTGCGGTGGGCCGTACGGGCCGTGGTGGGCCGTGCGGGGCGTGGTCAGCCGACGTGGACGCGCGGCCTGCGCTTGCGGTCGGGTTCCGCCTCGCGCAGTACCTCCCGGGTCACCGGGGCGACCTCGCCCTGGCCGAAGAGGAAGAACCGCAGGAAGTTGGCGAACGGATTGCCCTCGGTCCACTCGAAGTAGATGTGCGGGGTGCAGTTGGTCCGGTCGCGGACGTGCAGGACCAGGGCGGCGAGGCCGTTGGGGATGGAGGACGACTCCAGGGTGAGCACGCGGTAGCGGCCGTGCAGGACCTCGCCGCGTACGGTCAGGCACGCCTCGAACTCCGAGGGGTCGGTGACGGTCACCTCCACGAAGACGAAGTCCTCCTGCGGGGGCAGCTCGTTGTCGGCGCGGATCTGCTCGATCTTCTGGCGGTACTCGGCCGCGTCCCGCTCGTCGGGCTCGTTGGCGATGAAGCGGATACGGCGGCTGGCGATGTCCCGGACGAACCGTTCCGCCATGTCGTCCAGGGTCACGCTGGTCACCCGCAGCTCGAAGGCCCGGGCGAGGCGGGACAGCAGCGAGACGAGGATGATCCCGGTGATGAAGCAGGCACCGATCTTCACACCGTCCGGCCGCTCGATGACGTTGACGACGGTGGTGTAGAGGAAAACGGTGGCGATGACGGCGAAGGCGAGGGTCCAGCGCCGCTGGCGGGCCTTGCGGGCGGCGATGGTGACCGCGACGGCCGCGGAGCTGATCAGCACCAGCACACCTGTGGCGTAGGCGCCGCCCTGGGCGTCGACGTTGGCGTCGAAGATCCAGGTGACGAGGAACGCGATCAGGGTGAAGACCATGACCATGGGCCGCACGGCGCGGGCCCAGTGCGGGGCCATGCCGTAGCGGGGGAGATACCGCGGCATCAGGTTCAGCAGGCCGGCCATGGCGGAGGCGCCCGCGAACCACAGGATCGCGATCGTCGAGACGTCGTAGACCGTGCCGAACCCGCCGCCCAGATACTGGTGCGCGAGATAGGCGAGGGCACGGCCGTTGGCCGGGCCGCCGGCCCTGAAGTCGTTCGCGGGGATCAGCAGCGTCGTGATGAAGCTGGTCGTGATCAGGAAGACGCTCATGATCACGGCGGCGGTGGTCAGCAGCTTTCTGGTGTCCCGGATCCGGCCGGTGGGCTTCTCCTCGGTGTCGTCCGGGTCGCCCTCCACATGGGGCATGACGGCGACCCCGGTCTCGAAGCCGGACAGGCCGAGCGCCAGCTTCGGGAACACGATCAGGGCGAGACCGATCATGACAAAGATGTTGCCGTGCTGGGTGGTCAGGGCTGCGCCCCAGTCGGTGATCACGTGTTCGGCCGTGACGATGTGCCACAGGCCCTCGGCGACCACCACGGCGTTGAGGACGAGATAGACGCCGACGAGGGCGACCGCGACACCGATCGCCTCCAGGAACCCCTTGAGGAACACCGCACCCAGCAGGGCGATCAGCAGCAGGGTGATCAGCAACTGGTGGCCGTGCAGGGCGCCGGTGAGATGGGGATTCTCCACGAGGTGGGTGGAGGCGTCGGCGGCGGAGAGGGTGATCGTGATCAGGAAGTCGGTGGCGGCGAAGCCGAGCAGCGTCAGCACGAAGAGCTTGCCCTGCCAGAAGGAGAGCAACCGCTCCAGCATGGCGATGGAGCCCTGGCCGTGCGGACTCTCCTTGGCGACGCGGCGGTAGACGGGCAGGGCGCCGGCCAGGGTGACGATCACCAGCACGATGGTGGCGATGGGGGAGAGCAGACCGGCGGCGAGCGCGGCGATGCCCGGCTGGTAGCCGAGGGTGGAGAAGTAGTCGACACCGGTCAGACACATCACCCGCCACCAGCGCTGCCCCTTGTGTGCGGGTTCCGGCTCGGCATACGGGCCCTGCGAGGTGCCCTTGCCCATGTCGGACAGCCCCTCCAGCATCCACGATCGCAACCGGCTCGGGCGGGCGTGCTCCGTAGCGGCCATCGGCGTGCTCTCCTGGCGTACGGCTCTGCGAACGGTTCCGGCCATCGAGAAGACCGCCTTACCAGCCTAGGCAGAGTGCGTGCCGGGGGCCTCCGCACCGGGACCGGCCGATGCGCGGGGGCCGCGACGTCACCGGCGCATCGGCCCGGGGGCGCGGCGGCCGTCGGAGCAACCGCCCGCCACCACAGCCGAGTTGGACGCGCGCCCGGCTCTGGCGGCCGGGATGTCACGGTGCCGGGCCGGCGAAGTTCCTCCCGCGCCGTCGCCAGGGGCGCGCCGGGGCCGGGCCACATGAGGCGAAGGTAAGAACTGGGACCCTCTTAATTACGGAAATGACCTGGGGGTATCACGCACGGTGACGACCCTGGGGGCTCTTTCGTTACTGCATTCCAGTGACGGCCAGGTCGCCGCCCGGTCGGCTCCATGGAAGCCTCGAAGGTGCGCGCAGTTGGGGGAATCCGTCAGGGGGGATCTGTCTCAGCACAGGAGAGAAACGTGAAATCCTCGCTTCGTACCCGCTCCGCCCGTGTCCTTCCCGCCGGTGTGCTCGCCGCTGCTCTGCTGGCGGCCGGGGCGCCTGGTGCCTTCGCCGCCACGCACACGGAGGCGAAGAGCGTGAACGTGATCGCTGCCTCGATAACCGTGCAGCCCTCCAAGACCCAACTGACACTGGGCGAGTCGGTGACCTTCACGGGTCGCACCCAGGGCCTGAAGGCAGGCGACGTACTGAACCTCGAGCGGTTCAGCGGCGGCAAGTGGGTCATCGTGAAGACCGTCAAGGTCGCGCAGGGTGACACCTACGCGATCTCGGCCACCAAGCTGCCTGCCAGGGGCACGGAGAAGTTCCGTGTCATCCACGGCAACACCATGTCGCCGACGGTGACCCTCACCGTGAAGTGACCTGACGCCACTGGGTATCACGCGCGAGTGACGCCGCGAGGCATCACCTCGAAGTGACGCCAAGAGGCTGAAGGGGCGCCCCGGGCCCGGGGCGCCCCTTTCCCGTGTCGAGCGAGCCTGCGCCGGCCCCGCTTGCTAGTCCTCGCTGCAGAACTGCTTGGCGGCCAGGGTGGCTCCGTCCTTGAAGCCCTTCTCGTAGTTGGGGTCGACTCCGACGACTCCCTGTGGCATCTTGCCGCCGCAGTTCTTCTTGATCGTCGCGAAGCCGTCCTTGAATCCCTTCTTGTACTGCGCCTTGGCGTCCTTGGACTCCTTGGATCCCTTGGACTTCGGTGTGCTGCCGCAGTTCACCTTCCCGTCCGCGCTGCTGGAGGCGGTGTAGTGCCCCGCGGGCAGGCTGCCGACGGAGAAGGACCCCGTGGTGGTCTTGACCCCTCCCCCTGCCTTGCTGCCGGACCATGACACGAAGCCGGGCTCGAATCCCGACCCGACGAGGGTGAACGAGGGGTTGTCGGCTGTCGACTTGGTGTCCTCGGTGAGCAGACACCTCGCCTTGGTGGGCGCGGTGTCCGGTGCCTGTCCTGTCGCTGCGTGGGCGGCGACCGCCGGTCCGAGGGCCAGTGAGGAGATCACCAGCGGGGCGATCATCGCGAGACGGCTCGTGCGGTTCATGTTCTACCTCCCGTGAACGGGAAGGGGCCGGTCGACGAGGCGGCGGCCCTTCTTGTGGAAGGCACAGCGCGGCGAAGGTGCGCAAAAGGTCGCGAGAAACGCGGTGACTCTGCCCGGACTCGGGCGTCACCGCGCGGCCGGCCACCGACCCATGGGTCCGAGCCGCCCTGGACTGCGTCCGGCGCGCCCTGTGCCCGGACTCGGGGCACCGGACGTGCGGTCGTACGGGGCGACACGCGTCTGCCGCCGCAGCGCGTCCACGCGGTCACCCTCGAACCGGTGTGCCATCGCCTCCATGCTGCGACGCCCTGCCGGGCATGTCCACCGGAGGCCCCACGGGCCGTTCTGTCGCCGGACGTGACGGCGCGGGGCCCTGGCGTGGGCCGTCCGCGCGGAGATGACGCCGCCGTGGATGCCGTACGGAGGAGCTCTCCGGACTAGCCGACGGACCGTCAACTACTGCCCACCGGCGGCTGATCGGCGACGGAACCGGACCGTGAGGCGTCTACGGTGTCGTTGCCCGCACGCGACGGCCGTTCACCGCGCTCCGGTCGCCGGGGCGCGGCGTCCCGCCTCCCCGCGCCGCCGGACACCCCGCCGTCCGGCGACCGGCCGACAGAGGCTACCTTCGCCCTGGGAGCCGCGTCGGCTCGCTATGGTACGGGCCGAAGGAGGGCGATCCGCATGGTTGATCACATGGTGGACGATATGTCCGCTCTGTCCGCAGGTTCGCTCGCGGAACTGACCACGGGACGCCTGCTGTCCTCGTGGCAGGTGGACCTCCCCGCGCTGCTGCTGGTCCTCCTCCTGGGCGGGCTCTACGGCTGGGGTGTCGCCCGGCTGCGGCGCCGGGGCGAGCCCTGGCCCGTCGCCCGTCTCGCCGCCTTCGTGCTGCTCGGACTGGGCGCGCTGGTGGTGGCCACGATGTCCGGGCTGGCCGTGTACGACCATGTGCTGTTCTGGCCGGCGGCCGTGCAGAACATCCTGCTCGACCTGGTGGCACCCCTCGGACTGGCCCTCGGCGATCCCCTGCGGCTCGCCGTCGAGGCGCTGCCCGAGACGGCCGCCGGCCGGGTCCGCCGCGCGATGACCGGCCGGGTGGTGCGGGTGCTGACCTTCCCCCTGGTCAGCACGGCCCTGGTGCTCGTCACCGAGCTGACCGTCTACTTCACGCCGTACTTCGCCACGGCCCTGCGCCTCGGCTGGCTGCACGAGCTGATGTATCTCCATCTGCTCGCAGCCGGATGCCTGTTCGTCGTGCCGGTGCTCACCCACGAACAGACCCTGCCCGCCTGGTGCACCCATCCGGTCCGGGCCGCGCTGGTGTTCCTGGACGGCATCGTGGACGCGGTGCCGGGGGTCGTCGTCATGACGCACGGCACGCTGATCGCGGGAGCCTGGTATCTGCACCACGCCCCGTCCTGGGCGCCGGACGTCCACCACGACCAGCAGATCGGCGGCGGGGCGATGCTCAGCATCGCCGAACTCGTCGCGCTGCCCTTCCTGCTGGCCATCCTCGCGCAGTGGGCGCGCGCCGAACGCGTCCAGACGGCGGCCCTCGACCGCCGCCTCGACGCGGAACTCGTCCCCGCAGCCCCCGTGACGGCCGCCCCGCACCCCGACGAGACACAGCCCGCCGAACGCGTACGCCCCTGGTGGGAGACCGAGGAGAACGAGGTGGCGAGCAGAATCCGCCGCCAGCACGGCACCGACTGACCGGACAGCGGGACGGAGACCGTCCGCCCGAGCGCGCGTTTCACAGCGGGCGGCGCATCACTTCGCTGTCGCCGAACGCGAGCTGTTCGTCAGGGTGCCGGCGGCGTCGGCGGCCAGTTTCGCGACCTCGGCGGCCGCGCGGGTGGCCCGTCCGGACATCCGCCAGGCGAGCATGCGCACGGCGGTGGCCGGAGCCGGCGGGAAGACGCCGAGCTGGCCGAGCATGGTGATGTCGTCCCGGATCGCCTCGTGCCGGACCACCTTCCCCTCGCGGACGTCGAGCAGGTGGACCTGCTCGACGTCGATCTCGCGTCCGGTAGGGGGGATGGCCTGGTCGAGTCTGCCGTCCCGGAAGCGTACGAACGGGCCGGTGTGCCGGCCCTGCATCCGCAGCCTGACCCAGACCTGATCGTCGTTGCCGGCGACGCCGAGAACGGGGAGGCGCAGATCACTGAAGGCCGACCGCAGCCACGCGCCTGAGGCCAGGGTTCCGGCCGGTCCGGGGATGGCGCAGGCCGGGGGTTGCGACGGCGGCCTCGCGGTTGTGGTTGTCCTCGGCCACGACGTCGGCGGCCAGCGCCGGGTCGCCCGTCTCCAGTATCCGAAAGAGCCCGTGAGCCAGTTCGGCGTGATCCAGTGCCAACGTTGTCACCTCTCCGCTGTGCGGTCCTCGCTGCCGGAGGCCGCTGCTTGGACGGCCGTGACGGCTCGGTGGGCCCGGCAGGCGAAATTGAGGTTATAGAGCGCCTAATCAATGCGTCAAACGCCCTTCGATAGGCTGGCCTCATGGCCTCGACGCGCGCGTACTCCTCGCCCTTGCGGGAGGAGGCCGCTGCCCGGACGCGCGCGCTGATTCTGCGCCGGGCCACCGAGCTGTTCGCCGACCGTGGGTACGGGCGAGTGACCGTCGCGGACATCGCGGCGGCGGCCGGGGTCGCGTCGAAGACCGTGTTCGCGAGCGTGGGAAGCAAGAGCGACATCCTCAACCGGATCGTCGACGAGGGCGTCGTGGCGTCGGGCTATGAGCAGGCGATGGAGCAGATGATCGCCCTACGGACGCCCGAGGCGGTCCTCGAAGCGCTCGCGGCCGGTACACGGCTGGGCAACGAAGGGCAGTTCCTGGTCCACGAGGCGATCCGCAAGGCCCTGCCCTCCCACGAGCACGGCGAGGAACTGTGGGAGCGGGCGACGGCGGACTACCGTGACGCACTCCACGCCGCCGCCCGGCACCTGCACACGCTGACTCCGCCCCCGCGCTGCACGGTTGACGAGACCGCGGACCTGCTGTGGTTCTGGTTCGGCCCCAGCGGCTGGCGCACGTTGGTGGTCGAGAACGGCTGGTCGTGGGACCGGGCCGAGGAATTCCTGCGCCGGAGCGCGGTCGTCACCCTGCACTGAAGCCGACCTCTGCCACCACGACGGGCGCCGGCTCGGCACATGACGAGGGCGGAACCCGAAGGCCCCGCCCACACCCCGCGAAACCCCGACTCAGGGCCAGACAAGGCAATACGGCTGATGCCCCGCCTCATGCAGTCGATGGCTGAAATCCTGCCATTCGTGCAGCAACTGGTACACATTGAACGCATCCCGGGGGCCGCCGCGGTCCGGGACCGTGGACCAGATGAACGCTGCCGCGCCCACCGCCTCCTCGCCGATGCCGCGCAGTGGGTCCACGACCGTCATGGGGAGCTTGACCACCGCGTAGTCGGGGTGCAGGACCACCAGTTCGAGCGGCGGGACCTTGTGCAGCGGGACGCCCTCGATGCCCGTGAGGACCATCGCCGCCATCGTCTCCGGCTTGATCTTGGTGAACATGCCGCCCATGCCGAGCTCGTCACCGCCCAGCTCTTCGGGCCGCATCGAGATCGGGACGCGGGCTGCCGTGGCGCCGTCCGGCGCGCCGAAGTATTTGTACGTCACCCCCACCCGACCACCATTCCCGCTCCCTACCCTGAGCCGATCCACCGCGCGGCCTCTGCGGTCCATACGTGCCGCACGCTCGATTCGCTCAGGATCGGCCGGCGAAGCCTTCGGACCCTGCGCGCCTTGCGCACCCTGTGAATTCTGCGAACCCTGCGGCTCGTGGGCCTCGTAAGGCCCCTGCGTCCGATGTGTTTCCGTCGTCTCCTCCGCGTCGCGCCGGTGCCTTCCCCGCCGGGCACGCCGAGGACCCAGATCATCGGTCCCCTCGCCCAGTCCGCCACCGCGATGCATATCTCCACCCGACTGCTGTTCTAGGACGCGTGGCCCCCGCCGCGCAACCCGATCATCGTGTCAGTGACCTCCCCCACGGCCGCCCGCCGAAACGTGCGGTGAAACACCTGTCCGCAGGTTCTCCGCTGCCTCTGACACCATGGCTAGTGTGAGCTATCCGTACGAAGCCCCAGTTTCGCAGACTCTGTTCGAGCGCGCGGCGGCCGTCACGCCTGGCGGCGTGAACTCTCCGGTGCGCGCCTTCCGCGCCGTGGGCGGTACGCCCCGGTTCATGGTGTCCGGTAACGGTCCCTATCTGACCGATGCCGATGGACGCGAATATGTCGATCTTGTTTGTTCGTGGGGGCCCATGATTCTCGGGCACTCCCACCCCGAGGTGATCGCCGCCGTCCAGGAGGCCGTCTCGCGCGGCACGTCCTTCGGTACGCCCGGTGAGGGCGAGGTCGCGCTCGCCGAGGAGATCGTCGCCCGGGTGGAGCCGGTCGAGCAGGTGCGGCTGGTCTCCAGCGGCACCGAGGCCACCATGTCGGCGATCCGGCTCGCCCGCGGGTTCACCCGGCGGTCCAAGGTGGTCAAGTTCGCCGGTTGTTATCACGGGCATGTCGACTCGCTGCTCGCCGCCGCCGGCAGCGGCGTCGCCACCTTCGCCCTGCCCGACACCCCCGGTGTCACCGGTGCCCAGGCCGGGGACACGATCGTGCTGCCGTACAACGACCTCGACGCCGTGCGCGCGGCCTTTGCCGCGCACCCCGGTGAGATCGCCTGTGTGATCACCGAGGCGTCGCCCGGGAACATGGGCGTGGTGCCGCCGCTGCCCGGGTTCAACCAGGGGCTGAAGGACCTCTGCCAGGAGAACGGCGCCCTCTACATCTCGGACGAGGTCATGACCGGCTTCCGCACCAGCAAGGCCGGCTGGTACGGGATCGACGGGGTCGAGCCCGACCTCATGACCTTCGGCAAGGTGATGGGGGGCGGCTTCCCCGCCGCCGCGTTCGGCGGACGTGCGGACGTCATGGCGCACCTCGCCCCGGCCGGGCCCGTCTACCAGGCCGGCACCCTCTCCGGGAACCCGGTCGCCACCGCTGCCGGCCTAGCCCAGCTGCGGCTTCTCGACGACGCCGCGTACGAGAAGGTCGACGCGGTGTCGGCCGAGATCCGTACGCTCGTCACGGACGCGCTCACCAAGGAAGGCGTCGCGCACCGGCTGCAGAGCGCCTCCAACATGTTCTCCGTGTTCTTCACCGACCAGCCGGTGGTCGACTACGAGGACGCCAAGGCGCAGGAGTCCTTCCGGTTCACCGCCTTCTTCCAGTCCCTTCTCTCGCAGGGCGTCTATCTGCCGCCCTCGTCCTTCGAGTCCTGGTTCGTCTCCACCGCCCACGACGAGCGGGCGATCCAGCGGATCGCCGATGCGCTTCCGGCGGCGGCCCGTGCAGCAGCGGAGGCCACGGCAGCATGAGCGACATCACCATCGTCCATCTGATGCGGCACGGCGAGGTCGACAACCCGAGCGGGGTTCTGTACGGGCGGCTGCCCGGCTACCACCTCTCCGAACTCGGCCGGCAGATGGCCGAGCGGGTCGCCGAGCATCTCGCCTCCCGGGACATCACCCATGTCGTAGCCTCCCCGCTGGAGCGGGCCCAGGAGACGGCCACCCCGATCGCCAAGGCACACGGCCTCGACCTCGCCGTCGACGGGCGGCTCATCGAGGCCGAGAACGTGTTCCAGGGCAAGACCTTCGGGGTCGGGGACGGCGCCCTGCGGCGGCCGGGGAACTGGAAGCACCTGGTCAACCCGTTCAAGCCGTCGTGGGGCGAGCCGTACGTGGACCAGGTGGTGCGGATGACGGCGGCGCTGGACGCCGCCAAGGACGCCGCGCGCGGTCATGAGGCCGTGTGCGTCAGCCACCAGCTGCCGATCTGGATCGTGCGCAGCTTCGTGGAGAAGCGGCGGCTGTGGCACGACCCGCGCAAGCGGCAGTGCACGCTCGCCTCTCTTACCACGTTCACGTATCAGGGGGACAAAATCGTGTCCGTCGGGTACAGCGAGCCGGCCCGGGACCTGGTGCCGGCTCATCTGCTGGCGGGTGCCAAGCCGGTGAAGGGTGCGGGCAAGGCGTTCGGAGCCTGACGCGTACGGAGCCTGAGCACGTCGTAGGTGTACACCCAGAGGTGCGGCGTACACCTACGACAAGGCGTGTGGCTTACGCGAAGGCGTACGCTTCGTCACGAAGCGTATTCAGTCCTGTCATCCATTGATATCTTCGCAAAATCCGCTATAGATAAGCGCGTTCGGCGGAACCGCGTTCTCGGTCGTGTCCTCTCATTGTGTGACCACTGAGCGGGCGCTATGAGATGGGGACGGGATGCGGGACATCAGCCGGCGGGGACTGATAGGGCTCGGGGCGGGCGCTGCGGCCGCCATGGGACTGGCCGCGTGCGGCACCCAGGGAGGGAACGACGCCCGGCCCGGGCACGGTTCGGGCAAGGGGGGCTCCGACGGCCCCGACAGCCCCACGGCCACCGCGCGTCTGCTCGGTGACGGCTCCACCGCCGACACCGGCAAGCAGCCGCACCAGCCCGGCAAGCCGGTGCCCCTGGAGCCCGGCGAGACCCCGCCGCAGTTCGTGATCTTCTCCTGGGACGGCGCCGGCGAGGTCGGCAACGGTCTCTTCCCGCGCTTCCTGGACCTCGCCAAGGAACACGGCGCGCACATGACTTTCTTCCTCTCCGGGCTCTATCTGCTGCCCGAGTCGAAGAAGCGCATGTATCTGCCCCCGAACAACCGGCCGGGCGCCTCCGACATCGGCTATCTGGCCGACGGGCACATCCGCGCCACGCTCCAGAACGTCCGCCGGGCCTGGCTGGAAGGCCACGAGATAGGCACCCACTTCAACGGCCACTTCTGCGGCGAGACCCACACCTCGGTGAAGTGGTGGACGCCCAAGCAGTGGCACAGCGAGATCCAGCAGGCCAAGGCCTTCGTCAAGGAGTGGAAGACCAACACCGGCTTCAAGGATCTGCCGCCGCTGCCCTTCGACTACGACAAGGAGCTGGTCGGCGCGCGGACGCCCTGTCTGCTCGGGCAGGACAACCTGCTGCCCACCGCCCGCGAACTCGGCTGGCGCTACGACGCCTCCTCGCCCGGTGGCCGGCAGATGTGGCCGGTCAAGCGGCAGGGCGTGTGGGACTACCCGCTCCAGGCGATACCGTTCCCGGGGCACACCTTCGAGGTGCTGTCCATGGACTACAACATCCTCGCCAACCAGTCGATCGCGACCACGAAGGCGCCCCCGTCCAACTACCCGGGCTGGCGCACCCAGGCGACGCAGTCGTACATAGCCGGATTTGAGCGGGCATACCAGACAAACCGCGCACCCTTCTTCATAGGGAACCACTTCGAGCACTGGAACGGCGGCATCTACATGGACGCCGTCGAGGCGGCGTTCAAGCACATCGCGCGCGAGAAGGAGAAGGGCGCAGACGTACGGCTCGTCTCCTTCCGGCAGTTCACGGACTGGCTCGACGTGCAGCGGCCCGACACTGTCCGCAAGCTGCAGAGCCTCAACGTGGGACAGCAGCCGACAGGCGGCTGGAAGGAGTTCCTCGCGGACAGCGGCAAGGCCACGTCGAGCGACCCGTCAAAGGCCGCCTGATATGCGCTTTTCCGCCCGCAAGGGGGGTGCGCAAGATCCCCGGAACGGACATGCGAAACTTTTCACATGAGTGCCGCCTGCCGCGCCCCCCAGCGCCTGAACCGCACCCGTAGCCGCAGTCGCCGCCGCGCCGCCCTCGGCACCGCCGGGGTCGCCGTAGCGGCGCTTGTGCTGTCCGCCTGCGGTTCCGGCGGCACCTCCGGAGGTTCGGGCAACACCAACTTCATCACCGGCAAGGACGGCATCGCGACCGTCAAGAAGGGTGAGCGGGCCGCCGCCCCCGACTTGTCCGGTACGACGATCGACGGCCGGAAGCTGGACGTCGCCGCCTACAAGGGCAAGGTCGTCGTCATCAACGTGTGGGGCTCCTGGTGCCCGCCCTGCCGAGCCGAGGCGACGAACTTCGTCCAGGTCGCAAAGGACACCGCGACCAAGGGCGTCCAGTTCGTCGGCATCAACACCCGCGACACCAGCACCGAGCCGGCCCGTGCCTTCGAGAAGCAGTACGGGGTCACGTATCCGAGCCTGTACGACCCGACCGGCCGGCTGATGCTCCGGTTCAAGAAGGGCACCCTGAACCCGCAGGCGATCCCCTCCACGCTGGTCCTCGACCGGGACGGGAAGATCGCCGCGCGGACGTTGCAGCCCCTCACCGAGGAAAAGCTGCGCGAGATGCTCGACCCGGTCGTCGCGGAGAAGTGACGTGAGCGGAGTGTCCCAGCTCGCGGCGGCCACCGGCTCGACCCTGCCCAGTGCGCTGCTGCTCGCCCTGCCGGTCGCCGTCCTCGGCGGCCTCGTCTCCTTCTTCTCGCCGTGCGTGCTGCCGCTCGTGCCCGGCTACCTCTCCTACGTCACCGGGGTCGCCGGTACCGACCTCGCCGAGGCCAGGCGGGGCCGGATGGCCGCGGGCGCCTCGCTGTTCGTGCTCGGATTCACCGCCGTGTTCGTCTCCGGCGGGGCGCTGTTCGGGTACTTCGGGCACACGCTGCAGGAGTACGACGGCACCCTCACCAAGGTGCTCGGCGTGCTCATGATCCTGCTGGGCGTCTTCTTCATGGGCCTGATGCCCTGGCTCACCCAGCGCGAGTTCCGGTTCCACAGGAGGCCCGCCACCGGCCTGGTGGGCGCGCCCCTGCTCGGCGCCCTCTTCGGCATCGGCTGGACCCCGTGCCTCGGCCCGACCCTCGCCTCCGTGCAGGCGCTCTCCTTCGACCAGGCGAGCGCGGGCCGCGGGGCCCTGCTGACCGTCGCGTACTGCCTCGGCCTCGGTGTCCCCTTCGTCCTCGCCGCGGTCGCCTTCCGCAAGGCCCTCGGCGCGTTCGGGTGGGTCAAGCGCCACTACGTCTGGGTCATGCGCCTCGGCGGCACCATGATGATCGTGACCGGCCTGCTGCTGCTGACGGGCGTCTGGGACGGGATCGTGCAGCAGATGCAGAGCTGGTCCGACGGCTTCACGGTGGGGATCTGATCCATGAGCGACACACGGAGCACCGACGTGCACAGCGAGACGACGGACACCACCCCCGACGGCGATCTCGGTGAGGCCGGCTCGCAGCTGTCCACCGCCCCCGTCGAGGTCGCCATGCCCGGCTCCTTCGGCGGCTCCCGGGCGCCCGGAGCCTGGGGCTGGATCACCTGGACCGCACGCGAGGTCACCGGCTGGAGCCGCTGGTTCTGGCGGCAGCTGACCTCCATGCGGGTCGCGCTGATCCTGCTCTTCCTGCTCTCGCTCGCCGCGATCCCCGGCTCGCTGATCCCGCAGACCGGCACCGACGCGCTGAAGGTGCAGGACTTCAAGGACGGCCACAAGACGCTGGGCCCCCTCTACGAGAAACTCGGGCTGTTCCATGTGTACAGCTCAGTGTGGTTCTCGGCGATCTACATTCTGCTGTTCGTCTCGCTCATCGGCTGCATCGTCCCGCGCACCTGGCAGTTCATCGGCCAGCTCAGAGGCCGCCCGCCGGCCGCGCCCAAGCGGCTGACCAGGCTGCCCGCGTACACGACCTGGCGCACCGACGCCGAACCCGAGGCGGTCCGCGAGGTCGCGCTCAAGGTGCTCAGGCAGCGCCGCTTCCGGACGCATACGACAGGGGACGCGGTCGCGGCCGAGAAGGGCTATCTGCGCGAGGCCGGCAACCTTGCCTTCCACCTCGCCCTGATCGTGATGCTGATCGCCTTCGCCTGGGGCCAGCTCTTCAAGTCCGAGGGCAACAAGCTGATCGTCGAGGGTGACGGCTTCTCCAACACCCTCACCCAGTACGACGACTTCAAGTCCGGCAACCTCTTCACCGACGACGACCTGGTGCCGTTCAGCTTCCGACTGAACAAGTTCGTCGGCACGTACGAGCGCACCGGCCCCAACAAGGGCACCCCGCGCACGTACCAGGCGAACATCACCTACAACGTGGGCGCCTACGGCAAGGACCGGAAGACCGCCGTCAAGGTCAACGAGCCGCTGAACATCGGCGACGCGAAGGTCTACCTCGTCAGCCACGGGTACGCGCCCGTCGTCACCGTCCGCGACGGCAAGGGCGACGTCGTCTTCCATGACGCCGTGCCGCTGCTGCCGATCGACTCCAACGTCACCTCGCAGGGCGCCGTCAAGGTCTACGACGGCTACCGCAACGCCCAGGGACAGACCGACCAGCTGGGCTTCGCCGCCTTCTTCGTGCCGACCTTCGCCGGTGCCGGCAAGGGCACGATGTTCTCCCAGTTCCCGGCGCTGGACTTCCCGGTGCTCGCGGTGTCCGCGTACCACGGCGACCTGGGCGTCAACTCGGGCATCCCGCAGAACGTGTACCAGCTGAACACGAAGAACCTGAAGCCGTTCAAGGACGCCAAGGGCAACCTCGTCAAGGCCCGCCTGCTGCCCGGCGAGACCATGCAGCTGCCCGACGGCAACGGCTCGATCACCTTCGACAAGCAGGTCAAGGAGTGGGCCGGCTTCCAGATCGTGCAGCAGCCGGCGAGCGGCTGGGCGCTCGGGGGTGCCCTCGCCGCCATCTTCGGTCTGGCCGGCTCCCTGTTCATCCAGCGCCGCCGCGTCTGGGTGCGGGCCTCGGCCGGCCCCGACGGGGTCACCGTGGTGGAGATGGGCGGCCTCGGCCGCAGCGAGTCCGCGAAACTGCCCGAGGAGCTCGGCGACCTGGCCGGACTCGTCCACGACCGGGCACCCACGAAGACCGACGAGAAGGACGACGCCGACGCCGACCCCGCTCAGGAGCCGGGCGCCGATACCCCCGTACCCGCCGCTGAAGGGGCTCAGAAGAAGTGACCCTCGCCACCGCCACCAACGAACATCTCGCGAATATCAGCAACACGCTGATCTACTCCGCTATGGCCGTCTACACCCTGGCCTTCTTCGCGTACATCGCCGAATGGCTCTTCGGCAGCCGCAGCAAGGTCGCCCGCACCGCCAACGCCCTCACCGCGGGCACCGACCGGCAGGCCGAGGCGCCCGCCGTCACGGTCAAGAAGGCCGGGGGCACCGCGGTGCTGGAGCGCCCGAAGGTCGTCACCCGCGCCGCGGCCGGCGCCCGTGAGGTGCCGGACGGTCCCGGCGCCCACGGCGGTGACGCCCAGGGCGACCTCTACGGCCGGATCGCCGTGTCCCTCACCGTGCTCGCCTTCCTCGTGGAGCTGTCCGGTGTCATCGCCCGCGCGGCCTCGGTGGAGCGGGCGCCGTGGGGCAACATGTACGAGTTCAACATCACCTTCTCCACGGTCGCCGTCGGCGTGTACCTCGCGCTGCTCGCCCTGAAGAAGAACGTGCGGTGGCTGGGCCTCTTCCTCACCACCTCGGTGCTGCTCGACCTCGGTCTCGCGGTCACCGTCCTGTACACGGCCAGCGACCAGCTCGTGCCCGCGCTCCACTCGTACTGGCTGTACATCCACGTCTCCACCGCCATCATCTGCGGTGCGGTCTTCTACGTCGGCGCGGTCGGCACGCTGCTCTACCTCTTCAAGGAGTCCTACGAGAACAAGCTCGCGAACGGCGGCAAGCCCGGCAGCTTCGCCACCTCCGTCCTGGAGCGGCTGCCCGCCTCGGCGTCCCTGGACAAGTTCGCCTACCGCGTGAACGCCGCCGTCTTCCCGCTGTGGACGTTCACGATCATCGCGGGCGCCATCTGGGCCGAGTCGGCCTGGGGCCGCTACTGGGGCTGGGACCCGAAGGAGACCTGGGCCTTCATCACCTGGGTCGCGTACGCCTGCTATCTGCACGCCCGCTCCACGGCCGGCTGGAAGGGCCGCAAGGCCGCGTACATCGCGCTCATCGCCTTCGGCTGCTGGCTGTTCAACTACTACGGCGTGAACATCTTCGTGGGCGGCAAGCACTCCTACGCCGGCGTGTAAGCCTCCCTGCCGCGAAGGCCGGTTCCCTGTGACCTGAGTCATGGGAACCGGCCTTTGCCGTACGGACGGACGCTGAGTGCGGACACGGTCACCGGGGGCTGGGCGCGGGCCGAGGACATCGTGTCGCTGACCTTCCTCGGGGAGCGGAACCCCGGCTGCCGCGCCAGGCTGGTGTCATGACCAATGCCATCGAAGAGCGCGTCGCCGAGCATCGGGGGGATCTGCACGTACGCCATTACCTGCTGCGCCTGGCCCGGCCCGTGGCGGAGGTCTGGCCCGCCCTCGCCACCTCCGCGGGTCTGGGGGAGTGGCTGGCCGCCGCCGAGCCGTTCGAGCCGCGGCTCGGCGGAGCGGTGGCACTCAGACTGCCGGAGGGCACGGCCCGGGGCCGGATCACGGCCTGGGACGTGGAACGGGTCGCCGAGTACACCGTGGAGGGCCGCGGCCGTATCCGCTTCCATCTGGAGCCGGGCCGCCCGGCCGGCACCACCGTGCGGTTCACGCACGAGAGCGAACAGGACGTCGACCCGGGCTGGCGGGAGCGCTTCGAGCGCCTGCTCGCCGTCGTGGAGGCCGACGTCCTCTGACGCGAGGGGCCTCACGTCGGCGGCAGGCACTCCTTGGCGGGCGGCTTGCCCTCCGGCCAGGCGAGCTTCACGAACCGCGACGCGCCCGACGGTGTCAGTTCCACGATCGCCACGGCCTTGTCGTAGGGGTTCCCGTGCCCGTCGAGGCAGATCCATCCGCCGGCCCCGTTCACCCGGTGCGACCCCTTGATGTACGACCACTCGTTGACCACGTCGGTCAGCGGCGGCACGGCCTGGCCGGTCGGTGTGGCCTCCCGCAGCCCCTGCACCGCGAGCCGCATCCCGTCGTAGGCGATGATCAGCTGTCCGTCCTCCAGGGCCGTCGGCCCGATCGGCCCGACCGGCTCGCTCTGGCTCCGGGCGATCAGATCGTCCAGCGCCCGTGCGTCCGCGGTGCTGCCGCCCGTCGCCGGGGTCTGCTGCTTCCAGGCGTCCGGGTGGGCCAGTGAGGTGTAGCGGAGGGCGAGGTTGCGGGTGAGGGCGTCCCGGTTGAGCTTCTTGTCGCCGGTGAGATACGAGCCCTCGTCGCCCGTGAGCACGGTGAGCTTGCGGTCCGTGCAGCCGCGGTCCCCCAACGCGTTGATGAACTGGCGCAGTTGGGTGTGCCGTCCGGCGAACAGGATCGTGTTCATGGACGCCGGGGTGTCGCACACGACGGACGCGATCTGCCGGAACTGGTTCCCGGTGGTGCCGTCCAGCGTGCGGTCGGCGGGCGGGGCGAACGACTGCGGCGCTATCCGCGATCCGGACAGCAGCCGCTGGAAGGAGTCCTGGAGCGTGCGGGTGTAGGGGTCGCCCGGCTTGTCGTACACCAGCAGCGCCTGCCCGCCCGACACCCTCGCGAACGAGGCGAGGGCGCGGGCCTCGTCCGTGTTGGTGGGGGAGACCCGGGCCAGCCCCGGGTAGGGGTCCTTGCCGCCCTGTCCGTTGGCCAGGTCGTCGGCGGTGATCGAGGTGCCGATCACGGGGATGCCGTGCCGGGTCAGTGCCCTGACCGCCTGCTTGTTGGCGTCGGTGCTCTGCCCTATCCCGGTCACCGCCCGCAGGGTGTCCGGGCCCTTGGTCATCGCGGCCAGCCGGTCGACGACGGTCCCCCAGTGCGTCCCGTCCGCACCGGGGTTGGCGAGCACGAGCCGGATCGACGGGGTCTGGTCCGTGGTGTCGTGGTTGGCCTGGTACTGGGCCAGATAGGCGCCCTGCAACTGGTGCTGGATGTCGTTGAGGCTGGCCGGGGCGGACGCGGTGAACGGCAGGAACAGCGCGACGGTCACATAGCTGCCGGGCTTGAGCCGGCGGTTCTCACGGTCGATCGCCCGCACGGTCGCGCTGAATCGGGACCGGCCGAAGTCGTACGCCGTCGTCGACACGCCCACACAGTCGTCGCTGTCCTGGGGGCGGGACACCCCCGGCGCGCAGGAACGGTCCTCTTCGGTCATCACGAGACCGGTCCACACGGCGGCGGCCACGACCACGGCGGTCAGCAGCAATGCCACATACCGGCGGAAGCGAATCTCCCAGACGTCCTCGCGCAGCCATCTCCACAAACGTGCCGCCATCACCGACCCCCGTCCTCGTACGAACCCGTGGTCTCCGTCGCCCCCGTACCGCTCAGCCCCGGGGCCCCGCCCGCCGGGCCCCTCACCCCTGCCCCCCGTCCTCGTCGTCGACCGGGATGCGCAGGGGACGGCCGGCCAGCGCGTCCGAGGGCCAGTCGCGCGAGGCACGCCACAGCAGGGCCGTGCCCCCGGGCCGCAGGTTCGACAGCTGCTCCAGTTCGAAACGCAGCCGCTCGGCCACCTTGGGGTCGGGCAGCACCAGCGGATCGGTCAGCTGCCACACCGCGTGCAGCAGCCGCCGTACGCGCAGGTGCAGGGCGGTGTCCACGCCCTCGGGCGGCCGCTGCGCCGGGTCCGTACGGCCGAGCGCCACCGCGGCCCGGTGGTCGTGGCCGTCGAAGTCGTGGCCCTCGGGGTCGCGTGCGGGGTAGTAGGGCGCGGAGGCGATGAAGACCAGCTCGGACAGCCAGGCGCCGACCTCGGTGTCCGGGAAGGCGTCCCGCAGATGCGCCACCGCGAAGTCGGCCTTGCCGAGGGCCAGTTCGTGGTGCAGTCGGTAGCGGGGCGCGTCCGGGGTGTCCCGCTCGCCGTAGTGGTCGATGACCGCCCGATGGGTCGCCTGCCACTGCGCGTGCCCCGTGTCGAGGTGGTGCAGCCGCAGCAGGAGCAGGGCCCGCAGGAACGGGTCGCCGACGAACTGCCCGGCCGCCGTCGGCCACCCCTCCTCGGCGAGCCGCTCCTGCAGACCGAGCACCCCGGCCGCGCCGAAGTCGTCCGGGAGCCGGTCCTCGGCGAGTGCCAGCGCCGAGTCCCGGTCGTGCGCGGCGGCGAGCACGGTCAGCTCGTCGATGCGGCCGCCCGGCACCAGCCGGTCGAGCAGCTGCCGGTAGGCGGGGTGGCCGTCGTGGTCCGCGTGCAGGGCGACGTCCGCGGTGAGCAGCGCACCGAGGGACCGGGCCCCGCGCGGCAGGTTCTGCCGGGCCGACTCGGCGAGCAGGGTGATGCCGAGCGGGCTGCCGCCGGTCAGCCGGTGGGTGGCGTGCGGAAGCTGGGGTGGCATCTGAAGGCCCCGGCACGCGGCGCCCACGATGTGCAGGGTGTCGTCGGGCGTCAGCGGCGGCAGCGTGACGAGCAGCGCCCGGGAGGACGGGGAGGCGCCCGGCTCCCAGCCGGTGGTGCGGGCGACCTCCGTGAGGGAGCGGCGTCCGGCGTTGCGGAGCGAGACGGGGGTCCCGCCGCCCGAGTGCGGCCGGGAGTGGGGGAGGGTGCTACCGCGCAGGGCGGAGAAGAAGACGACCTGGTCGCGGATGCCGTCCGCTCGGTCGCGCAGCACGGACTCCATGAGGCCGCGCCCGGCGGGTGCCTGCACGTTGTCGATGAGCACGACCGGGCGACCCAGCCGGTGGGAGCGCTGCATGACCCCGGCGTAGGCGTCGTCGAGGTCGGCCAGCAGGGCCCGTACGAGATGGCGCTCGGCGTGGGCACGGGAGTCGCCGCCCGCCCGGAAGTGCCCCGAGAGCAGGATCAGCCCCAGCTTGGGGTTGCCGCCCGCGTTCGGGTAGTCCCGGTACCAGGTGGCGGCCCTGCGTAACCGCCGGTGGGTCGGCGAGACCCCCTCGCTGAAGGACTCCAGGGTCGCCTCGATGATCGGCTCGACGACGGGCCCGGTGTTCGACATGGAGGCGACGAGTTTCGCGACCACCTTGCCCACCCAGCGCCCCGCGAACCCGTCGAGGAAGGAACGGGCGTCGTTCAGCAGCAGGATCCGCTCGGCCTCCTGCCGGATCCGGGGCACGTCCCGGTCGCTCCAGCCGCCCGCCGCGACGGCCAGCAGCCCCGAGGCGAGCCGTGGGAAGTTGATCCGCCCGGCTCCCTTCACAGGCTCGGCGAGCTGTTCGGCGACGGTCGTGAGGGCCTGGGCGAGGGGCGACCACGCCTCGGCGGGCCGATCCGGGGGCGGCGCCGTGAACTGCGCCTCCTCGGCGTCGACCAGTGCGACGGGCGTATGCCCCTGGTAGGCGGTGCGCACCTCGGCGAGCAGGGCGGTCCTGCCGATGCCGCGCCCGCCGGCGAACACCACGAACGGCAGGTCGCCCTGGTGTTCCTGCAGCGAGGAGCGGAGCTGGTACGGACGCAGACCGACGAGCCGAGCAGCGAGGCCCGGCGGATCGGCGTCGAACAGCGGCCCCCGGCCGTGCAGCGATCTGTGCACCGCGTCTCCCCCCGGAGCGGTCCGATCCGATGTGCTGCTGTGAGGTCTACCAATACCAGTGTAAAAAGGGGGAGTTGATTCGGACTAGGGTGCGTGATGTCCGTTGGGTTACGAAAGTTGCCCGCTGTCGGGCCGCGAATGATCGTCTTGCACCGCGGTCGATCGTCAGGTGTGGCAGGTGAGGTGCAGGCCGGCCCAGGAGTTGTTGGCGTACCCCCTGGGGTTCCAGACCGTCGCCGGCGATTCGGGCTCCACGGCCCCGGTGGAGTCCCAGGCGCGGGCGAGGAGCTCCGTCTCGCCCACCGGCAGGGTGAGCGTGGTGCGCCAGTGCTGCCAGGTCCAGGGGTTCTCCGGTGCGTCCAGATCGGCGTGGGTCCAGCTTCTGCCGTTGTCGGGGGAGACGTCCACGCGTGCCACGGTCCGGTCCTCTCCGGCGAGGGCGTAGCCGGTGACCTCGGTCGGCCCGGCAGGCAGCCAGGAGTTCCTGTCGGGCTGCAGGATGGCGCAGTGGAGGGCGATCGGGCCCAGTGTGATGCCGTCGCCCGGCCCGGCCGTGCGGGGGTCGGCCTCCGGCGGCAGGATGCTGTACTCGGTCTGGAAGTAGTTGTCGGAGGGTTCGGCGCGTGCGGTGATGCACCGGAGCCATTTCACGCTGCGGGCGCCGATCCAGCCCGGGACGACCACGCGCAGCGGAGCGCCGTGCGCGGCGGGCAGCGCCTCGCCGTTCATCGCCCAGGCCAGCAGCACCTCGTCGGAGGCCGCCTTCGTCACCGGGACGGAGCCGCCGAAGGGTCCCGGCGGGTCGGCCTGCTGCGACACGTCGGTGCCGGTGAAGGCGATATGGGCGGCCTCCCCGCGCAGTCCGGCCGCTGCCAGCACATCCGCCAGGCGCACCCCGCTCCAGCATGCGGTGGAGGTGGCCGCCGGGCCCCAGGGGACCTGGCCCGGTATGTCGCGGAACTCCATGAGATCGGCGCGGCGGTTACCGGCGCACTGCAGTGTCGCCACCACCGTCCGCTCGGGGAAGCGGCGCCGCAGGTCGTCGAGCGACAATTCAAGCGTGTGTTCGACCAACCCCTCCACCCGCAGCCGCCAGCGGGCCACGTCGACACGGGGGATCGGCCCGTGGTTGCGGCCGTAGAAGGTGTCCAGGGGGGTGAGCGGGGAGACAAGGGCGCCGGGAGGCGGTTCGGCGTTGTACGGCTCGGCCTCATGCACCAGCATATTGTCTCGTTTGTTCCATATGCCCATATAGCTTCCGTTCCCCGAACCGTGCGGGGCGATACGTTCGCCCCCTCCTGAATCCGCCGGCCGGGCGCCGGGGGCGGGCGGGGGCCGGACGTCCCGTGACCCCGTGGAAGGGCCGCCCAGGCGGTCGCCGCCATCGGCGGGGCCGATGGGCCCATCGGCAGGACGCCCCGCCGGCGCGTGGACCGGCCGGGCCGCCCGCTCGTAGCGTCCTGGGCATGACCCCCGAGAACAAAGGCACGGCCCAGCTGACGACCGCGATGGTGCTCTCCGGCACCCTCGGTGTCTTCGTCGTCGAGTCGGGCGCCTCGCCTTTCGACGTCGTCTTCTTCCGTGTGCTGTTCGGCGCCCTCGCCCTCGGCACCTATGTCGTCGCCCGCGGCTGGCTGCGCGGCCACGGCTTCACCCCGCGCACCCTGGGACTGGCCGTCCTCGGCGGCGTGTTCATCGTCTGCAACTGGGTCCTGCTGTTCGAGGCGTACCGGAACACGTCCATCTCCGTGGCCACGGTCGTCTACCACACCCAGCCGTTCTACGTGGTCCTGCTGGGCGCCCTGCTGTTCCGCGAGCGGCTCACCGCCGCGAAGGCCGGCTGGGTGGCCGTCGCCTTCGTCGGGCTGATCCTCGTCTCGGGCGTCACACCCCGCGACTTCGGGAACGGCGGCTCGTACCTCCTGGGCGTGGGCCAGGCCCTCCTCGCCGCGCTGCTGTACGGGCTGTCGACCCTGGTCACCAAGCGCATCACGGGCGTACGCCCCCACCTCATCGCCCTGGTGCAGGTCCTCGTCGGCATCCCTCTGCTCCTGCCCTTCGCCGACTTCGGCGCCATGCTCCCCCAAGCTCTCGGCTTCGCTCGAGCAGGGGGGACCCCCATCGAGGGCGCGGACTGGGGCTGGCTGGTCGGGCTGGGCGTCATCCACACCGGTCTGATGTACGTCCTCATGTACGCCGCCTACGCCAAGCTGCCGACCGCGAAGATCGCCGTACTGGCCTTCGTCTACCCGGCGGTCGCGATGATCATGGACTGGGCGGTGTACGGCCACCACATCGGACTCGTCCAGGCCCTCGGCGTCCCGCTGATCGTCCTCGCGAGCCTGCGCGTCACCCTTGCCCCGACTCCTCGGCCACGAGGCGCCGCGTCTGTTCCACGAACAGCCGGGCATGCGCCGGAAGCCGCTTCCCGGCCCGCCACGCCAGCTGCGTGCGAAGCGTGAACGGCGGCTCCCACGGCAGACGTACCAAAGAGCCCTCCGCGAGTTCGGCGGCGACCGTCACCTCGGGCAGCAGCGAGACCCCGAGACCGGCCGCCGCCGCGCGTTTGGTGGCCTCGATGGTGCCGAACTCCCTGAAGTCCACGGGCCCGAGAGCACTGAGTTCCCGCTCGAACAAGTCCCGGTAGGCACAGCCGGGTTCGGTCGCCAGCAGGGACTGCCCCACGAGATCGGCCGTCGCGACCGGCCCCGGGGCCAGGGGATGTCCGGGCGCCGCCACCAGTGCCAGCGGCTCCTCGGCCAGCACCGCCGTCTCCAGCCCGGCGTGCCCGGTCTCCTCCTCCATCAGGAAGCCCAGGTCGTACGCCCCCACCCGCAGTGCCTGCCGGGTCTCGTCACCGATGGTGGTCCGCAGCGACAGCCGCACCCTGGGGTAGCGGTGGTGGAACAACTCCAACAGCGGGGGCAGACGGTACGAGGTCAGCGACTCCATGGTGCCGACGGTGAGGGAGCCCGCCGGTTCCTCCGCACCGGCCACCGCCGCCCGGGCCTCCTCGCTCAGCTCGATGATCCGCCGTGCGTAGGGCAGCAGCCGCTCGCCGGCCTCGGTGAGCCGGATGCGGCTGCCGAGCCGGTCGAAGAGTTCCGTGCCGAGCGCGGCCTCCAGGGCGCGGACCTGGCCGGTCACGCTGGACTGCGCGTAGGCCAGTTCCGCCGCGGCGCGGGTGAAGCTGAGGAGGGTGGCGACCTTCTCGAACGTGACGAGCAGCCGGAGTTCCATCGGACGGTCCCGGTCCGCTCAGTCCTTGGGGTCCTCGCCGCGTTCCCGGCGGCGCAACTCCTCCTCGCGGCGGCGCAGATCGGCCTCCCAGTCCTTCAACAGCGCCTCGTCCTTCTTGGTCTCCTCCTTCAGCGACCTGAGGAACTCCGGATTGTCGTCGGGCGCGACCCAGTCCATACGGTGGTTGCGGTGCCACTCGGAGGGGGTGGAGCCGTTCACCGCGGGATGGCGCACCTTGCCCGCCACGAGCCAGGCGATCGGTCCGACCAGCACCTCGCCGAAGAGCAGGATGATGATGACCCACACCACCTTGGGCAGCCCCCGCACCTGCTCCTCGGGGGTGTTCAGGCAGTCGATGAAGGCGTATATCCACAGCGCCAGGACCAGCAGGTAGGGCAGATACCTGAACATGGTGGTGGGATCCCCCAGGAGACGACGGCGGAGCGTGGGACGGCCCCGGTGACGGGGTCAGGTTAGCCGGTACCGGATACTGGATCGCATGGCTTACGACGATCTTCGGTCCCTGCTCCGGGCGCTGGAGCGCGAGGGAGACCTCAAGCGCATCAAAGCCGAGGTCGACCCCTATCTGGAGGTCGGGGAGATCGTCGACCGGGTGCAGAAATCGGGCGGGCCCGCGCTGCTCTTCGAGAACGTGCGCGGCTCGCGCATGCCGCTCGCCATGAACGTGTTCGGTACCGACCGCCGACTGCTGAAGGCCCTCGGCCTGAAGTCGTACGGCGAGATCTCCGAGAAGATCGGCGGTCTGCTCCGGCCCGAACTGCCGCACGGGTTCGTCGGCATGCGCGAGGCCTTCGGGAAGCTCGGCGCGATGGCGCATGTGCCGCCGAAGAAGGTCAAGGCGGACAGCGCCCCGGTGCAGGAGGTCGTCCTGCGCGGCGACGACGTCGACCTCGACGCCCTCCCGGCCCTGTTCACCTGGCCCCAGGACGGCGGCTCCTTCTTCAACCTCGGGCTCACCCACACCAAGGACCCGGAGACCGGGATCCGCAACCTCGGGCTGTACCGCCTCCAGCGCCACGACAAGCGCACGATCGGCATGCACTGGCAGATCCACAAGGACAGCCGCAACCACTACCAGGTGGCGGCCCGGCGCGGCGAGCGGCTGCCGGTCGCCATCGCCTTCGGGTGTCCGCCCGCGGTGACGTACGCCTCGACCGCGCCGCTGCCCGGCGACATCGACGAGTACCTTTTCGCCGGGTTCATCGCGGGCCGGCGGATCGAGATGGTCGACTGCAAGACGGTCCCGCTCCAGGTTCCTGCCAACGCGGAGGTCGTCCTGGAGGGCTGGCTGGAGCCCGGCGAGATGCTCCCCGAGGGACCGTTCGGCGACCACACCGGCTTCTACACGCCGCAGGAGCCCTTCCCGGCCCTGAAGATCGACTGCGTCACCATGCGCAAGCGCCCGCTGCTCCAGTCGATCGTCGTGGGCCGCCCCCCGACGGAGGACGGTCCGCTGGGCCGGGCCACCGAACGCTTCTTCCTGCCGCTGCTCAAGATCATCGTGCCGGACATCGTGGACTACCACCTGCCCGAGGCGGGCGGCTTCCACAACTGTGCGATCGTGTCGATCGACAAGAAGTACCCCAAGCACGCCCAGAAGGTGATGCACGCCATCTGGGGCGCGCACATGATGTCGCTGACGAAGCTGATCGTGGTCGTCGACTCCGACTGCGATGTGCACGATCTGCACGAGGTCGCCTGGCGTGCCCTCGGCAACACGGACTACGCCCGCGACCTCACCGTCGTCGAGGGTCCCGTCGACCATCTCGACCACGCCTCCTACCAGCAGTTCTGGGGCGGCAAGGCGGGCATCGACGCGACGAAGAAGTGGCCCGAGGAGGGTTACACGAGGGACGGCGGCTGGCCCGAGATGGTCCTGTCGGACGAGGAGACTGCGGCGAAGGTGACCCGGCGCTGGAAGGAGTACGGGCTGTGATGCGTACGGCCATGCAGGAAGCAGGCAGGGCGGCGACGGGGTTTTCCCGCCGTCGCGGGGGCGAACCGGAGTACGGCCTGTGAGCAGCGCTTCCGCCGCGATCCCGCAGCCGGGACGCACCAAGGCGTTTCTGCGCCTGGTGATGATCGAGCACTCCGTCTTCGCCCTGCCCTTCGCGTACATCGCCGCGCTGACCGCGATGTACCAGTGGGACCGGAACATCCACTGGGGACGGCTGCTGCTGGTCACCGTCTGCATGGTGGGTCTGCGGACGTTCGCCATGGCGGTCAACCGGATCATCGACCGGGAGATCGACGCCCGGAACCCGCGCACGGCGCACCGCGAGCTGGTGACCGGAGCGATGTCGGTCCGCCATGCCTGGACCGGCGCCCTCATCGCCCTGGTGATCTTCCTGGGCGCGGCGGCCCTGCTCAACCCCCTCTGCCTGGCCCTCGCCCCCATCGCGGTGATCCCGATGGTGGTGTACCCGTACGGCAAGAGGTTCACGAACTTCCCGCAGGCGATCCTGGGCCTCGCCCAGGCCATGGGCCCGATCGGCGGCTGGCTGGCGATCAGCGGCAGGTGGGACTGGGACGCGGTGATCCTCGGCCTCGCGGTGGGCATCTGGATCGGCGGCTTCGACCTGATCTACGCCTGCCAGGACGTGGAGACGGACCGCGAGATCGGGGTCATGTCGGTGCCGGCCCGCTTCGGCATCCCGACGGCGATCCGGGCCGCCCGGGTCTGCCACGCGATCGTGACGGCGCTGTTCGTCTGGTACGCGGTCGCCACCGGCGCTGGCTTCTTCTTCTGGCTCGGCCTGGTGATCGTGGCGGGTGCCTTCGTCTACGAGCACTCGATCGTGCGGCCGCACGACCTGAGCCGCCTGAACCGCGCGTTCTTCAGCGTCAACGGCTTCATCGGGATTGCCCTGTTCGTGTGCGCGCTGCTCGATCTTCTCGTTCGGGGTCTGAGCGTCTGACCACGGTGCGGCCTACCATCGAGGGCAGGACCCCAGGGAGGCCGCCGTGACCATCTCGGGCATCGACCGCCTGCACTCGCAGCTCAGCAGGCTGGAGGACATGTTCCCCGGCTATGTGACGGAGATTGTCGAGGGCAGCATCGTGATGAACCCGGTCAGGCCGTTCCACGGGAAGACGATCCAGCGGGTGTGGGCACTCCTCGAGGAACAGCTGCCGCCGGGGTGGTCCCTGGTGAGCGATGTGGCGTTCCCGTTCGACGACGCCAACGAGTTCTGCCCGGACATCGCGGTCATCCCGGCCGAGGCGGAGGCCGAGAACCGCAGCGCGTACCCGTCCGACCTGATCGAGCTCGTCGCCGAGGTGGTTTCCCCGGAAAGCGTCCGCCGCGACTACGAGGTCAAGCCCCGCTGGTACGCCTCCCGCGGCATCGCCAACTACCTGGTTCTCGACCCGCTCAAGGGCCATGTCGTCACGATGTGGAACCCCGGCCCCGACGGCTACCGCGGCCGCGACACCATCCCGTACGGCCCCGACCTGACCGTCGACTCCCCGCTGGGCAAGCTGACGCTGACGACCAGCGGGCTGCCGGTGGACCCGAAGGCGCCCGCCCGGTCCTGACCCCGGCCCCGGTCACACCGTCCGCTCTGCCGGGACCTTGGCCGGTCGCCCGTGTGCGACGCCGGATAGGCTCGGGGGCGTGAACCCAGTCAAGCCAGGAGAGACGCCGCGTACGCCTTGGATCGTGGGGGTTTCGGGTGCTTCGGGCACCCCCTACGCCGCTGCCGTGCTGCGCGGACTCCTCGACGCGGGCGAGAGCGTCGATCTCGTGGTCAGCCGGGCCTCCCGGCTCACGCTGCTCGACGAGACGGGCCTGCCGTTCCGGGACGCCCACTGGCAGGACGATCTGCGGGCCTGGCTGTCCCGCGGTGCCGACGGAAAGCCCGGGACCTTCGACGTGGACATCACGGGGGTACGGCATTGGAGTGCCGGGGACCTGGCCGCCGGGCCGTCCTCGGGGTCCTATCCGGCCAAGGGGATGCTGATCGTGCCGGCCTCGACGGCGTGCGTGGCGGGGGTCGCACTCGGGCTGTCGAAGGACCTGTTGCAGCGGGCGGCGAGCGTGACCCTGAAGGAGGGCCGTCCGCTGGCCGTCGCCGTACGGGAGACCCCGCTGAACGGCCAGACGCTGCGCCACCTGGTGGCCCTGGACGACGCGGGCGCGGTCGTGGTGCCCGCCTCGCCCGCCTTCTACGCCGGGGCCACGCACATCCAGGACCTGGTGGACTTCGTGGCCGGGCGGGTGCTCGACACGGTGGGAGTGGAGCACGGGCTCTACCGCCGCTGGCAGGGCGAACTGGGCGGGGGCAGCCGTACGACGTGAGAGCCGGCCGAGCGCCTCACGGGCCGGGCCGCGGCAGTCCGCAGCACTTTCAGCACCTCTTCAGACCTCTGCATCAGATCTCTTCGGACCCTCTGCGGCAGATCTCTTCAGACCTCTGTAAACAGATCTCTTCAGACCTTCTGTATCAGACCTCTTCAGTGGAAGGCTTCGATCGCATGGACGCGGTGGACAGGCAGCTCATCCAGGCCCTGAGGGAGAACGGCCGGGCCTCCTACGCGGAGCTGGGACGTCTTGTCGGCCTGTCCGGGCCCAGCGTCACCGACCGCATCAACCGGCTTGAGGCGGCCGGGGTCATCACCGGTTACCGTGCGACCGTCGATGCGGCCTCCCTCGGGCTCGGGGTCACCGCCCTCATCGGCATCTCGCTCTCCGACGCAGCGGACCACGAAGACGTGGCGCACCGGTTGAAGGACCTTCAGGAGATCGAGGACTGCTGGTTCATCGCCGGCGACGACTCCTTCATGCTCAAGGTGCGCGCGAACGACGTGGACGGCCTGGAGAAGACCATCCGCCGGCTCTCCGGCACCAAGGGCGTCTCCCGTACGCGGACCACGATCGTGCTGTCCACGAAGTGGGAGAACCGGGTGGGGGAGCTTCCGGAGACGCAGTAGGCGCACGGCGCCGTGCGGGGGCCGCCCGGTGGAGGTGCCGGGTGGGGCGCCGTCCGCCCGCGGGGCGGAGGTACGGTGGGGTCGGTTTTGTCCAAAGGGAGAGGCAGAAGCATGGATGTCGGGCTCAAGCGCGAGCTGGAGGACAAGGTCCGGGCCGGTGAGCGGCTGACCCGCGAGGACGGCATCGCGCTGTACGAGTCGGACGACCTGGCCTGGCTCGGCGGCCTCGCGCACGAGGTGCGGACCCGCAAGAACGGCGATGTGGTCCACTTCAACGTCAACCGTCACCTCAACATGACGAACGTGTGCACCGCGTCCTGCGCGTACTGCTCGTTCCAGCGCAAGCCGGGCGAGAAGGACGCGTACACGATGCGCATCGAGGAGGCGGTCAAGCTCGCCAAGGCGATGGAGTCGGAGAGCCTCACCGAGCTGCACATCGTCAACGGCCTGCACCCGAACCTGCCGTGGCGCTACTACCCGCGGTCGCTGCGCGAGCTGAAGGCCGCCCTGCCGAACGTCTCGCTGAAGGCGTTCACCGCGACGGAGATCCACCACTTCGAGACCATCTCCGGCCTGAGCGCGTCCGAGATCCTCGACGAGCTGATCGACGCGGGTCTGGAGTCGCTCACCGGCGGCGGTGCCGAGATCTTCGACTGGGAGGTCCGGCAGCACATCGTCGACCACCGGACCCACTGGGAGGACTGGTCGCGCATCCACCGCCTGGCGCACGAGAAGGGTCTGAAGACCCCGGCCACCATGCTGTACGGCCACATCGAGGAGCCGCGCCACCGCGTCGACCATGTGCTGCGGCTGCGTGAGCTGCAGGACGAGACGGGCGGCTTCCAGGTCTTCATCCCGCTGCGCTACCAGCACGACTTCGTGGACATGCAGGACGGCAAGGTCCGCAACCGCCTTCAGGCGCGCACCCAGATGGCGACGGGCGCGGAGGCGCTGAAGACCTTCGCGGTCTCCCGGCTGCTCTTCGACAACGTCCCGCACGTCAAGGTCTTCTGGGTCATGCACGGCGTGCAGACGGCACAGCTGGCCCTCCAGCACGGCGCGGACGACATGGACGGCTCGGTCGTCGAGTACAAGATCACGCACGACGCGGACAACTACGGCACGCCGAACAAGCTGACCCGCGAGGACCTGCTCGACCTGATCCGGGACGCGGGCTTCCGCCCGGTGGAGCGGAACACGCGGTACGAGATCATCCGCGAGTACGACGGTCCGGACCCGGCCCGCCGTGACGCGCCCCAGCCGATGCGGCTCTGATCCCTCCCCAGTCCTTGTGCAGGCCCCGGCGCGCACCGCCGGGGCCTGCACGTCTGTGGAGGTCAGGGTCGTGAGGTGAGGGGCGCCACACTTGCTTGAGCCCGCAACGAGGTAATGGATAGCCTCGCCGCATGCCCCTTACTTTCGTCCTCGATCCGCCCATGACGCCCGCCCTGCGCGACGGCGTCCTCGATCTGTGGACGGACGTGTCCAACGCCGGCGGGGCCGTCGGGTTCGTGCCGCCCGTCACCCGGGAGACGGTCCGGCAGGAGCTGCTCAGGCATCTGACGGCGATGAGCGAGGGTCGCACCCGGCTGCTCGTCGGGTACGACCCGCAGGGGCAGGTGGGCGCGAGCACGTTCCTCACCCTCAACACCCACCGGCTGATGACGCACTGGCTGTGGCTCTACACGGTGATGGTGCACCCACGGCATCAGGGCAAGGGCTACGGCCGCGATCTGCTGGCGGCCGCCGCCGACGCGGCCCGCGGTATCGAGGGCATCGAGGCGATACGGCTCACCTGCCGCGGCGGTCTCGGCCTGGAGCACTTCTACGGCTCCTGCGGCTACAAGGAGGTCGGCCGGGTGCCCGGGGCGATACGGGTGGCGCCCGGGGACGACCGCGACGACATCACGATGCTGCTTCCCCTGGGATGACCGGCCCGCCCGCACCCCCGTGCAAGATCGGGTGCCGCGCGTGCTTCACTGGACGGTGACCCACAGGGGGATTCCCACGGAACGGAAGAGTGGATTGAGATGCTCCGCTACACGCTGATGCGCCTCGGTATCTTCGCGGGCTGCCTCGTGGTCGTCTGGGGCCTCGTCTACTCGGGCATCGCCCCGCGCGGCCTCGGTGCCTCCAACGGCCTGTGGATGGTTCTGCTCGCCCTGGTGATCTCGGCACCGCTCAGTTTCGTGCTGCTCCGCGGGGAGCGGGACCGTGCCTCGGTGCAGGTCGTGCGCAAGGTCGACCGTATGAAGGCCAACATCGAGGCGAACCGCGCCCAGGAGGACGCGGCCGACGACACGGCGCCGGTGCAGGGCCAGGCGTCGTAGCGGGACGCCGGTCCGGGCGCACGGAGCGCTCATCGGGACGGTGAGCCGCCGCCGAGTGCGCAACCGGCGCTGTCGGGGCGGCTTACGCTACGCGTATGGGTTCCGTGAAGACCAAGCGGATGCCGCGGGCCGTGCGCGAGCAGCAGATGCTGGACGCCGCCGTGCAGATCTTCGGCCGGCGTGGCTACACGGCCGCGTCGATGGACGAGATCGCGGAACTGGCGGGCGTCTCCAAGCCGTTGGTGTACCTGTATCTGAACTCCAAGGAAGACCTCTTCACCGCCTGCATCCGCCGCGAGGCCGCCGCGCTCACCGCGGCCGTGCGCTCCGGCGTCCGGCCGGGTCTGCCCGCCGACCGCCAACTCTGGGAGGGGCTGTGCGCGTTCTTCACGCACACCGCGCGGAACCCGGAGGCCTGGACGGTGCTGCACCTCCAGGCCCGTACGCACGGTGAGCCCTTCGCGGCCGAGGTCGACGCGATGCGCGAGGGGATCGTCGCGTTCGTGACACAGCTCATCGCCGTCGCCGCGCGCGAGGCCCGCCCCCAAGCTCCCGGCCGCGCTCGAACGGGGAGGTCCCCCCAGGACCCCGACCTGCCCGAGCGTGACGCGGCCGGGCTCGCCGAGGCCCTGGTGGGCGCGGCGGAGTCCCTCGCGGCCTGGGCGAACGCCACCCCGGGCGTCTCCGCTCGGCAGGCCGCCGCGACCCTCATGAACTTTGCCTGGGCGGGCCTCGGCAACCTCATGGAAAGCCGACCCTGGTCACCGCCGGACCACGACTAGACCTCACCCGCGTGCTGGAGGCGCCGCCGCCCACCGCGCTCCGTGTCCTCGGCAGAGGATCCGCGTGGAACGTCCTACGGTGTGCCGCCGTCGGCGGGCGGATGGCTCTCCGGTGTGCCGCCGTCGAGGGGCGGGTGCGGGGGATGGTCGAAGTGGACCGTGATCTTCTCGAAGCCCTTGAAGGACTCCGTCGCCGCGTACGACCGGTAGGCGCGCAGATCGCCCGGGCTCAGGTGGACCCGGTCGGTGAAGGGGCTCAGCAGGCTGCGGGGCCACAGATGCAGGCACCGCACCGCGCAGATCTCCGCGGTGCACAGGTACACGAACGCGCCGAGGTAGAGCCAGGCGATCAGGCCCAGCACGATCCCGAACAGCCCGTATGTGGCCGTGGCGCCCTTGAGGACATGGCCGACGTAGTACGAGCCGCCCCACTGGAGCACCTGCCAGGCACAGGCACCGCCGAGGGCCGGGCCGTACATCAGGCGCACCGGCAGCCGGCGGCGCGCCAGGATGCGGTAGCTGAGCATCAGCAGGACGGCGTTGAGCACGATGGCGGTGGCCGCGGCGGCCAGGCGCAGCCCTATGGCCAGCCGGGTGCCGAACACGCTGGCCTCGGACTCCCCGGCGGACAGGGCAGTGGTGACCAGCAGCCCGAGCGCGAGCAGCGACAGGAACTTCAGGCCCTTCAGCCGGGAGCGGAGGGGATCGGGGCGGGCGTGGCGGGGCACCGCGAAGATCTTGTTCAGAGCGAGCTGGGCGGCCTGAGCGATGCCCAGGGCTCCGTAGAGACTGCCCACGACACCCACGGCGAGGGCGACGCCGTTTCCGTGGAAGGAGTGGATGTTGTGCCCCAGCTGGTCGCCGATCACCGGGAACTCGCCCAGTGCCGAGTTCAGCACCGCGTGCTGGAGCTGAGGGTTGCCGCTGAGCAGGGAACCCAGCAGGGCGACGAGGAAGAGCAGCAGCGGGAACAGGGACAGAAAGCCGTAGTACGTCAGAAGCGCGGTCAGATATGCGGCCTGGTCGTCGAAGAACTTGTAGGCCACGGCCAAAGGAAAACCCGTCCAGCGATGCTGTCGCTGGTAACCGTCCAGGCGGGCCAGCACACCCATGTTTCCCCGGTACCCCTCCGGGCCGGACCCATGCGGATTCCGGGCCGCGCCGAGCGGCGGCGGACTCTCACTCCCGCAGCCGCCGTATCTCGCCGCTGAGGTGGAGCCGGTCCCCGCCGCGCAGTTCGAAGCGTCCGCCGTCCGCCGCGTAGGTCACGGTGCCCGGGAGCAGAACGGGGGCCCTGAACGCGGCACGCAGGTGCACGGCGGAACCGGCGGGCTGTTCGGCGAGGCACCGGGCGACGGTCCACATGCCGTGCGCGATGGCCCGGGGGAAGCCGAACATACGGGCGGTGAGGGGGTGCAGATGGATGGGGTTGCCGTCCCCGGACACGGCCGCGTAGCGTCGGCCCACGTCGTCGGCGAGACGCCATTCGGCGAGGGCGGGCAGAGGGGGTTGACCGGACGGCGGGGGTGCCTCGGCCGGGGCGGCGGAGGTGCGGTGCCGGGCCAGGTAGGTGCCGGCCGACTCCCACAGCAGCCGCTTCCCCCGGTGAGCCTCGGTGACGACGACGGCCTCGGTGCCGCGCCGATGGGGCACGAGTTCCCGCACCCGCACACCGATGACGTACTCCCCGTCCGGGGTGAGCGGCTCGTGCTGGGTGATCTCGACGGACGTGTGCACGAGCCCGAGCAGGGGCAGGGGGAACGCCCGGATCGCCATGATCCGCATGGCCAGCGGAAACCCGAGGACATGGGGGTAGGTGACGGGCAGCGCGTGGATCCCGGTGGGGAAGCCGCAGACCCGCTCGTAGGCGGCGAGCCGGTCCGCGTCGATCCGCACCCCGGGCAGCACGAGCCGGGCCCGGGGGAAGGGGGCGTCGGGCCGGGGGCGCTTGAAGGGGGAGAGAAGGGCGCCCCGGGCCAGCAGCGGGGTCAGCGCGGGGGAGCCGGTGCGGACGGTCATGGTCTACGCCCCCAGCAGGCTCTGGCCGCAGACCCGTACAACCTGCCCGTTCACCGCTCCGGAACCCGGGTGGACCAGCCAGGCCGTCGTCTCCGCCACGTCCACCGGCAGCCCGCTCTGCCCCAGAGAGTTCATCCGCCGCCCCGCCTCCCGGACGGCGAACGGAATCGCGGCCGTCATCCTCGTCTCGATGAATCCGGGGGCCACGGCGTTCACCGTCACCCCGTGCTCCGCGAGCGCCCGCGGGGCCAGCGAGCGCACGAGCCCGATCACGCCCGCCTTGCTCGTCGCGTAGTTCGTCTGCCCCGCGTTCCCGGCGATCCCGGCGATCGACGCGGTGGCCACGATCCGCCCCCCGGTCCGTAGCACCCCGCGGGACAGCAGGGCGTCCGTCGTGCGCAGCACGCTCGCGAGGTTCACATCGAGCACCGGATTCCACCGGTCCGCCGCCATGTTCGCGAGCCGGCGGTCCCGGGTGATGCCCGCGTTGTGGACGAGGACGTCCAGCCCGTCGGGGAGCGCGTCGGCGATTCGCGCGCCCGCGTCCGCCGCCGTGATGTCGAGCGTCAGCGCACTCCCGCCGAGCCGCTCGGCCACCCGCCCCACCTCCGCCCCGGCGGCCGGCACGTCCAGGCACACCACCCGTGCCCCGTCCCGCGCCAGCACCTCGGCGACCGCCTCGCCGATCCCGCGCGCGGCCCCGGTCACCAGCGCGGTCCGCCCGGCGAGCGGTCGCGCCCCGTCCCCGGGCGCGGCGACGGGCCCCTCACCGACCTCGACGACCTGCCCGCTCACATACGCGGACCTCGGCGAGAGCAGGAACCGCAACGTCGACTCGGCGGCCTCCGCGTCCGTCAGCCGCAGCAGCGTCACGGTCCGCCCCCGCCCGATCTCCTTGCCGAGGGAGCGGGTGAACCCCTCCAGGCCCTGCTGCACCGCCGCCTGGTGGTGGTCGGCCGCGTCGAGCGGCGAGCCCAGCACCACCACGCGTCCGCTGTCGGCGACCGAGCGCACGACCGGGTGCAGCGCGGCGTGCACCTCGGCGAGCGCCTCGACCTCCCGTACGCCGGTGGCGTCGAGGACCACCGCGGCGGGACGGCCGTCGTCCCCGCCGGTCGGTCCGGTCCGGGCCAGCACCGGGGCGAGATCCAGCGCGGACGTGCCCGCCGTCAGATGCAGCAGCGGCCCCTCCAGGGCGGGGCGTTCGGCCGACCGGCGATGCAGCGTCACGGGCTGGGGCAGACCGAGCCGCCGGGTGAGGAACCGGCCCGGGGCGGTCCCCGTGAAGCGCAGATAGCGGTCGGTCATCGTCAGGCTCCCAGCTCGCTCGACTGCTTACCCTGAAGTAAGGTTACCGGGGGTAAGGCTATGCCCCGGGTGAGGAGCGAGTCGAGATGAGCGGTTCCCTCAGGATCGGTGAGGTGCGCAGAGTCGCCGTGCTCGACGGCAGCCGCCTCCCCTTCGCCCGCTCCGACGGGCCCTACGCCACGGCCGGCAACCAGGAGATGCTGACTGCCGTGGTCGACGCCCTCGTGCGGCGCCACGGCCTCCGAGCACCGGGCGCGGTCGGCGAACTGGTCGCCGGGGCCGTGCTCAAGCACAGCCGCGACTTCAACCTCGCCCGGGAGACCGTGCTGGGATCCGCGCTGGACGCCCGTACTCCCGCCTACGACATCCAGCAGGCCTGCGGCACCGGACTGCAGGCCGTGATCGCCGCCGCCAACAAGATCGCGCTCGGGCAGACCGAGTCCGCGATCGCGGGCGGCGCGGACACCGCGAGCGACGTGCCCCTCGGGGTGAACGACACCCTGCGCCGGATCCTGCTCCGAGCCCGCCGGGCGAAGTCACCCGCCGCCCGGCTGAGGGCCCTGGCCGGGATCCGCCCCGGCCATCTGGTCCCCGACATCCCGCGCAACGCCGAGCCGCGCACCGGCCTGTCCATGGGCGAGCACGCCGCCGTCACCGCCCGCGCGTGGGGGATCACCCGCGAGGCGCAGGACGAGCTGGCGGCGACGAGCCACCGGCGGCTGGCGGCGGCGTACGACCGGGGCCTGTTGCGGGAGTTGGTGGTCCCCTTCCGCGGCCTCGACCGCGACCAGAACCTGCGCCCCGACTCCGCACCGGAGAAACTCGCCCGTCTCAAGCCGGTGTTCGGCACCGACGGGCCCGAACCGACGATGACCGCGGGGAATTCGACCCCGCTCACGGACGGCGCCGCCGTCGTCCTGCTCGCGAGCGAGGAGTGGGCCAGGGCGCGGGGGCTGGAGCCGCTCGCGTATCTGACGGCGTACGAGACCGCGGCCGTCGACTTCGTCGGCGGGGACGTCGCGGGCGGCGAGGACGGACTGCTGATGGCGCCCGCGTACGCGGTCCCGCGCATGCTGGAGCGGGCGGGCCTCGGCATCGGCGACTTCGACCTCGTCGAGATCCACGAGGCCTTCGCCTCCCAGGTGCTGGCGACGCTCGCCGCCTGGGAGCGGCGCGGGCTCGCCCCGGTGGACCGCGCCCGGCTGAACGTCGCCGGGTCCTCCCTCGCCACCGGCCATCCCTTCGCCGCCACGGGCGCCCGGATCGTGGCGACGCTCGCGAAGCTGCTGGCCGAGCGGGACGCCCCGGGCCGCGGCCTCATCTCGGTCTGCGCGGCCGGGGGACAGGGGGTGACGGCGATCCTCGAACGCCCCTGACCGACACCTGACGAACGCCCGACCGACGCGGGACAACCCGCACACCCCCGCCTCCGGACCATCCCCGGACCCTCCCCGAACCCGCACAGACTCCCCACGCGGGCCCCGTACGATCCGGGTCCTGAACCGGCGGTAACAGTGAGCCGCGCCGCGGTTGAACATCTCGGTGCGCACGGCGCGTACCCCATGCAGCGAAGCAGTGCACCGCTGCAGGTCCCAGGAGCTGCCCATGCCCATCTCGTACTCGTCCGCTCCCGTTCCCGCCGCCCCGGTCCACCTCGACCACGACGGCGGCCCGGTCCTCGTGGAGCCGGAGACCCGGCGGCTGAACGGTGAGGTGCGGGAGGCGTACGTGCCCCCGCTGGTACCGCAGGTGACCCACGGCTCGCTCGCCGACCTGCCGTTCGAGAACGCGGCCGAGGCGCCCGACCACCGGGCCCTCAGCCGCCGCGACGCGGACGGCGGCTGGACGGATGTGACGGCGGCTCAGTTCGCCGACCAGGTCCTGGCCGTGGCGAAGGGGCTGATCTCCGAGGGCCTGATGCCGGGCGACCGGATCGCCGTGATGGCGCGTACGACGTACGAATGGACGCTCCTCGACTTCGCGGCCTGGGCGGCGGGCCTGGTGACGGTCCCCGTCTACCCCACCTCCTCCGTCTTCCAGACCCGCTGGATCCTCCAGGACGCGGGCGTCGCGGCCCTGGTGACGGAGACGGTCGCCCAGGCGGCGGCCCTCGGCCCCGAACGCCCCCACATGCCCGACCTGCGCCGTGTGTGGGTGATGGAGAAGGGGCATGTCGACAGCCTGGCGCAGGTGGGGCAGTCGCTCCCCGACCAGGAGATCTCCGTACGCCGGGGCGTCCTGGGCCCGGACACCCTGGCCACCCTCGTCTACACCTCGGGCACGACGGGCCGCCCCAAGGGCTGCGCGCTGACCCACGGCAACTTCCTCGCCGAGGTCGACAACGCGACCGAGCTCCTCCACCCGATCTTCAGCACGAAGAGCAGCGACGAGCCGTCCACGCTGCTGTTCCTGCCCCTGTCGCATGTATTCGGCCGGATGGTGGCGGTCGCCTGCATCCGCGCCCGGGTACGGCTCGGCCACGCGCCGAGCCTCCAGGCGGAGGACCTGCTGGCCGACCTGGCGAGCTTCCGGCCGACCTTCCTGCTGGTCATCCCCTACATGCTGGAGAAGGTCTACAACAACGCGCGGGCGTCCGCCGAGCGCGCCGGCCGGGCGACGCTGTTCGACCGTGCCGCGGAGGTGGCCCGCCGCTACGGCGAGGCGACGGAGGCCCGTCGGCACGGCACCGGCTCCGGCCCGGGCCGCGCCCTGAAGACAGCCCGGGCCTTCTACGACCCCCTCGTCTACCGCCGTATCCGCAACGCCCTGGGCGGCAGGGTCCGCCATGTCATCTCCGGCGGCTCCCCGCTCGGCCAGCGCCTCGCCGCCTTCTACTCGGGCGCCGGCATAGGGATCTACGAGGGGTACGGCCTGACGGAGACGACCGGCGCCGCCACCGTGACCCCACCGCTCAAACCCCGGCTGGGCACGGTCGGCTGGCCGCTGCCCGGCACGAGGGTGCGTATCGCGGCCGACGGCGAGGTGCTGCTGTCCGGCGGCCAGGTCTTCCGCGGCTACTGGGACCCGCACGCGGGCGGGGTGGTCCCGGCGGGCCCCGACGGCTGGTTCCCCACGGGTGACATCGGCCGTCTGGACGACCAGGGCTATCTCACGATCACCGGCAGGAAGAAGGAGATCCTGATCACCGCGGGCGGCAAGAACGTGGCCCCGGCCCCGCTGGAGAACTGGCTGCGCTCCCACCCCCTGATCTCCCAGTGCCTGGTCCTCGGCGACGGCCGCCCCTACATCAGCGCACTGATCACCCTCGACCCGGAGGGCATCACCCACTGGCGCCAGATGATCGGCAAGCACCCGGTACCGCCGGAACTCCTGGCCGACGACGAGGAGTTGTACGTGGTCCTGCAGCGCGCCGTGGACGAGGCCAACAAACTGGTCTCCCGCCCCGAGTCGATCCGCCGCTTCACGGTCCTCCCCGTGGACTTCACGGAGGAGGCCGGCCATCTGACCCCGTCTCTGAAACTCCGCCGCGAGGCGATCCTGCGGGACTTCTCGCGGGAGGTGGAGGGGCTGTACACGCCGTAGCGCCCGGCGCCGCGACGAACGCGTGGGCCTGATGCGTGTTTGCGGCGCCCGTCGGCCACGCGGAGAGTGGAGATGTCACTCCAGCCGAGAGCGAGGGGCTCCATGTCGATCGACAGCGTCGAGGCCTGGTGGTCGGAAGGCGAGTACGTGCCCCTGCGCCTGCGCGGCGTCGAGCGCACGATCTTCGCACGCCGGATGGGCAGCGGACCTCCGCTCACGCTCCTGCACGGATATCCGGCGTCGTCCCACCAGTGGGCCAGGATCGCGCCCGAGCTGGCCCGCAGGCACACCCTGGTGATGCCGGACTTCCTCGGCTTCGGGGCGTCCGCCAAGCCGCGCGAGCACGACTACTCGCTGATGGAGCAGGCCGATCTGGTGGAGGCGCTGTGGGCGCACGACGGCCTGGGCGCCACCCGGGTCGTCGCACACGACTACGGCAGCTCGGTCGGGCAGGAGCTGCTCGCACGCCGTGCGGAGGGCTCGCTGTCCGTGGCCCTGGCCGGCATGACACTGATGAACGGCGGGATCTACCCCGAGCTGCACCGGCGCACGGACGCGCAGAGCCGGCTCCTGGACCCCGATACCGGCCGCACACTGAGCGCGCGGGCCGACGAGGACGGGTTCGTCTCCGACCTCGCCGTCACGTTCCCGCCCGCCTACGACGCGCTGACCGACAGCGTGGAGATGTGGCGCACCTACAGCCGCGACGAGGGACAGCTGAACTCCTATCTGCTGATCCGCTATATCCGTGATCGGCAGACGCACCGCGACCGGTGGGTCGGCGCGCTTGAGAACACAGATCTTCCGCTGCGGTTCGTGTGGGGCCTTCAGGACCCGGTCTCCGGCGCGCACATGGCCGACCGGATCCGCGACCGGATGCCCGGCGCACGGCTGGTGGAGCTGCCGGACGTGGGCCACTGGCCGTCGCTGGAGGCGCCGGAGCGGGTGATCGCGGCGGTCCTGGCCGACGACTGACGGCCCGGCGCCGCGTATCGGCTCGGGCACCGCGCGGCCGGCGCGCCCGGGACGACGAGCACTGCCCGGCGTTTCCGTGACACCACCCGCTTCACCGACTTCACCGGCGGGTGATTGGGCCACCTGGCCCAGGGCGGCGGCGGTGCTGGCGGGTGTGGAGGGCCTTGCGTGCTTCCATCCCGTCAGGAGGCGCACATGATGGCTGAGTACCGACAGCAGGACGCCCGACCCGGCCCCGGCACGTCACGTCGACGGGTGGTGGCCGCGGCGGCTGTGGCGCCGCTGCTGGCCGCGGTGTCGACGGGCGCCCGTGCCCAGTCTGCCGGGACGGCGAAGGGGCGGGGCCGGGAGCTGGTCCGTCCCGTGCCCACCGTGCTGTCGGACTGGAAGGGCGTCGCCGACGCGCTCGGCCGGACCGGCGACATGAAGCGGAACGTGATGTACCACACGGGTTTCGCCCGCCGGGACCTCGCCGTCCTCTCCCACGGCGTCCGCGTCAGACCCGCGCTCGCCCTGGCGGCGCACATGGCCTTCGTCCGCTATGCCGACGGCGGCACGATGGTGATGGGCGACATGGTGGTCACCGAGGCCGAACTCCAGGGGTTCGCCGATGTCCTGCACCAGCGGGGCATCGAGCAGACCGCGCTCCACAAGCATCTGCTCGCCCAGCGCCCGGACGTCTGGTGGATGCACATCCACGCCCACGGCCACGATCCGGTGGCCCTCGCCCGGGGCCTGCGCGCGGCGCTCGACCGCACCGGCACCCCGCCCCCGGCCCGCCCCACGCCTTCCGTCCGGCCGCGCCCCCTCGACCTGGACACCGCCGGCATCGACGCCGCGCTGGGCGTCAAGGGCAGCATCGACGACGGGATCTACAAGAGTCTCTTCGTCCGCCGGGAGACCGTCACCGACGGCGATCGGGTGCTGCCACCGGGACTGGGATCCACGACCGCGATCAACTGGCAGCCGCTGGGCGGCGGTCGGGCCGCCGTCAGCGGCGACTGCTGCCTGGTCGCCGGGGAGGTCCAGGACGTCCTCGCGGCCCTGCGGGGGGCCGGGGCCGAACTCGTAGAACTGCACAACCACGGCCTCAGGGACGAACCCCGTCTGTTCTTCGTCCACTTCTGGGCCGTCGGCGACGCCGTGAAGCTCGCCCGGGGCCTGCGCGCCGCGGTGGCCGCCACCGACGTCAGGCCGGTGACGGAGGACTGACGGCACACGCACACCGAAGGCCGCTCGAAACGGAGACCGCACGATGACCCCAGGCAACGAACCCCTCCTGTGCCCGTTCGACTTCAGCGAGGGCCTGGAGTTCGATCCCTCGCTCGCGAAGCTCATGGGCCGCGACTCCCTCAGCCGTATCCGGCTGCCGTACGGCCAAGGCGACGCCTGGCTGGTCACCGGGTTCGAGGGGGTGCGGCAGGTGACCAGCGACCAGCGGTTCAGCCGGGCGGCGATCATCGGCACCGACTATCCCCGGCTGACGCCGGAGCCGATCGTCTCCCCGGAGTCCGTCAACGTGATGGACCCGCCGCACAGCAGCCGGCTGCGCCACCTCGCCTCGCAGGCCTTCTCCAAGCGGCAGGTGGAGCGGATGCGGGAGCGTATCACCCGGCTCGCGGACACCCTGCTCGACGAGATGGAGGCGCAGGGGCCGCCGGTGGACCTGGTCGAGCATCTGTCGAACCCGCTGCCCCGGCGCACCATCTTCGACGTCCTGGGCATCCCCGAGGCGGACTGGGACCGGATGCAGGAGTACGTCCACCAGTTGCTCGCCACCGGCCCGGACAGCCGGGAGCAGGCCGCGGCCGCCAAGGCGGAACTGCGGGCGTACTTCGGCGAACAGGTCGAACAGCGCCGGCGCGCCCCCGGGCCCGATCTGATCAGCGCGCTGGCCGCCGCGCGGGAGGGCGAGGACACGCTCGACGACCAGGAACTGGCGGTCATGGCGCTGACGCTGGTGCTCAGCGGCCAGGACACGGCCACCTGCCAGATCAGCGACATCGTCTATCTGCTGCTGACCCGCCCCGCGCTGGTGCAGCGGCTGCGCGAGCGACCCGAGACCCTGACGGCCACGCTGCACGAGATCCTGCGCTACATCCCCTTCCGCAAGGGCGTCGGCATTCCCCGGGTGGCGCTGGAGGACGTGGAGATCGACGGGGTGCTCATCCGGGCGGGCGACTACGTCCATGTGTCGTACCTGACCGCGAACCGCGACCCGGAGCGCTACCCCGACCCGGACCTCATCGACCCGGACCGACCCAACCTGCCCCATATGACCTTCGGCTGGGGCGGCCACCGGTGCATCGCCGTACCGATGGCCATGGCGGAACTGGAAGTGGCCATCGGACGGCTCCTGGAACGCTTCCCCGAACTGCGGCTCGCGGTACCGCCGGGGGAGATCCGCTGGGACACGGAGACGATCCGCCGCTTCCCGCTGGAGCTGCCGGTGGAGTGGTAGGGGCGTCAGCAGGGAGAGCGCGTCGCCGTTCCCGGCCGACTGCGCGGACGCGGGGGTGGCCGCCAGGCCGCTCGACGGGCCGTCTTCCCGATGCCTTCCGGACGTCTTTCGCTCGTGGTGCGGAAGCGCGGGGTGATCCGCTGTGGGACCTCGGGGCCGGTGGGGTTTATGCGCGCCTGACGGGGAACCGGTGGGAAGCCGGTGGGAAAAGGTGTGCGCAAAAAAGCAGGAGCCCCCTGCGCCGGATGGCGCGCGGGGCTCCTTGGGTACTGCTGTCCGTTCCGGATCAAAGCATCGGACTCGATGGGCCGGAGGGCCGGTGAGCCGAAGGCCTGGAACCGAAGACCGAAAACTCCGGGTCAGCGACTCAGATGGCCGTGACGTTCTCCGCCTGCGGGCCCTTCGGGCCCTGGGTCACGTCGAAGCTCACCTGCTGGTTCTCCTCGAGCGAGCGGAAACCGTTCGCGTTGATCGCGGAGTAGTGGACGAAGACGTCGGGGCCGCCGCCTTCCTGGGCGATGAAACCAAAGCCCTTTTCGGCGTTGAACCACTTCACGGTTCCGGTAGCCATAAGCCCTCCTTGGGCCCAAAGGGTTGCCCTGCTCCAGAACCTGCAAGTGTGAAAACTGAAGCGCCGCACAACTGCATGTCTCTGAAAACGACGAGAGCCCGCGGTCACATGCTCCGCAGGCTCTGTACTGCAAGGAAACCAAACTGCAACTTGCGGCGAGCCTAGCATGCAGGCAGCCCAAAGCAATAGAGGCCAAGATCACTTCACCCGAATGTTTGAACGGGTGTGAGCTGAACTGACGACACAGTGTCGCATAGTGGACGTAGGGGTTGACACCAATGGTCCGCAAGGGGTGCGAGGTGGCTTCTGGACCCTGAAGCCAGCACCGTACCGCACGGGGTCTAGTGTCGCGATGTGGACAATTCCCGCACCAGGCCGCGCGTCGGCCACATCCAGTTCCTGAACTGTCTGCCCCTTTACTGGGGGCTCGCGAGAACCGGAACGCTCCTGGACATGGAGCTGACCAAGGACACCCCCGAGAAGCTCAGCGAGCAGCTGGTGCGGGGCGATCTCGACATCGGCCCGATCACCCTGGTCGAGTTCCTCAAGAACGCCGACGACCTGGTGGCCCTGCCCGACATCGCGGTCGGCTGCGACGGCCCCGTGATGTCCTGCGTGATCGTCTCCCAGGTCCCGCTGGAGCAGCTCGACGGCGCCCGTGTCGCCCTCGGCTCCACCTCCCGGACCTCCGTGCGCCTCGCCCAGTTGCTGCTCGCCGAGCGGTACGGGGTGACGCCGGACTACTACACATGCCCGCCCGACCTCAGCCTGATGATGCAGGAGGCGCAGGCCGCGGTCCTCATCGGCGACGCCGCCCTGCGCGCCAACCTCCACGAGGGCCCTCGGTACGGCCTCGCCGTGCACGACCTCGGCGTGCTGTGGAAGGAGTGGACGGGCCTGCCGTTCGTCTTCGCGGTGTGGGCCGCCCGCCGGGACTATCTGGAGCGCGAGCCGGAGGTCACCCGACGGGTGCACAAGGAGTTCCTGGCCTCCCGCGACGTGTCCCTGGAGGAGGTCGCCAAGGTCGCCGAGCAGGCGGCCCGCTGGGAGGCCTTCGACGCGACCGTGCTGGAGAAGTACTTCACGACGCTCGACTTCCGCTTCGGCGGTCCGCAGCTGGCGGCGGTCACCGAGTTCGCCCGGCGGGTCGGGCCGACCACGGGCTTCCCCGCGGACGTGAAAGTGGAGCTCCTGGACTCCTAGCAGGCTCCCCCCGGGACGGCACTACCCTGCTGGCAGGTCGTACGGGGGAGGAGTGGCGCCATGCAGCCACTGGAAGCCGGTGAACCCGCCACGGTGGGGCCCTACCGGCTGCTCGGCAGGCTCGGCTCCGGCGGGATGGGCCGGGTCTACCTGGGGCGCAGCGCGGGCGGACGCACGGTCGCGGTCAAGATCGTGCATCCCCACTTCGCGCTGGACGAGGAGTTCCGCGCCCGCTTCCGCCGCGAGGTGGAGGCCGCGCGGCGGGTCGGGGGCGCCTGGACCGCGCCCGTGCTGGACGCGGACGCCGAGGCGCCGGTGCCCTGGGTCGCGACCGGGTACGCGGCGGGGCCGTCCCTGGCCGTCGCGGTGACGGACGGCGGCCCGCTGCCCCCGCATTCGGTACGGGCACTGGGCGCCGGCCTCGCGGAGGCGCTGGCGGCGGTGCACGGACTGGGCCTGGTGCACCGGGACGTCAAGCCGTCCAACGTCCTGCTCACCCTCGACGGACCGCTCCTGATCGACTTCGGCATCGCGCGGGCCACGGACGGCACGGCGTCGCTGACCTCCACGGGTGTCTCCGTCGGTTCGCCCGGCTACATGTCCCCCGAGCAGATCCTCGGCCAGGGCGTCACCGGCGCGGCGGACGTCTTCTCTCTGGGTGCGGTGCTGGCGTACGCGGCGACCGGGCAGCCTCCGTTCCCCGGCGACTCCTCGGCGGCGCTGCTGTACAAGGTCGTCCACGAGGAACCGGAGCTCGGCGCCCTGGACGGCGAGGTGCGGGACCTGGTGGCCGCCTGCCTGGCCAAGGACCCGGCGGCGCGCCCCGCACCGGAGGACGTGGTCCGGCGCCTCGCCCCGGAGGGCGCGTCCCGCCTGGTGGGCGGCGGCTGGTTGCCGGGCCCGCTGGTGGAACAGGTCAGCCGTAAGGCCGTACAACTGCTGAACCTGGAGGTCTCGGGGGCGCATCCGGCGCAGACGCCGCCGTCGGGGCCGGTGCGGTTCAGCAACGCGTCGGTGAGCGACTCGGCCGGGGCGCCTGCGGACGCGGGTACGGGCGCGGCCTCTGCGAGCCGTCCCGCTCCGGCGCCCGAAGTCCCGGTGCCCGCCGGGGTCTTCGGTCCTCCGCCCGCCATGACCGTCCCTCCCGCCCGGGGCCCCGAGGCGCAGCCTCAGGACGCCGTGACCGCCACCGGCGGCCCCGGAAGGCTCTCGGTGAGCGTCGCCGCGACCTCCGCCCCCGCGCCGGGCGGTCGCGGCCGGCGCATGAGCTGCACGGTCGCGCTGGCGGTCGCCGGGGCGCTGGCCGTGGTGACGGTCGGTTCGCACTTCGCCTTCCGGCTGTTCGACGGCGGCGGTTCCGGCGGGGGCAGCACCGCCGGAGGGGCCCCCAAGTCCCCGTCGGCCACGGGCAGCGCGTCCACCCCGGCGGACGGGAACGCCGCCGTGTCCGCCTTCTACCTCGGCACCTGGGAGGGCGACGCCCTGGCGCTCGGTGGCGCGTTGCCCGCGGGCAGGTTCCGGGTGACCATCGGCCAGGCTGCCGCCGGCGGGCGGATCGGCACCTTCCGGTCCACCGACCAGCTGGGCGGCGTCTGTGACGACGTACTGTTCCTGAAGCGTGTCTCGGCCGGGCAGCTCGTCGCCACGAGCGTCGCCGAGAAGTCCAACCCGTCGACGTGCACGACCGGAAGCCATGAGGTCCGGCTCACGCCCGACGGCTCGGACCTCAAGTACGAGACGGACAACGCGGACGCCGGGAACCCGACAGCACTCCTGCAGAAGGTCAAGTAGCCCTTCCCCGGGGCGAGTCGGGAACGGCATCCGGCGCTTACCCTGTGCCCGTGGATCTGGACCTCTGGGCGGCCGTCGGGGCCGCGGTGTGGGGTGCGGGCGTCGGCCTGCTGGTGCCCCGGGCCGCGTACCGGCTCTGCGTCGAGCCCGAACAGCCATGGCGGGACCGGTGTCCCGAGGGGCACCCGATCGACGGGTGGCTCGGCCGGGCCCGGTGCGCCGACGGGCGGGCGTACGGCCCCGGGACCGTCTCGGTGAGCGTGGCCACCGCCCTGGTGTGCGCCGCCCTCGCCCTGGCCACCGGCACCCGCCCCGAGCTGGCCGTCTGGCTGCTGCTCGCCCCCGTCGGCGTCCTGCTGACGATCGTGGACTTCCGGGTGCAGCGGCTGCCGGACGTGCTCACCCTGCCGCTCGCGGCCGCCGCCCTGGTCCTGCTCGCGGCCGCCGCGGCCCTGCCGGGGCACACGGGGCACTGGCGCACCGCACTGTTCGGCGCCCTCGTCCTCGGCGGCGCGTACTACGTGCTCTTCCTCGTCAACCCGAACGGCATGGGCTTCGGCGATGTCAAACTCGCCCTCGGGCTCGGCGCGGTCCTCGGCTGGTACGGCTGGCCGGCCGTGGTCCTCGGCACCTTCACCGGATTCCTCCTCGGCGGGCTGTACGGACTCGCGCTCGTGCTGGCACGCCGGGCCGGGCGGCGGACCGCGATCCCCTTCGGGCCGTTCCTCATCGCCGGCGCCCTGGTGGGACTGCTGACCGGCGCGGGTGCGGCCTGACGTCGGCCCGGTGAAACCCCTGGCGTAGGCTGGTCCGGTCTGTCCACAACCCTTACGAAAGGGACGCCCGGTGACCGAGAAGGCCGACCTCACGCCCATTGATGTCACAGCCGTCCTCGACCGTGCCGCAGCCGGTGGGCGGATCACCCCCGAGGAAGCGCTCGTCCTGTACCGGGACGCTCCGCTGCACGCGCTGGGCGCCGCCGCCGACGCGGTACGCCGCCGCAAGTACGCCGGTGTCGAGCACATCGCGACGTACATCATCGAGCGCAACATCAACTACACGAACGTCTGCGTGACGGCGTGCAAGTTCTGTGCCTTCTACGCGGCCCCGAAGGACACCGCCAAGGGCTGGACCCGCGACCTCGACGACATCCTGCGCCGGTGCGCGGAGACCGTCGAACTGGGCGGCACCCAGATCATGTTCCAGGGCGGCCACCACCCGGACTACGGCGTGGAGTACTACGAGAAGCACTTCCGCGCCATCAAGGAAGCCTTCCCGCAGCTGGTCATCCACAGCCTGGGGGCGTCCGAGGTCGAGCACATGGCACGGATCTCGGGCGTCTCGGTGGAAGAGGCCATCACGCGCATCCACACCGCCGGGCTCGACTCCTTCGCAGGGGCCGGCGCCGAACTCCTGCCCGAGCGGCCCCGCAAGGCGATCGCGCCCCTGAAGGAGAGCGGCGAGCGCTGGCTGGAGATCATGGAGGCCGCGCACAACCTGGGCGTGGAGTCCACGTCCACCATGCTCATGGGCACCGGCGAGACCAATGCCGAGCGCATCGAGCACCTGCGGATGATCCGTGAGGTACAGGACCGCACGGGCGGTTTCCGGGCCTTCATCCCGTACACCTACCAGCCCGAGAACAACCATCTGAAGGGCCGCACCCAGGCGACCCTCTTCGAGTACCTGCGGATGATCGCGATCGCCCGCCTCTTCCTGGACAACGTCCAGCACATCCAGGGCTCGTGGCTGACCACGGGCAAGGAGATCGGCCAGTTGTCGCTGCACTACGGCGCGGACGACCTCGGCTCGATCATGCTGGAGGAGAACGTCGTCTCCTCGGCCGGTGCCAAGCACCGCTCCAACCGCCAGGAGATCATCGACCTGATCCGGAAGGCCGGCCGGGTCCCGGCGCAGCGCTCGACGACGTACGAGCACCTGGTCGTCCACGACGACCCGGCGAACGACCCGGTCGACGAGCGGGTCGCGTCCCACATCTCGTCGACGGCGATCGAGGGCGGCACGGCCCACCCCGAGCTGAAGCTGCTCGCCTCCAACTAGCGCGCGCATGCTGACGATCCACACCGCCGGTCTCCTGGTCACCGGGGACCGGCGGACCGCCCTGCCCGACGGCGCGGTGCTCCTCGACGGCCGGGCGTGCGCGGCCGTCGGCCCGTACGAGGAACTGGCGGCGGCACACCCGACCGCCCGGGTCCGGCGTTGGCCGGGGCTCCTGACCCCGGGTCTGCTGAACCCGTACGGGCCCGAACTGCTGGAGCAGGCCTACCATCCGGATCCCCGTGAGGCCGACGAACTGGGCACCCAGCCGCTCATGGGCGAGGCCCTCGCGGGGATCGTGATGAGCGACACCCGCTGGGGCGCGAGCGCGCGGCGCGGAGTGCAGCGGATGCTGGCGCACGGCACGGTCGCCGTGGCCGGAACCCTGACGAGGCCCGCCGTGGTGGACGCCGTGTACCGAGCGGGGCTGACGCAGGAGGAGCGTTTCGAGCGTCCCGAGAGCCCGCCGTCCCTCGACCCGCTGACCGGGCGCAGCCTGGCGGAGGCGATACTGCTGCCGCTTCCGCCGGACGGCGCCGACGGCTGGGACGCGACGTTCGCCGTCTTCGACGTCCCCGACGAGGCCGCCCTCACCGAGCGCGGGGCCGGGACGTGTGTGGCGACGGTCGTCGCCGGGCGGCTCGTGCACCGGCGCCGCTGACGGTTCACCCCGCGAAGGCCTGTCCGAAGGCTCCCGAAGTCTGCCGGACGCCACTGCAGTTCGTGGCCGCGTCGCCCTTGGAGGAGCTGCCGTCCACGCAGCTCCGGTCGCGGAACGTCGACCACATCGACAGCCACGCCAGGTCCTTCCGCTCGGCGAACGCCCGCACCTGGGCCGCGTCGGAGAGCGTGAACGTCTCTCCCGAGACGTCGTTGACGCCGATCATCGAGGTCAGCGCCAGGCCCTGCCACGCGCCCTGGGAACTCAGCCCGAAGATATCCGCGAGCTGGTCGTGGGCCGCCTCGGCGGAGGTGATCGCGTAGTCGCCCATGTCGCCGGAGTACGACTCGCCGTAGTTCATCGTCATGACGTTCACGGCGGACACCCGCACCCCGTGGTCGTTGGCCGACTCCAGCAGCGCCTTGCCGTCGGCGTCCAGGCCCGAGGGCATCACGGGCAGGGTGAACGAGACGTCGAGCCCGGGACGCTCCTTCTGCAGCAGCGCGATCGCCTTCGAGCGCAGCGCGACCGACGCCGTGTCTGTCAGCTCGTCGCCCTCGATGTCGAAGTCCGCCCGGGTCGCGCCCGCCGTGTCCAGCGCCTTCGCGTACGCCGCCGCCAGCGCGCTCGCGCTGGCGCAGACCGACGCCAGCTCCTTCCCGGACGCCCCGCCGAAGGAGACCCGTACCGTCGCGCCGTGCTGCTTCAGCGCCGCGATCCGGGCCGTCACCGCCGAGTCGCCGACAGCCTCGGTGCCGTTCCACTTCGGCGTACAGCTGCTGCCGTCCGAGATCACGAAGGCGAGGTTGTACGTCGACGGGGACCCGGCCGCGTCCATGGCGGAGGCGTCCGTGGCGCTGACGTAGGGCTCGAAGGCGGTCGACCGGGCCGACGGGGCCGATCGTGCCGACGGGGCCGACCCGGCCGAGGGGGGCGACGACGGCTCGGGCGGGGAGCTCTTCGTGGCGGAGGAGCAGCCGGCGACGGCCAGGGCGAGCAGGCAGCTGAGCCCGGCCACCGGCTTCAGGAAACTCCTCATTGCGCATGCACCCGCTCTCGTGAGTCTGTCTCAGGACGGAAACAAATCCGTTCCGGAAACGGAAATGAATCACATCGGGCTGTGATTTATTTCGACAGCGGGTGCACAGGGAAGACTGGGGGGTGGCGGCATGAAAGGGGCATGATGGGGCAAGTCGTCCGGCATTCCGGGCACTGCGCCCTGATCTGTGCCGTCGAGTGATTCCGGGAAACTCTCAGCGTAATGACAGTCTCCGGCGCTTCTCACGGGTGGCGCACATGAAAGCCAGAGATTCGGCCAAATAAAGCAGCCCTAATATCCGAGGAATGCAATCCGAGTCCGCCATAGATAAAAGCGCCGCCGCGGCCCGCGTCCCCGGTGGCCGCCGCAAGCGCGGCAGCGGGTCCGCGGAGGGGCCCGTCTTCGTCGACAACTCCGGGCGCCGGGCCAAGGCGCTGCGCCGGATCGGCCTTCTCGTCGGCATCGTCTGCCTTGGGTACGCGGCCGTGCTCGGCATGGCGTTCATGGGCTGGGGCACCTCGCTGACCCCGTCCGCGCTGCTGCCCTTCGGCCGTGGCGGCCAGTCCGCACCCGGCGGCGGCTTCCGGCCGGGAGGCGGCCCCGAGGGCGTCACGCCGACCGGCAGGCCCACGGGCAAACCCACCGGCAGTCCCACCGGTGTTCCACCCGCGGGCGCGCCCACGGCCCCGGCCGCCGTCGCGTCCTCCGGCGCCAACTGACGGGAGTGCGGCCACAGTCATGACGACGACCTCTACACGCGGCCGCCGACGCGCCCCCTCGAAGATCGAGCGGGCCGCCGGAAAGGCCGCCGCACTCCAGAAACCGCGGGTCATCCTCGCCGGACTGCTTCTGCTCGCCCTCACCAGCGTGATGCTGCTCGACGGCTATCTGCGCGCGGAGGTGGGCGGCGACCAGCGCGTGCGTACCGGCGCCGCCTCTGATGACGTCCCCGACAAGGTGCTCGACGGCGGCTCCATCCTCACCTTCCGGGGCGGACAGGCCGTGTCCCGGTCGGTGCCCGCCAAGACGATCGCGCTCACCTTCGACGACGGCCCGAACCCGACCTGGACGCCCCAGGTTCTGAAGATCCTCCGGGAGAACGACGTCCCGGGCACGTTCTTCCTGGTCGGCTCGATGGTCTCGCGCTACCCGAGCGTGGTGAAGACGATGGTCGAGCAGGGCAACGAGGTGGGCATCCACACCTTCACGCATGTGGACCTGTCGTACCAGAGCGACGCCCGCGTCCAGCGTGAGATGGACCAGACGCAGCTCGCCCTCGCGGGTGCGGCCGGCATCACGACGACGTTGTTCCGCGCGCCGTACTCCTCGGAGGCGGACGCCATCGACAACTACAGCTGGCCCGTCTACAAGAAGCTCGGGGAGCAGGGCTACACCAGCGTCTTCGTCGACACCGACAGCGACGACTGGAAGAGGCCGGGCGTCTCGAAGATCATCCAGTGGGCCACGCCGAAGAAGAGCAAGGGTGCCTCGGTCCTCTTCCACGACGCGGGCGGCGAACGTTCGCAGACCGTCAAGGCGCTGCCGCAGTACATCAAGAAGATGAAGGCGAAGGGCTACACCTTCACCACGATCAGCGGCGCCCTCGCCGAGGACCGCGCGATCGGGCGGACGGCCACGGGCGCCGGGGCCTCCGCCGGCTCGGGGACGGGTGCCGGGGCCGGTTCGGGAGTGGTTGCCGGTGCGGGTGCCGTGGCGGAGGGTGCCGGGCCGGGCGGGGAGGGTGCCGGCCGGACCCGGTCCGGGATGACGGTGCTCCAGGCCGCGCACCGCACCGCCACCGGCGCCACCCTCTACGAGGGCAAGGCCCTCGTCTGGGCGGTCGCCGTAGCGGAGTGGACCGTGCCGGTGCTCGCGGGCGGACTCACGGTCGTCGGCTTCGCCGTGCTGGGCCGGTTCGGGATGATGCTGTTCCTGGCCCGCCGCCACCACCGGCAGCGCAACAGACGCCGGTTCTCCTGGGGGCCGCCGGTCACCCGGCCGGTGAGCGTGATCGTGCCCGCGTACAACGAGAAGGAGTGCATCGCCAACACGCTCAACTCTCTCGCCCGGAGCACCCATCCCATCGAGATCATCGTGGTCGACGACGGTTCGACGGACGGCACCGCGGACATCGCGGAGGGCCTCGGGCTGCCGAACGTACGGGTCCTGCGCCAGGAGAACGCCGGCAAGCCGGCCGCGCTCAACAACGGCGTCCGCAGCGCCCGTCACGACATCGTCGTGATGATGGACGGCGACACCGTCTTCGAGCCGGACACCGTGGAGCGGCTGGTGCAGCCGTTCGCCGATCCGGAGGTCGGCGCGGTCGCGGGCAACGCCAAGGTCGGCAACCGCCGGACGCTGATCGGGGCCTGGCAGCACATCGAGTACGTGATGGGCTTCAACCTGGACCGGCGGATGTACGACCTGCTGCGCTGCATGCCGACGATCCCGGGTGCGATCGGCGCGTTCCGCCGTGAGGCGGTGCTCGCCGTGGGCGGTATGAGCGAGGACACGCTCGCCGAGGACACCGACATCACGATCGCCCTGCACCGCGCGGGCTGGCGGGTCGTCTACGAGGAGCACGCCAGGGCCTGGACGGAGGCGCCCGGCTCACTGGGCCAGCTGTGGTCACAGCGCTACCGGTGGTCGTACGGGACGATGCAGGCGCTGTGGAAGCACCGCACGTCCCTGACCGACGAGGGTCCCTCGGGCCGCTTCGGCCGAGTGGGGATGCCGCTCGTGGTCGTCTTCCAGATCATCACGCCGGTCTTCGCCCCGCTCATCGACGTCTTCACCGTCTACTCGATGATCTTCGTCGACTTCCGGGCGGCGCTGCTGGCCTGGCTGGCGGTGCTGGCCGTCCAGCTGCTGTGCGCGGCGTACGCGTTCCGGCTCGACCGGGAGCAGTATCGCTATCTGCTGATGATGCCGCTGCAGCAACTCGCCTACCGGCAGATGATGTACCTCGTCCTCATCCACTCCTGCATCACCGCCCTCACCGGCGGCCGACTGCGCTGGCAGAAGCTCAAGCGCACGGGCGAAGTGGGCACACCGGCGGGGGCGAGCTGAATGGGTTCCCATCGAAAAGGGGCAGCAGAGCCCATATCGACTCTTTCCGGAGGCGCTTCCGCCCCGGTGCCCGGCGCGTCCCCGGACGCCGCCCAGCCGCCCCGAGCGGACGCCCCGCCCGAGCCGAAGGCGGCCGGCCGGGACCGCTACTTCGACGCCCTGCGGGCCGTCGCCCTGGTCCGGGTCGTGACCTACCACACCTTCGGCTGGGCCTGGGCCGGCCTGGTCTTCCCCTCCATGGGCGTCATGTTCGCCCTCGCGGGCACCCTGATGGCCAAGTCCCTGGAGCGGCCGGCCCTGAAGGTGATCAGGAGCCGGCTGCGGCGGCTCCTGCCCCCCTTCTGGTTCTGGGGCTTCTTCGTCGTGCTCGCGATGCTGGCCCGCGGTTGGATGCCCGGCTGGCAGATCGTCTACTGGACCGTCCCGCTCGGCGATCCACCGGGCAACGCCTGGGGCGAGCAGGCCTGGGAGATCCTCTGGTACCTGCGGACATACCTCTGGTTCGTCCTTCTCTCCCCGGTGTTGCTCCGGGTCTTCCGGGCGGCCCCGGTCCCGGTCCTGCTCGCCTCGCTCGCCCCGATCGTGGTGTTCCGGTATCTGTGGGCGCCCCCGGACAACCGCTTCGGCAGCGGGCTGTACGACTTCGCCACCTTCCTCTTCTGCTGGCTGCTCGGCTTCGCCCACCGCGAGGGCGTGCTGCGGCGGCTGGCGCCCCTCCCGGTGGTCGCGCTCTCCCTCGCGGCGATCGCGTACGGCGGCTGGTACGCCCTCACCCACCAGCAGGAGGCGGGCGGTTACGACCTGGACGACATCCCGCTCGCCCAGGCGTTCTGGTCGGCCGGCTATGTGACGCTGCTCATGTACGCCAAGGCCTACTTCCGTATCGACCTGGCGTGGCTGGCCCGTCTCCGGCGGACCGACCGGGTGGTGACGATCTTCAACGCGCGCGCGGTGACGATCTATCTCTGGCACGAGATCGCGCTCGTCCTCGCCGTGCCGCTGATCGACCGGTTCTGGGACGTGCCCGCGTTCGAGAAGTGGCTGCCGCTGGACAGCCAGTGGTTCCTGTACGGCGTCGGCTGGGTGCTGATCTGGGTCGCGCTTCCCCTCCTGGGATGGGTCGAGGACGTGGCCGCCCGGAAGAAGCCGAGGCTGCTGCCGTGATGCCGTACCCCGTACTGCCACAATGGGAACGTGACCCGCGCATCCCTGGACAAGCAGCCGCACGAAGTCGCCTCGATGTTCGACGACGTGGCGGAACGGTACGACCTGACGAACGACCTGCTGTCGCTCGGCCAGGACCGGGTGTGGCGCAAGGAGGTCGCGAAGGCGGTCGACGCGCGTCCCGCGCAGAAGGTCCTGGACCTGGCGGCGGGCACGGCGACCTCGTCGCTGCCCTTCACGCGCGCGGGGGCCTATGTGGTGCCCTGCGACTTCTCGCTCGGGATGCTCCAGGTCGGCAAGAAGCGACACCCCTGGATGCCGTTCACGGCGGGCGACGCCACCCGGCTGCCGTTCCGGGACGATGCCTTCGACGCCGTGACGATCTCCTTCGGGCTGCGCAATGTGCAGGACACCGACGCGGCGCTGCGCGAGCTGTACCGGGTGACCAAGCCGGGCGGGCGCGTGGTGATCTGCGAGTTCTCGCATCCCACGTGGGCGCCCTTCCGCACGGTCTACACCGAGTACCTGATGCGGGCGTTGCCGCCGGTGGCCCGCGCGGTGTCGTCCAACCCGGAGGCGTACGTCTACCTCGCCGAGTCCATCCGCTCCTGGCCCGACCAGCCGGCCCTGGCCGGGCGACTGCGCAAGGCGGGCTGGTCGAATGTGGCGTGGCGCAATCTGACCGGCGGCATCGTCGCGCTGCACCGCGGCTTCAAGAACGACTGACGGAAGCCGCCGGCGCCTGAAGGCCGGCCGGGGCCGGGCGGCTCACCTGAGCAGTTCGAAGGTGTCTCCCGGTTCGTCGAGTTCGCGGCGCAGTCCGCCCGGCGGCGGGATGGGCAGCCGTGGTTCGCGGACCCCGGCGCCTCCGCCGCCCTCGCCCTCACCGAGGTCGAACCACACGGTGACCACGGCACCGCGCGGCACCTCGGCGCCGGGCAGGGGATATTGGCGTACGACGTAGTCGACGACGGTGCGGTGGAAGTCCGGCCGGTCGGGTGCGGCGAGGGCCACACCCCGCTGCGCGGCGGTCTCGCGTGCGTCCATCGCCATCAGCCCGACCAGGCGCGGCACACGAACTTCGGGTGTTTTGGGTGTTATAGGCACAGATGTCACCCCCAGCGATACTGGAAGGGTAACCGGACGAGGGTGCCACCCGGAAGCGCTGCGTTTCTTTCTGTAGCAGTTGGCTACGCTACGTCACAACGCGAGGCGGTAGCAGTGTGCTTCCTGCTTCGACACCGGCGTCGTGAGGACCTCGGCGAGGTTCATGCCGAGCCGCCGGGTGACCGCGATCGACCTGGCGTTCCGGGCGTTGACCATGGCCACCACGTCGTCCACGCCCGCGGCACGGACCCGCTCCAGGGTCATCCGCGCGGCCGCCGTGACATACCCTTTGCCCCAGTGCTCCCGCCCGAGCCGCCAGCCGATCTCGATCTCGCCCTGCGGCCCCCACTCCTGCGGCCACGGCTGGGCGCCGGTGAAACCGAGGACCCGACCGGATGCGTCGAGCACGGTCCACAGGCAGAAGCCGCGCTCGGCGTCGTGCCGCCGCTGCCGGGCGGTGAGTTCCTCGTAGACGGACAGTCCGGCGGATCGGCCGCCGTGGAACTCCATCACGTCCGGGTGGTCGAACACCCTGTGCCAGGCCACGGCGTCCTCGTCGGTGGGAACGCGCAACCGTACTACGGGCAGAGCTCGGTTCACGGGGGCAGCCCTTCAGCCGGGTGATCAATTCTGCTGAATAGACTGCCCATGTCCAGTGCCCGTCAGCACGCAGTTTTCGAACCCTGGGGAGATCCCGCCGTGACCGAGCCCCTCTCCGACAACACCGCCGATGTGATCGTCGTTGGCGCGGGGCCAGCCGGCTCCACGACCGCGTACCACCTGGCCAGGGCCGGGCTCGATGTCCTCCTGCTGGAGAAGACCGAGTTCCCGAGGGAGAAGGTCTGCGGCGACGGCCTCACCCCGCGTGCCGTCAAGCAGCTCGTGGCGATGGGCCTCGACATCTCCGAGGAGGCCGGCTGGCTCCGCAACAAGGGCCTGAGGATCATCGGCGGCGGTGTCCGCCTCCAGCTCGACTGGCCGGATCTCGCCTCCTTCCCGAACTACGGACTCGTCCGCAAGCGCGACGACTTCGACGAGCAGCTGGCCCGGCAGGCCCAGAAGGCGGGCGCGCGTCTGTACGAGCGCTGCAACGTCAGCGGGCCGATCGTCGACGACCGCACCGGCCGGATCACCGGTGTCACCGCCAAACTGGGCGAGGAGAAGCGCGAGGTCACCTTCCACGCGCCGCTCGTCGTCGCCGCGGACGGCAACTCCACCCGGCTCTCCCTGGCGATGGGACTGCACCGCCGCGAGGACCGGCCGATGGGCGTTGCGGTGCGCACGTACTTCACCTCCCCGCGTCACGACGACGACTACCTGGAGTCCTGGCTGGAACTCTGGGACCGGCGCGGCAGCCAGGAGCGGCTGCTCCCGGGCTACGGCTGGATCTTCGGCATGGGCGACGGCACGAGCAACGTCGGCCTGGGCGTCCTGAACACCTCCGACTCCTTCAAGGAGCTGGACTGGCGCGAGGTCCTCAAGGCGTGGTGCGCCTCGATGCCCGAGGACTGGGGCTACACCCCCGAGAACATGACCGGCCCGATCCGCGGCGCCGCCCTGCCCATGGCCTTCAACCGCCAGCCGCACTACACCAAGGGCCTGCTGCTCGTCGGTGACGCGGGCGGACTGGTGAACCCGTTCAACGGCGAGGGCATCGCGTACGCCATGGAGTCGGGCCAGATCGCCGCGGACGTCATCGTCCAGGCCGTGGCCCGCGCGACCCCCGCCCAGCGCGAACTGGCCCTGCACAACTACCCGAAGATCCTCAAGGACACCTACGGCGGCTACTACACGCTGGGCCGCGCCTTCGTGAAGCTGATCGGCAACCCGAAGGTGATGAAGATCGCGGCCCAGCGGGGCCTGACGCACCCGGTGCTGATGAAGTTCACGCTGAAGCTCCTGGCCAACCTGACAGACCCGACGGGCGGCGACGCCATGGATCGCATCATCAACGGCCTGTCCAAGGTGGCCCCGAAGGCGTAACCCTTCGCGGGGTTCGGTGGGGCGTGGGTCCGGCGGGGCGTGGGTTCGGCGCTCGTGGCCCGATGCTCGTGGGGGCGGCGCTCGTGGGGGCATGGGGGGCTTGTGCACGGGCGTGAGCGTTCCCGGGGGTGCCGGACGGCCCGGGGGCGGTGAGCGCCCCCGGCGGGGCGTGAGGGCGCGAGCAGTCGGCGCGTTCCCGGCCCCGGGCCCTGAGGATGGGCGTGCTCCTACGGGGCGCCCAGCTCGGCCGCCTTGGCCGCGCGCCGTGCGAACACCGCAGGCGCGGGCGAAGCGCACCGTCCACCGGAGTCCGTATCGCCGGCCAACCGCCGCGCACAGCAGCCACGGCAGCCCGCCGAGCCGCAGGGCTTCGGGGGGTCGGCGCGTGGTCCGGAGGGCGGGAGCCACCCGCCCCACACTCCGCCCCGCCGGGGCCCGTCCCGTCGCCGTCGGCACGCGGGTGTTCCCTTTGGGTGAATTCCGCCCGGACCAACGGGCGGCGCTCGCGGGCGCTGTGGGCGCGCCGGGGCAGCCCTCGGCGAGATACCCCGTGCGTCCCTCGGTGGGAGCGTCAGGGCAACCGCAAGGGCCGCCGTGCCCGGTGGCAGCGGCGGCCCTCAGTCCGTGGCGCCGGTGACGCGCGTACGCGTCATGACGCCCGTACGGGTCGTGGTGCGGGTCAGAGCATCCTGACCGCGCCGGTCGGCGGGTCGTACGACAGCGGCTTCTCCACGACACCGCTGGAGGGGTTCTGCGCGCCGACGAACATGCCGTCGCCGACGTACACCGCCACGTGGTACGCGCTGCCCGCGCCGCCCCAGTAGAGGATGTCGCCCGGCTGCAGGTTGCTCAGCGAGACCTGGGTGCCGGCGGTCGACTGGTCCTGCGACACGCGCGGCAGGCTGACGCCGATCTGCTTGAACGCGGTCTGCACGAGGCCCGAGCAGTCCCACGAGTTCGGGCCGGTGCTGCCCATGACGTACGAGTCGCCGATCTGCGCCTTGACGAAGGCGACGACCGCGGCGGCGGACCCGGTGGCCGTGGACGTGCTGGTCGAGGTCGCGCCGGACGCGGCGGCCAGGACGGTCCGCTCGGCGCTGCGCGAGGCGGCGGCTGCCGTCTTGCGCTCGGCCTCGGCCTTCCGCTGAGCCTCCGCTTCCTTCTTCTTGGCCTCCGCCAGGTCTGCCTTGGCCTGCTTTGCGGCATTTGCGGCGGCTGCGTCGCGCTCGGCCTGAAGCTGGTAGTCGGCGGCGGCCTGCTGGGTGGCTTCCGCGGACTGCGCGACCTGCGTGGCCATGTCGGCGGTCAGGGTGGGCAGTTCAAGGGTCTGCGTCACGGGCTCGGCGGCGTTCGCCGAGGCCGACGCGCCGGCAACGGCCAGCGTGCCGAGGACGCCACCCGCAACTCCGGCCCGCATCGCGATCGTCGACGCGCTGCGGTTGCGGGGCTTCCGGTGGCTGCGTATGTGAGCGGTGTGGGACATGAGTACAACGGGTATCAGGGGCTCCTCCATACCTTCAAGAAACGTGTGGTGCGCCACAGTTGTTCAATCGATCCCCAAAACCCCGGGCGCGCCACTCCTTATTGACGCCGTAACGGGCATTGCGGACACCAGTGATCAAGCCTGTGATCACGGGTTTTCTTCGTTACGTCCGGATTGCGCTGCGCTTATCACCGGTCACGGCACATGGCCAAGCCCGCTTATTTCGATCTCACACAGATGTGGCGCAGGTCACGGAACGGTCACCGGTGGGGCGGCGTCTCGCGCACGAAGGACACCTCTCGTTCCCTGTGAACGCGCAGACCTTCACGCTTGATCACATCTGCCCCCGCTTGTGAACGTGTGCACGTGTCCACATTCCTCCCCGCCCCTCACTCCCGGGTGTGAACGCGCTCCCTTATCAAGCGATCCGGTCCGGCGCGAATTTGCCTCGCAGGGGTGATCCTTGATAGTGCAAGACGCCGTCGACCAGCGAAGGCAGGCGAAAATGTCACCTCTTGGTGATCACTCGACTGCTTCGCGTATGAAGGTCACCGCTCATCCGACTTCATGATCCTTCGCCAGGTGGTGGAGATCACAAAGTACGTGGTGACCCCCGTGTCGCAGATCACATACCGCCGGGCATAAGATGCGGGGCAGTTGGGCTTGTGACCTGCTTCACATGTCCGCGATCTTCGCCGGGGCGGGCGGGGCTCGTGGGCCCTGTGAGGCCGGTGTGAGTCCAGCGCAACCTCCCCCAAGGTCTCGGCTCCGCTCGACCAGGGGGGACCCCATGCAGTCAATGCCGACTGAGAGGAGCGAGGAGCGGTGAACGCGTATGCGCCCATCCTCGTACTGGGAGCCCTCGGGGCAGGCTTTGCGATCTTCTCCGTGGTCATGGCCACGCTGATCGGGCCGAAGCGGTACAACCGCGCCAAGCTCGAGGCCTACGAGTGCGGCATCGAGCCGACCCCCACGCCGGCCGGCGGCGGGCGCTTCCCCATCAAGTACTACCTGACGGCGATGCTCTTCATCGTCTTCGACATCGAGATCGTCTTCCTCTACCCCTGGGCCGTCACCTTCGACGCCCTGGGGATCTTCGGGCTCGTGGAGATGCTGCTCTTCGTGCTCACCGTCTTCGTCGCGTACGCGTACGTATGGCGGCGCGGCGGCCTGGAATGGGACTGAGGGGCCTTTAGTCATGGGACTCGAAGAAAAGCTGCCGAGCGGTTTCCTGCTGACGACCGTCGAGCAGGCCGCGGGCTGGGTGCGCAAGGCGTCGGTCTTTCCCGCCACGTTCGGCCTGGCCTGCTGTGCCATCGAGATGATGACCACCGGCGCCGGCCGCTACGACCTGGCGCGCTTCGGCATGGAGGTATTCCGGGGCTCGCCCCGGCAGGCGGACCTGATGATCGTCGCCGGCCGGGTCAGCCAGAAGATGGCGCCGGTCCTGCGGCAGGTCTACGACCAGATGCCGAACCCCAAGTGGGTGATCTCCATGGGGGTCTGCGCCTCCTCGGGCGGCATGTTCAACAACTACGCGATCGTGCAGGGCGTCGACCACATCGTCCCCGTCGACATCTATCTGCCGGGCTGTCCGCCGCGGCCGGAGATGCTGATGGACGCGATCCTCAAGCTCCACCACAAGATCCAGACCTCGAAGCTCGGCGTCAACGCCGAGGAGGCGGCCCGTGAGGCGGAGGAAGCGGCCCTCAAGGCCCTCCCGACGATCGAGATGAAGGGGCTGCTGCGATGAGCGACGCGAAGAGCAACGGCGCGGACACGCACCGCAACGGCGCGAACGGCAACGGCGTCAACCCCGAGAAGGATCTCGGCACCGCCAACCTCCCGGGCATGCGCGGCGACCACGGCGAGGAGATCCGCGTCCAGCGCGGCATGTTCGGCGCCAACAACGGCGGCGACACCTCTGGCTACGGCGGCCTGGTCCGTCCCGTCCGCCTCCCCGGCGCCGCCACCCGCCCCTACGGCGGCTGGTTCGACGAGGTGGCCGACGAACTGGAGGGCGCCCTGGAGGAACAGGGACTCGTCCCCGAGAACGCCATCGAGAAGACCGTCGTCGACCGCGGCGAGCTGACCTTCCACATCGAACGCGAGTACCTCGTCGCCGTCGCCCAGACCCTCCGCGACGACCCGGCGCTCCGCTTCGAACTGTGCACCGGCGTCAGCGGGGTGCACTACCCCGGCGACAAGGGCCGTGAACTGCACGCCGTCTACCACCTGCGGTCGATCACCCACAACCGGCTGCTCCGCCTGGAGGTCAGCGCCCCCGACGCCGACCCGCACATCCCGTCGCTCGTCCCCGTCTATCCCACGAACGACTGGCACGAGCGCGAGACGTACGACTTCTTCGGTCTGATCTTCGACGGCCACCCGGCGCTGACGCGGATCATGATGCCCGACGACTGGCAGGGCTTCCCGCAGCGCAAGGACTATCCCCTCGGCGGCATCCCCGTCGAGTACAAGGGCGCCCAGATCCCGGCTCCGGACCAGCGGAGGTCGTACTCATGAGCACGCAGACTCCGTCCTCCGCCTCCTCGCGCGAGACGACCGAGGGCACCGTCTACACGGTCACCGGCGGCGACTGGGACGAGGTCGTCCAGTCCGCCACCCGCGCCGACGACGAACGCCTCATCGTCAACATGGGTCCCCAGCACCCGTCCACGCACGGGGTGCTGAGGCTCATCCTGGAGATCGACGGCGAGACCGTCACCGAGGCCCGCTGCGGCATCGGCTATCTCCACACCGGTATCGAGAAGAACCTCGAGTACCGCACGTGGACCCAGGGCACCACGTTCGTGACGCGCATGGACTATCTGACGCCGTTCTTCAACGAGACGGCGTACTGCCTCGCGGTCGAGAAGCTGCTCGGCATCGAGGGCCAGATCCCGGACCGCGCCACGATCCTGCGCGTGCTCCTGATGGAGCTGAACCGGCTGTCCTCCCACCTGGTGTGCATCGCCACCGGAGGCATGGAACTCGGCGCGACCACCATCATGATCTACGGCTTCCGCGACCGGGAGATGATCCTCGACATCTTCGAGCTGATCACCGGCCTGCGGATGAACCACGCCTACGTCCGCCCCGGCGGACTCGCCCAGGACCTGCCGCCGGGCGCCGTGGACCAGATCCGCGAGTTCGTGAAGAAGATGAAGAAGAACCTCCCGGAGTACGACAAGCTCGCCACCGGGAACCCCATCTTCAAGGCCCGGATGCAGGACGTCGGCTACCTGGACCTGGCCGGCTGCATGGCCCTCGGCGCCACCGGCCCGATCCTGCGCTCCGCCGGCCTGCCGCACGACCTGCGCAAGGCGCAGCCCTACTGCGGCTACGAGACCTACGACTTCGAGGTCCCGACCGCCGACACCTGTGACGCCTACGGCCGCTTCCTCGTCCGCCTGGAGGAGATGCGACAGTCGCTCGGGATCATCGAGCAGTGCCTGGACCGGCTGGCGCCCGGCCCGGTCATGGTCGCCGACAAGAAGATCGCCTGGCCCGCCCAGCTCGCCCTGGGACCGGACGGGCTCGGCAACTCCCTCGATCACATCAAGAAGATCATGGGCACCTCCATGGAGGCCCTGATCCACCACTTCAAGCTGGTGACCGAGGGCTTCCGCGTCCCGCCGGGACAGGCGTACGCGGCGGTCGAGTCGCCCAAGGGCGAACTCGGCGTGCACGTCGTGTCCGACGGCGGCACCCGCCCCTACCGGGTCCACTTCCGCGACCCGTCCTTCACCAACCTGCAGGCCATGGCGGCGATGTGCGAGGGCGGCCAGGTCGCCGACGTGATCGTCGCCGTCGCGTCCATCGACCCCGTGATGGGAGGCGTCGACCGGTGACCACCAGTTCTTCGGAGCGCGGCGTCAGTCTGGGCATGCCCGAGCTGCCCGCGCCCGCATATCCGGACGACGTCCGAGCGCGCCTGGAACAGGACGCGCGCGTGATCATCGACCGCTATCCGGACTCGCGCTCCGCCCTCCTGCCGTTGCTGCATCTCGTGCAGTCGGAGGAGGGACACGTCACCCGCACCGGGATGCGCTTCTGCGCGGACATGCTCGGCCTGACCACGGCCGAGGTCTCCGCGGTCGCGACCTTCTACACCATGTACCGGCGGGGTCCCTCCGGTGACTACCAGGTCGGCGTCTGCACCAACACCCTGTGCGCGGTGATGGGCGGCGACGCGATCTTCTCCGCCCTGCAGGAGCACCTGGACGTCGGCAACGGCGGGACGACCGCCGACGGCAAGGTGACCCTGGAGCACATCGAGTGCAACGCGGCCTGCGACTTCGCGCCGGTGGTGATGGTCAACTGGGAGTTCTTCGACAACCAGACCCCCGAGAGCGCCAAGCGCCTGGTCGACGACCTGCGGGCGGGCCGGCAGGTCGACCCCACCCGCGGTGCCCCCGTGTGCACCTTCAAGGAGACCGCGCGGATGCTGGCCGGCTTCCCCGACGAGCGGGACGGGGCCGTCGAGGCGACCGGCAGCGCGGGCCCGGCCTCCCTGGTCGGGCTGCGGCTGGCCAAGGGGGAGACCGCCGCCGCGCGCGTGGTGCACCCGCGGGACGGCGGGCCGCACGACGAGGCGCCGGAGGAGACGGGCGCGCATGAGCCGTCACCGGCCGAACACCTCAGTTCGCACGACGCGCCGCAGGACACGTCGGCCTCCGACCCCGCCCACCCGTCGCGCGCCACTGGCCGTGACGGAGGGGCATCGCCCCACACCACTGATTCCGCTGGGCCCGTCGACGAGGAGGGGTAGTGATGACTTTGGCACCCCAGATCAACGAGACCAGCCCTGAGAAGCTGCTGGCACCCGTGCTGTCGGCCTTCTGGGACGAGGAGAAGTCCTGGACGCTGGACGTCTACCAGCGGCACGAGGGATACGAGGGGCTCCGCAAGGCGCTCGCCATGTCGCCCGACGACGTGATCGCGTACGTCAAGGACTCCGGGCTGCGCGGCCGGGGCGGCGCGGGATTCCCGACGGGAATGAAGTGGCAGTTCATTCCCCAGGGTGATGGCAAGCCTCACTATCTAGTTGTCAACGCCGACGAATCGGAGCCCGGGACCTGCAAGGACATCCCGCTCCTCTTCGCGAACCCGCACAGCCTCATCGAGGGCATCGTCATCGCGTGTTACGCCATCAGGTCGTCGCATGCCTTCATCTATCTGCGGGGTGAAGTCGTCCCCGTACTACGGCGGTTGCACTCCGCCGTACGCGAGGCGTACGCGGCGGGCTATCTCGGCGAGAACATCCTCGGCAGCGGACTCGACCTCGAACTCACCGTGCACGCGGGCGCGGGCGCGTACATCTGCGGTGAGGAGACCGCACTGCTCGACTCGCTCGAAGGCCGCCGTGGTCAACCGCGGCTTCGGCCCCCCTTCCCTGCCGTCGCGGGCTTGTATGCGTGCCCGACTGTTGTGAACAACGTCGAGTCGATCGCGTCGGTTCCCGCGATCCTCCACCGGGGCAAGGAATGGTTCCGGTCGATGGGCAGCGAGAAGTCCCCCGGCTTCACGCTGTACTCGCTCAGCGGCCATGTCGCGAGCCCCGGCCAGTACGAGGCCCCGCTCGGCATCACGCTCCGTCAGCTCCTCGACATGAGCGGCGGCATGCGGGCCGGCCACCGGCTGAAGTTCTGGACGCCCGGCGGCTCCTCGACACCGATGTTCACCGACGAGCACCTCGACGTCCCGCTGGACTACGAGGGCGTGGGCGCCGCCGGTTCCATGCTCGGCACCAAGGCCCTGCAATGCTTCGACGAGACGACGTGCGTGGTGCGGGCCGTCACCCGCTGGACCGAGTTCTACGCCCATGAGTCCTGCGGCAAGTGCACGCCCTGCCGCGAGGGCACGTACTGGCTCGTGCAGCTGCTGCGGGACATCGAGGCCGGCAAGGGCGCCATGGCCGATCTCGACAAGCTCGCCGACATCGCCGACAACATCAACGGCAAGTCCTTCTGCGCCCTCGGCGACGGCGCCGCCTCGCCGATCTTTTCCTCCCTCCAGTACTTCCGCGAGGAGTACGAGGAGCACATCACGGGCCGGGGCTGCCCCTTCGACCCGGCCAAATCCACAGCCTGGGCGGACAAGCCCGCGGAGGTGACCGCATGACTGTGACCACCGGCGCTCCCTCAGGAGGGGGGCAGGCGGCGGTCCCGCCGGAGGACCTCGTCACGCTGACGATCGACGGCATCGAGATCAGCGTGCCCAAGGGCACCCTGGTCATCCGCGCCGCCGAACAGCTCGGCATCGAGATCCCTCGCTTCTGCGACCACCCCCTTCTGGACCCGGCCGGCGCCTGCCGCCAGTGCATCGTCGAGGTCGAGGGCCAGCGCAAGCCCATGGCGTCCTGCACGATCACCTGTACGGACGGGATGGTCGTGAAGACTCATCTCACCTCGCCCGTCGCCGAGAAGGCCCAGAAGGGTGTGATGGAGCTCCTGCTCATCAACCACCCGCTGGACTGCCCCGTCTGCGACAAGGGCGGCGAGTGCCCGCTGCAGAACCAGGCCATGTCGCACGGCAACGCCGAGTCCCGCTTCGAGGGCAGGAAACGCACCTACGAGAAGCCCGTCGCGATCTCCACACAGGTGCTGCTCGACCGCGAGCGGTGCGTGCTGTGCGCCCGCTGCACCCGGTTCTCCAACCAGATCGCGGGCGACCCGATGATCGAGCTGCTGGAGCGGGGCGCGCTCCAGCAGGTCGGCACCGGCGAGGGCGACCCCTTCGAGTCCTACTTCTCCGGCAACACCATCCAGATCTGCCCGGTCGGCGCCCTCACCTCGGCGGCGTACCGGTTCCGCTCCCGCCCCTTCGACCTCGTGTCGTCGCCGTCGGTGTGCGAACACTGCTCCGGCGGCTGCGCGACGCGCACCGACCACCGGCGCGGCAAGGTCATGCGCCGCCTCGCGGCCGACGACCGCGAGGTCAACGAGGAGTGGATCTGCGACAAGGGACGCTTCGCGTTCCGCTACGCGCAGCTGACCGACCGGCTGACCACTCCGCTGGTGCGGGGCGAGTCCGGGGAGCTGGAGGCCGCCTCCTGGCCCCAGGCGCTGCGGGCCGCCGCCGAGGGTCTGCTCGCCGCGCGGGGCCGGGCCGGTGTGCTGACCGGCGGCCGGCTCACCGTCGAGGACGCCTACGCGTACAGCAAGTTCGCGCGCGTGGCCCTCGACACCAACGACATCGACTTCCGCGCGCGCGTGCACAGCGGCGAGGAGGCCGACTTCCTGGCGGCCAGGGTCGCCGGACGCGGCCGTGACCTCGACGGCACGGGTGTCACGTACACCGCGCTGGAGAAAGCACCCGCCGTCCTGCTCGTCGGGTTCGAGGCCGAGGAGGAGGCGCCCGGCGTCTTCCTGCGGCTGCGCAAGGCCTGGCGGGGCCACGGCCAGCAGGTGTTCGCCCTTGCCACGCACGCCACCCGGGGCCTGGAGAAGGCCGGCGGCGTCCTGCTGCCCGCCGCGCCCGGCACCGAGACCGAGTGGCTGGACGCGCTGGCCGGGCGGGTCGGCCTGGAAGAGGACGGTGTACGGGCCGCCGAGGCCCTGCGCACCGAGGGCGCGGTGATCGTCGTCGGCGAGCGGCTCGCCGACGTGGCGGGCGGACTCACCGCCGCCGTACGGACCGCGGCCGCCACCGGCGCCCAGCTGGTGTGGATCCCGCGCCGGGCCGGGGAACGGGGCGCGGTCGAGGTGGGCGCACTGCCCACGCTGCTCCCGGGCGGCCGTCCGGCCACCGATCCGCGCGCGCGGGACGAGGTCGCCGCCGCCTGGGGCGTCGCCGAACTCCCGCAGCGCTACGGCCGGGACACGGGCCAGATCGTCGAGGCCGCGGTCACCGGCGAACTGCGGGCCCTGCTGGTCGCCGGTGTCGAGGTCGCCGATCTGCCCCATCCGGCACGCGCGCGTGAGGCCCTCTCCTCGGTGGGTTTCCTGGTGTCGCTGGAACAGCGGCCCAGCGAGGTCACCGCACACGCCGACGTGGTGCTGCCGGTCGCGGCGGTCGCCGAGAAGGCCGGCACCTTCCTCAACTGGGAGGGCAGGGCCCGCTTCTTCGAGGCGGCACTCAAGCCCGACCAGATGACCCGGTCCCTGGCGCCCACCGACGCGCGCGTGCTCCACATGCTCGCCGACGCCATGGACGTCCATCTGGGGCTGCCCGATCTGCGGACCGTGCGGACGGAGCTGGACCGACTCGGCCCCTGGGACGGACTACGGGCCGCCAACCCCCTGGAGATCGGCGGCCAACTGCCCCGGCCGGCCGCCGGAGAGGCGGTGCTCGCCGGTCACCGGCTGCTGCTCGACCAGGGACGGCTCCAGGACGGCGACGAGGCGCTCGCCGGCACCCGCCACGCGGCACGCGTGCGGGTGTCGGCCGCCACCGCCGCCGAGTCAGGCGTCAAGGACGGCGACCTGCTGGCGGTGAGCGGCCCGGCAGGGACCGTGGAACTCCCGCTGCAGATCACCGAGATGCCGGACCGGGTGGTCTGGCTCCCGCTGAACTCCACCGGCGGGGGCGTCGCCTCCGACACCGGTGCGCTGCCCGGCAACCTCGTCCGCATCGGCCCGGCGGCGCCCGCCGCCGGGGCCCCCAAGGAGGTGGAGGCATGAGCCCGTACCTCGCCGCTGAAGACCTCTCCATGTTCGGCCGCGACCCCTGGTGGCTGATCGCGATCAAGGCGGTCTTCTGCTTCGCCTTCCTGATGGTGACCGTGCTGTTCTCCATCGTCTGGGAGCGCAAGGTCGTCGCCTGGATGCAGCTGCGGATCGGCCCGAACCGGCACGGCCCCTGGGGCATGCTCCAGTCGCTCGCCGACGGCGTGAAGCTGATGCTGAAGGAAGACGTCATCGTCAAGCGCGCCGACAAGGTGGTCTACGTCCTCGCGCCGATCGTCGCGGCCATCCCGGCCTTCATGGCGATCGCGGTGATCCCCTTCGGACCCGCAGGCAACGAGATCTCGATCTTCGGTCACCGGACCGCGATGCAGCTCACCGACCTGCCGATCGCGATGCTCTACATCCTCGCGGTCGCCTCGGTCGGCATCTACGGCATCGTTCTCGCCGGCTGGAGCTCCGGATCGACCTATCCGCTGCTCGGCGGTCTGCGCTCCTGCGCGCAGATGATCTCGTACGAGATCGCCATGGGGGCCGCCTTCGCCTCCGTGTTCCTCTACTCCGGGTCGATGTCGACGTCGAGGATCGTCGAGCAGCAGCACGACCGCTGGTTCATCCTGCTGCTGCCGGTCTCGTTCATCATCTACATCGTCACGATGATCGGCGAGACCAACCGCGCCCCCTTCGACATGCCGGAGTCCGAGGGCGACCTGGTCGGCGGCTTCAACACCGAGTACTCGTCGATCAAGTTCGCGTTGTTCATGCTCGCCGAGTACGTGAACATGGTGACGGTCTCGGCCGTGTCGACCACGCTCTTCCTGGGCGGCTGGCGAGCGCCGTGGCCGATCAGCGGCTTCTGGGCGGGCGCCAACCACGGCTGGTGGCCGTTGCTCTGGTTCGTCGTCAAGGTCCAGCTGCTGCTGTTCTTCTTCATCTGGCTGCGCGGCACGCTCCCGCGCGTCCGCTACGACCAGCTGATGAAGCTCGGCTGGAAGGTCCTCATCCCGGTCTCCGTGGTCTGGCTGATGCTCGTCGCGACCGTGCGGGCGCTGCGCAACGAACACTACGGATTCGCCGATATCGCCCTCTATGTCGCGGGCGGTGTCCTCACGCTGTTGGTGCTGTCGTTCCTCGTCGACATGTTCCGCGAGAAGGCCAAGGAGCCCGAGCGGCCCTCGCCGGGGCCCGCCGCCTTCGACCCGATGGCGGGTGGCTTCCCCGTACCGCCGCTGCCGGGACAGACGCTGCCGCCGGTGCCCAGGCGCCGCTCGCGCCGGGAGCGGGAGCTGATTGTCAGTGGTGGGTCGGACACTGTCAGTGACGGATCTACGGATGGAAAGGAGGCGTCCGATGGCTGAGGAGCCCAAGGAGGCCGGGCAGACGAAGCCCGGCTTCCAGAACCCCGTCGCCGGCTTCGGCGTGACCTTCAGGGCCATGTTCAAGAAGCGGCTGACCGAGCAGTACCCGGAGCAGAAGAAGACCACGGCTCCGCGGTTCCACGGACGGCACCAGCTCAACCGCCATCCGGACGGCCTGGAGAAGTGCGTCGGCTGCGAGCTGTGCGCCTGGGCCTGCCCCGCCGACGCGATCTACGTGGAGGGCGCGGACAACACGGACGAGGAGCGCTACTCCCCGGGCGAGCGGTACGGGCAGGTGTACCAGATCAACTACGCCCGCTGCATCCTGTGCGGTCTGTGCATCGAGGCATGCCCCACGCGCGCGCTCACGATGACGAACGAGTTCGAGCTGGCGGACTCCAGCCGCGCCAACCTGATCTACACCAAGGAGCAGCTGCTCGCCGGCCTGGAAGAGGGCATGGTCGACACCCCCCATGCCATCTACCCGGGGACGGACGAGCAGGACTACTACCGGGGCCTGGTGACGGAGGCCGCGCCCGGCACGGTGCGCCAGGTCGCCGTCTCCAAAGGTGAAGAGCCGCAATTTGCAGGCCCTTCGAGCGGGGCCGAGGAACAGGAGGCGGACGCATGAGTGCGCAACTCGCCGCCGCTTACACCACCTCCACCGGTGAGGCCTTCCAGTTCTGGGTCCTCGGCACGACCGCGGTGATCGGCGCCCTGTGCACCGTCTTCATGAGGAAGGCCGTGCACAGCGCCCTCTGCCTGGCCGGCACGATGATCGTCCTGGCGGTGTTCTACCTCGCCAACGGCGCGTACTTCCTGGGCGTCGTGCAGATCGTGGTCTACACCGGCGCGATCATGATGTTGTTCCTGTTCGTGGTGATGCTGGTCGGTGTCACCGCGGCGGACTCCCTGAAGGAGACCATCAAGGGCCAGCGCTGGCTGGCCCTTCTGTGCGGGGTCGGCTTCGGCGTCCTGCTGCTCGCGGGCATCGCCAACGCGTCCCTGAAGGACTTCACAGGCCTGGGCAAGGCGAACGCGAACGGCAATGTGGAGGGCCTCGCGGCCCTCATCTTCACCAAGTACGTGTTCGCCTTCGAGATCACCGGGGCCCTGCTCATCACGGCCGCGGTCGGTGCCATGGTCCTCACCCACCGGGAGCGCACGGAGCGGGCCAGAACCCAGCGCGAGCTGTCCGAGCAGCGGGTACGGGAGGGCAAGCACGTTCCACCGCTGCCGGCGCCCGGCGTCTACGCCCGGCACAACGCGGTGGACATCGCGGGTCTTCTCCCGGACGGCACCCCGTCCGAGCTCACCGTCAGCAAGACGCTCCGGGACCGCGGTCAGATCCGTGACGTGTCCGACGAGGCGATCGGCGATCTGAAGGCATTGGAACAGCGCACCGCCGAGCGCCTGGAGCGGGACGAGGACGAGCGGCCGGCGCTCAAGAGGACCGAGGAGGCGTCGAAGTGAACCCGGTCAACTACCTGTATCTCGCCGCTCTGCTGTTCACGATCGGCGCCACCGGCGTGCTGATCCGGCGGAACGCGATCGTGGTGTTCATGTGCATCGAGCTGATGCTCAACGCCTGCAACCTCGCGTTCGTCACCTTCTCCCGGATGCACGGCAATCTCGACGGCCAGATCATCGCCTTCTTCACGATGGTCGTCGCCGCCGCGGAGGTCGTGGTCGGGCTCGCGATCATCGTGTCGCTGTTCCGTACCCGCCACTCGGCCTCGGTCGACGACGCCAGCCTGATGAAGCTGTAAGGGGTCGGAAGAATCGTGGAGAACCTGATTGCGCTGCTGATCGCGGCGCCCCTGCTCGGAGCGGCCGTCCTGCTGTGCGGCGGCCGGAGGCTGGACGCGGTCGGCCACTGGATCGGTACGGTGCTCGCCGCCCTCTCCTTCGTGTTCGGCGTGCTCCTCTTCGCCGACATGCTGGGGAAGGCGGCCGACCACCGGACCGTGACGCAGCACCTGTTCAGCTGGATCCCGGTGGCCGGCTTCCAGGCCGACGTCACCTTCCGGCTCGACCAGCTGTCGGTGACGTTCGTCCTGCTGATCACCGGTGTCGGCTCGCTCATCCATCTGTACTCGGTCGGGTACATGGAGCACGACGAGCGCCGGCGCCGCTTCTTCGGCTATCTGAACCTGTTCCTCGCGGCGATGCTGCTGCTCGTCCTCGCCGACAACTACCTGCTGCTGTACGTCGGCTGGGAAGGCGTCGGTCTCGCCTCCTATCTGCTGATCGGCTTCTGGCAGCACAAGCCCAGTGCGGCGACCGCGGCGAAGAAGGCGTTCCTCGTCAACCGCGTCGGCGACATGGGCCTGTCGATCGCGATCATGCTGATGTTCACGACGTTCGGGACCTTCGCCTTCGGGCCGGTCTTCGCGGATGTGCACGGGGCGAGCGAGGGCAAGCTCACCGCCGTCGGCCTGATGCTGCTGCTCGCCGCGTGCGGCAAGTCCGCCCAGGTGCCGCTGCAGTCCTGGCTCGGCGACGCGATGGAAGGCCCGACCCCGGTCTCGGCCCTCATCCACGCCGCGACCATGGTGACCGCGGGCGTGTATCTGATCGTACGCTCCGGAGCGATCTTCAATGCCGCGCCGGACGCGCAACTGGCCGTCACCGTGGTCGGCGCCGTCACGCTCCTGTTCGGTGCGATCGTCGGTTGCGCAAAGGACGACATCAAGAAGGCGCTCGCCGGTTCGACGATGTCGCAGATCGGCTACATGGTGCTCGCCGCCGGCCTCGGCCCCATCGGCTATGTCTTCGCGATCATGCACCTGGTGACACACGGCTTCTTCAAGGCCGGGCTGTTCCTCGGCGCCGGCTCGGTCATGCACGGCATGAACGACGAGGTCGACATGCGCAGGTACGGCGGCCTCAGGAAGTACATGCCGGTCACGTTCGTCACCTTCGGCCTCGGCTATCTCGCCATCATCGGCTTCCCGGGCCTGTCCGGCTTCTTCTCCAAGGACAAGATCATCGAGGCGGCGTTCGCCAAGGGCGGCACCGAGGGCTGGATCCTCGGCGGCGCGGCCCTGCTGGGCGCGGCCATCACGGCGTACTACATGACCCGCGTGATGATCATGACGTTCTTCGGCGAGAAGCGCTGGCAGCCGGATGAGCACGGAAACGAGCCGCATCCGCACGAGTCGCCCAAGGTCATGACGATCCCGATGATCGTGCTGGCCTTCGGGTCGGTGTTCGCGGGCGGCCTCTTCTCGGTCGGCGACCGCTTCCTGCACTGGCTGGAGCCGGTCACCGGGCACTCGGAGGGCCACTCGCCGGTCAGCGCCCTGACGGTGACCGCCGCCACCCTGGTGCTGCTGCTGGTGGGCGTCGGCATCGCCTACGTCCAGTACGGCCGTCGCCCGGTCCCGGCTGTCGCCCCGCGCGGGTCGCTGCTCACCCGGGCCGCCCGGCGCGACCTGCTCCAGGACGACTTCAACCATGTCGTCCTCGTCCGCGGTGGAGAGCACCTCACCCGCTCCCTGGTGTACGTGGACCACACCCTGGTCGACGGCGTCGTCAACGGCACGGCCGCCTCGGTCGGCGGCCTGTCCGGCAGGCTCCGCCGACTCCAGAACGGCTACGCGCGCTCGTACGCGGTCTCGATGTTCGGCGGTGCGGCGATGCTCGTCGCCCTGACCCTGCTGATGAGGGCGGTCTGATAGCGATGTCCTTTCCCCTGCTGACAGCGACGGCGGTGCTCCCGGCCGTGGGGGCGATCGCCACGGCAGCGGTCCCCGCCGCCCGGCGCACCACCGCCAAGTGGCTGGCGCTGGTCGTCTCACTCGCCACGCTCGCGCTCGCCGCGGTGATCGGGTTCCGTTTCGAGCCGGGCGGCGCCCGCTACCAGTTCACCGAATCGCACGCCTGGATCAAGGACTTCGGGGTGCGGTACGAGCTGGGCGTGGACGGCATCGCGGTGGCGCTCATCGCGCTGACCGCACTGCTGATCCCGTTCGTGATCCTGGCGGGCTGGCACGACGCCGACCCGATGGAGACCGGAAGCCGCCGCTGGCGGCCGACGCAGGGCTTCTTCGCCCTGATCCTGGCCGTCGAGGCGATGGTGATCCTCTCCTTCGAGGCCACCGATGTCTTCCTCTTCTACATCTTCTTCGAAGCCATGCTCATCCCGATGTACTTCCTCATTGGCGGCTTCGGGGACCACGCCCACGAGCACGGCGAGCAGACGGCGTCCACGCAACGCTCGTACGCCGCCGTGAAGTTCCTCCTCTACAACCTCGTCGGCGGCCTGATCATGCTGGCCGCGGTGATCGGTCTCTATGTGCAGGCGGGGAACTTCTCGCTCCCGGAGATCGTGCAGGCCCGGGCCAACGGCTCGCTGCACATGGCGACCAGCACCGAACGCTGGCTGTTCCTCGGCTTCTTCTTCGCCTTCGCGGTGAAGGCGCCGCTGTGGCCGCTGCACACCTGGCTGCCCAACGCCATGGGGGAGGCCACCGCCCCGGTCGCCGTTCTGATCACGGCGGTCGTCGACAAGGTCGGCACGTTCGCGATGCTCCGCTTCTGCCTCCAGCTGTTCCCGGAGGCGAGCAAGTGGGCCACGCCCGTGATCCTCGTCCTGGCGGTGATCAGCATCATCTACGGGGCGCTGCTCGCGGTCGGCCAGCGGGACATCAAGCGGCTGGTGGCGTACGCCTCGATCTCGCACTTCGGCTTCATCGTCCTGGGCATCTTCGCGATGACCAGCCAGGGCCAGTCCGGCGCGACGCTCTACATGGTGAACCACGGGATCTCGACCGCTGCCCTGATGCTGGTGGCGGGCTTCCTGATCTCGCGTCGCGGCTCGCGTCTGATCGCGGACTACGGAGGCGTCCAGAAGGTCGCGCCGGTGCTCGCCGGCACCTTCCTGATCGGCGGTCTGGCCACCCTGTCCCTGCCGGGACTCGCGCCCTTCGTGAGTGAGTTCCTGGTCCTGGTCGGCACCTTCACGCGCCATCCGGCGATCGGGATCATCGCCACCTTCGGCATCGTCCTCGCCGCGCTCTACACCCTGGTCCTCTACCAGCGGACGATGACGGGCCCGGTGAAGCCGGAGGTCGCCGCGATGCCGGATCTGCGGGTGCGGGAGCTGCTCGTCGTCGCGCCGCTGATCGTCCTGCTGATCTTCCTCGGCGTCTATCCGAAGCCCGTCGCCGACATCGTGAACCCGGCGGTCAAACAGACCATGTCCGACGTACACCAGACCGATCCCAAGCCCGAGGTGGAGGCGGCCAAATGAGCACAGCAGCCGTCCACAGCCTGTGGACAACCGCGGCCGACCCGATCTCGAAGATCCCGGCACCGAAGATCGAGTACGGGCAATTGTCGCCCACGTTGATCGTCATCGGCGCGGCACTCATCGGAGTGCTGATCGAGGCGTTCGTCCCGCGCCGATCCCGCTACTACGCACAGGTGTTCGTCTCGGTCGTCGCGCTCGCCGCCGCGTTCGCCGCGGTCGTGGCGCTCGCGGCCGACGGCTACGGCACCACCAAGGCACACATCGCGGCGATGGGAGCCATCGCGGTCGACGGACCGTCCCTGTTCCTGCAGGGCACGATCCTGCTGGCCGGCCTGCTCGGCGTCTTCACCTTCGCCGAGCGGCGCCTCGACCCCGCCGCGCACGGCAACCGGGTCGACTCGTTCGCCGCGCAGGCCGCGTCCGTACCGGGCAGCGAGGGCGAGAAGGCCGCCGTGAAGGCCGGCTTCACGACCACCGAGGCCTTCCCGCTGCTGCTGTTCGCGGTCGGCGGCATGCTCGTCTTCCCTTCGGCCAACGACCTGCTGACCCTCTTCGTGGCCCTGGAAGTCTTCTCCCTGCCGCTGTACCTGCTGTGCGCCCTGGCCCGCCGCAAGCGGCTCATGTCGCAGGAGGCCGCGGTCAAGTACTTCCTGCTCGGCGCGTTCGCCTCCGCGTTCACCCTGTTCGGCATCGCACTGCTGTACGGGTACGCGGGCTCGGTGTCGTACGCGACGATCGCCCACGTCGTCGACGGCACGGTCACGAACGTCGACCCGGCGCTCGCGAACACCATGGGCAACGACGCGCTCCTGCTGGTCGGTGCCGCGCTGATCGTGATGGGCCTGCTGTTCAAGGTGGCCGCGGTGCCGTTCCACATGTGGACACCGGACGTCTACCAGGGCGCGCCGACCCCGGTGACCGGCTTCATGGCAGCGGCGACGAAGGTGGCGGCGTTCGGTGCGCTGCTGCGGCTGCTGTACGTCGTCCTGCCGGGCATGCGCTGGGACTGGCGGCCGGTGATGTGGGCGGTCGCGATCGTCACCATGCTGGGTGGCGCGATCGTCGCGATCACCCAGACCGACATCAAGCGGCTGCTGGCGTACTCGTCGATCGCGCACGCGGGGTTCATCCTTGCGGGTGTCATCGCGACGACCCCCGACGGTGTCTCCTCGGTCCTCTTCTACCTGGCCGCGTACTCGTTCGTGACGATCGGCGCCTTCGCCGTCGTGACGCTGGTCCGCGACGCGGGCGGCGAGGCGACGCACCTGTCCAAGTGGGCGGGGCTCGGGCGCAGGTCGCCGCTGGTGGCGGCCGTGTTCGCGGTGTTCCTGCTGGCCTTCGCGGGCATCCCGCTGACCTCCGGCTTCGCCGGGAAGTTCGCCGTGTTCAAGGCGGCCGCGGAGGGCGGGGCGATCCCGCTGGTCGTGATCGGTGTGATCTCGTCGGCGATCGCGGCGTTCTTCTACATCCGGGTGATCGTCCTGATGTTCTTCAGCGAACCGCGTCCCGAGGGCCCCACGGTCGCGGTCCCCTCGCCGCTGACCATGACGGCGATCGGGGTGGGCGTCGCGGTCACCCTGGTGCTGGGTGTGGCGCCCCAGTACTTCCTGGATCTGGCGAGCCAGGCGGGCATCTTCGTGCGCTGAGGAGTCCCCGCCGCACACGACGGCCCGGTGCCCGCTCGGGGGGTGCCGGGCCGTTCTGCGCCCGGTCCTACCGGTTCGGTGCACGGCGCGCTGTGACCCGGGTGAGGTCCAGGTCCAGATCCAGGTCCACGGAGAACGGGACGTCCGCCTTCATACGCTCCCGGAAGATCCCGCCTTCGGTGCGCCGCTCATCAGCGCTCCCATGGGACGGAGTCTCGCCGGGCCATTCGGACCATCGGGCGCAAACATGCAGATATACCCGCAAACGTGTGAACAACTGTCGTGTCCCTGACCCAGAGCAGACAGGGGAGCCTGTGGATAACTCCGAGGCTGTCGGCGCGGCCCCCTATCGTGGATGGCGTGGTCGAGGGACGACACACGGGGGACGGGCGATGGACGGGACGACTGTGATGACGGAGGCGGGCGTGATGCCGGCGCCGAGTGACGGGAGCGAGGCGAGGGCCACGCTGCACCGGATCTTCGGGTACGAGAGCTTCCGCGGCGAGCAGGAAGCGATCATCGAGCATGTGGTGGCCGGCGGCGACGCCGTGGTCCTCATGCCGACCGGCGGCGGCAAGTCGCTGTGCTACCAGATCCCGGCCCTGGTCAGACCCGGCACCGGCGTGGTGGTCTCACCGCTGATCGCACTGATGCAGGACCAGGTGGACGCGCTGCGGGCGCTCGGCGTGCGGGCCGGGTTCGTCAACTCCACGCAGGACTTCGACGAGCGGCGCGTGGTGGAGGCGGAGTTCCTGGCCGGCGAGCTGGACCTGCTCTATCTGGCCCCGGAGCGGCTGCGCCTGGAGTCCACCCGCGATCTGCTCTCGCGCGGCAAGATCTCGGTGTTCGCCATCGACGAGGCGCACTGCGTGTCCCAGTGGGGCCACGACTTCCGCCCCGACTATCTGTCCCTGTCCCTGCTCGGCGAGCGCTGGCCGGAGGTCCCCCGGATCGCGCTCACGGCGACGGCGACACACGCCACGCACGAGGAGATCACCCAGCGGCTGAACATGCCGGCGGCCCGCCACTTCGTCGCGAGCTTCGACCGGCCCAACATCCAGTACCGGATCGTCCCGAAGGCCGACCCCAAGAAGCAGCTGCTGTCGTTCCTGCGCGAGGAGCACGCGGGCGAGGCGGGCATCGTCTACTGCCTCTCACGCAATTCGGTGGAGAAGACGGCGGAGTTCCTGACCCGCAACGGCATCGACGCGGTGCCCTACCACGCGGGCCTGGACGCGGGCATGCGAGCGGCGCACCAGTCCCGGTTCCTGCGCGAGGACGGCCTGGTCGTGGTCGCGACCATCGCGTTCGGGATGGGCATCGACAAGCCGGATGTGCGGTTCGTCGCGCATCTGGACCTGCCGAAGTCGGTCGAGGGCTACTACCAGGAGACCGGCCGGGCGGGCCGCGATGGCCTGCCGTCCACGGCCTGGATGGTGTACGGGCTGAACGACGTCATACAGCAGCGCAAGCTCATCCAGTCCGGAGAAGGCGACGAGGCCTTCCGCCGCCGGGCCCAGGCGCACCTGGACGCGATGCTGGCGCTGTGCGAGACCGCCCGGTGCCGCCGTGGCCAGCTGCTGGCCTACTTCGGCCAGGACCCGGACGCGGGGGGCGGCTGCGGCAACTGCGACACGTGTCTGACACCGCCGGAGACCTGGGACGGGACGGTCGCGGCACAGAAGGTGCTGTCCACGGTCTGGCGGCTGGACCGGGAGCGGCGGCAGAAGTTCGGCGCGGTGCAGATCGTGGACATCCTGCTGGGGCGGCGCACGGCCAAGGTCATCCAGTTCGATCACGATCAGCTGTCGGTCTTCGGTATCGGCGAGGAGCTGACCGAGGCCGAATGGCGGGGTGTCGTCCGGCAGTTGCTGGCCCAGGGCCTGCTCGCGGTCGAGGGCGAGTACGGGACGCTGGTGCTGACCGAGCCGAGCGGGTCGGTGCTGCGGCGGGAGCGCGAGGTGCCGCTGCGCAAGGAGCCCGCGCGGCCCGCGACTGCCCGTTCCTCGTCGCCGAAGGGCGAACGCAGACCGAAGGTCGCCGCCGAGCTGCCGCCGGAACTGCTGCCGGTCTTCGAGGCGTTGCGCACCTGGCGCGCGGCCCAGGCGAAGGAACAGGGCGTCCCGGCATATGTGATCTTCCACGACGCGACGCTCCGGGAGATCGCCATCGCCGGTCCCACGACGGTGGCGGAGCTGGGGACCATCGGCGGTGTCGGCGAGAAGAAGCTGGCCACCTATGGCGAGGGAGTGCTCGGAGTGCTGGCAGCGCTGGACGGACCGGTCGCGGGCGGCGCGGCCCCGGCGACCGAGGCGGCCCGGACGGACGGCGGGGCACCGGCCGACGACTGGCCGGACGCGGAGCCCGACCTGGAGCCGGAGCCCGAACCCGACGACTGGATGTGAGCGAGGGGACGGGCTGCGGGACGGGATGGCGACCCGCGCCCCTGAGCTGAGGCCAGGCCGGTCGCCGGGCTGGATCCGCCCCTGCGGGCCGTGAGGGGCGCACAGGGCCGGAGCCGGGCGCCGTCGGCGCGGGTGCTCGTACGTCCGCACCGACGGCCCGTGAGCCCCTGATCGGGATGCCGTGGGGGCCGGCCGGGGGTGGGGGGACGGCTCAAGGCGTTGTTGGGGTTGGGGGGAGGGGCGGGGGCGGGGGCGGGGGCGGGGGGAGGCCCCCGGGTGGCTCAGGCGCCGGGTACCACCCGGCCCGTCACCTCCCCGAGCCCCAGCCGGGTGCCGTGCGGTCCCGGGGCCCAGGCGGTCATGGTGACCACGTCCCCGTCTTCCAGGAACGCTCGTTTGCCGTCCGGGAGTTCGAGCGGGTCGCGCCCGTTCCAGGTCAGTTCGAGCAGGGAGCCGCGCTCGTGCTCGGTCGGGCCGCTCACGGTGCCCGAGCCGTAGAGGTCGCCCGTTCGCAGCGACGCGCCGTTCACCGTCATGTGCGCCAGTTGCTGGGCCGCCGTCCAGTACATGGTCGAGAACGGCGGTTTGGAGACCACATGGCCGTTGATCGCGACGGAGATGCGCAGGTCGTAGCCCCCGGGTTCCTCGTGCGCGTCGTCCAGGTACGGCAGCAGCGGGTGCGTGCGCCCGGGGGGCGCCACCCGCGCGTCCTCCAGGGCGTCCAGAGGAGTGATCCAGGCAGAGACGGAAGTGGCGAACGACTTGCCGAGGAAGGGGCCGAGCGGCACGTACTCCCAGGCCTGGATGTCCCGCGCCGACCAGTCGTTGAGGAGGCAGAGCCCGAACACATGGTCGCGGAAGGCCGACAGCGGCACGGGCCGGCCGAGCTGCGACGGCACGCCCACCACGAATCCCACCTCCGCCTCGATATCCAGGCGGACCGAGGGGCCGAAGGCCGGTGCCGGGTCCGTGGGCGCCTTGCGCTGTCCCTGGGGGCGTACGACGTCCGTTCCGGACACCACGACGGTGCCCGCCCGGCCGTGGTAACCGATCGGCAGGTGCTTCCAGTTGGGGGTCAGGGAGTCCGCCGCGTCCGGGCGGAAGATCTGGCCGACGTTGCGGGCGTGGTTCTCGGAGGCGTAGAAGTCGACGTAGTCCGCGACCTCGAAGGGCAGGTGCAGGGTCACCTCGGAGAGCGGGAGCATCAGGGGCTCGATGGTCTCGCGGTGCGCGGGAACCGTCACCCACGCCGTCAGCGCCCGGCGCACGTCCGACCAGGCGGTGCGGCCGGCGGCCAGCAGGGGGCTCAGCGAGGGCCCGGACAAAAGGGAGGCGTACGGGGAGCCGAGCGCCCGTGCGGCGGCGCCCGCGTCGAGCACGTGGTCGCCCAGACGGACGCCGACCCTCCGCTCCACGGAGCCGACCGACGAGAACACGCCGTAGGGGAGGTTGTGCGGACCGAAGGGGTCGCCCTCGGGGACGTCGAAGGGGGGCATGGGATGCTGCCTCGCTTTCGTGCACGTCAGGTGTGTCGTGCATGGGGGTGCGTTCCATGTGGTCGTCGCACACGTTACGGGTGAGTTCCCTGTCTTGGGCAGTGTCTAAAGAGTTCGCAATGTCCGAATAGGCCTTGTCGGAGCGTCCAATTCCGGCTTAGCGTCCTTTGGGGACACGGACGGGGTGGGTCCGGTCCATAGGGGGGACACGTGGGGGGACCCGTGGCCAGGAGCACCGGCGCGCCGTTCGACGCGGACCGTGAGGTGCCGGGGCTCATCGTGAAATTCGGCGACTATCCACTGCACCACGGCGGCGTGGGTGCCGTCCGCAGCCTGGGCCGGCTGGGCATACCGATGTACGCGATCACCGAGGACCGTTACACGCCGGCCGCGGTCTCCCGCTATCTGCGGCGAGCCTTCGTGTGGCCGACCACCGGGACGGAGGAACCGGAGCGGCTCGTCGAGGGCCTGCTGCGCATCGGGCGCCGCATCGGACGGCCGACCGTGCTCATTCCCACCGACGAGGAGGCCGCCGTCCTGATCGCCGAGCATCAGGACGTGCTCGGCGGCCCCTTTCTCTTCCCGAAAGTGGATGCCAAACTTCCGCGCCGCCTCGCCAGCAAGCAGGGCCTGCACGAGCTGTGCGTGGAACACGGCATTCCGAGCCCGCAGGCGGCCTTCCCGCAGTCGTACGACGACATCGTGCGGTTCGCCGAGAAGGCCCGCTTCCCGCTCGTGGCCAAGAACCGCGAGGCGTTCGTGCGCCGTGAACGGCCCGCCGTGAACGGGACGACCAGGATCACCACTCCCGAGGGGCTGATCACGCTGGCCCGCGACTGGGGCGAGCGCCCGGGCGTGATCCTCCAGGAGTATCTGCCGAGGGAGGAGGCCGAGGACTGGATCGTGCACGCGTACTTCGGCCAGGACTCCGCCCCGCTCGCCCTGTTCACCGGCGTCAAGGTCCGCTCCTGGCCGCCGCACGCGGGCATGACGGCGAATGCGTACGTCGTCGACAACCCGGAACTCGCGGACCTCGCGGCACGTTTCATCAAGCAGATCGGCTTCACCGGCATCGTCGATCTGGACCTGCGCTTCGACCGCCGCGACGGCCGGTACAAACTGCTCGACTTCAACCCACGCATGGGCGCCCAGTTCCGCCTCTTCGAGAACGAGGCGGGGGTGGACGTAGTCCGCGCCATGCACCTGGACCTGACCGGCCGTACGGTCCCGGAGGGGGAACAGCGCGCCGGTCACCGGTACGTCGTGGAGAACATCGACCTGGCGGCCCTGATGGCCTACCGGCGCAGCGGCTACACCACGCCGCACGCGCCGGCCCGCGCCAGCGGCACGGAGCTGGCCTGGTTCGCGGGTGACGACCCGCGACCGTTCTTCACGATGCTTGCACGCTTCGTACGGCCGGGCGCGAAGCATCTGTATCAGCTGTGGCGGACCAACCGCCGCGGATCCACCGCCAGTACGCGTTAGCGCGTACGGATCACCGCACCAGCACGCCCTGGTGCGTACGGCTCCACCGCGAAGTAGGCACGTCGCGTCCTGGGGAGGGACTTCGTGATTCAACCGGTAGCAGTCATCGGTGCCGGGCCGTTCGGCCTGTCCACCGCCGCCCATCTGCGGGCACGCGGTATCCCGGTACGCGTCTTCGGCGAGCCCATGGTGAGCTGGCGCGACCACATGCCCGAGGGCATGCTTTTGAAGTCGACCCCGGTCGCCTCGAACATCGACGCCCCCCAGAGCGGCCACACCCTGGTCGACTACTGCGACGCGGCGGGCATCCCCCGGCTGGTGACCGACGAGGACATCATCCCGGTCGAGACGTTCATCGGCTACGGCGAGTGGTTCCAGGAGAAGCTGGTGCCCGAGCTGGAGCGGGTCCGGGTCGTCTCCGTGGACCGTCGGCCGGGCGGCGGTTTCGATCTGAAGCTGGACTCGGGCGAGCAGTTCGCGGCGCGGGCGGTCGTGGTGGCCACCGGTCTGTCGGGCCTCGCTCACCTCCCGCCGGAACTGGCCGCCGCCGCGGCGGACGGCCCCACCCCCACGGGACCGGTGTCCCACAGCTCCCAGCACCACGACCTGACCCGGTTCTCCGGCAAGGAGTTGCTGGTCATCGGCGCGGGGCAGTCCGCCCTGGAGACGGCCGCGCTCGCGGCCGAGGCGGGCGCTCGGGTGCGGGTGATCTCGCGGGGCGAGGGCAAGGTGGCCTTCGGTGCGCCCCCCTGGGAGCAGCCGAGGCTCCGCCCCGAATCACCCTTCGGGCGTGCCTGGTCCCTGTGGGCGTTGAGCTACTACCCGCACCCCTACCGGTTCCTGCCGGACCAGACCCGTCATTACCTGGTGCGCCGGGTCCTCGGCCCGCTCGGCGCGTGGTGGCTGCGGGAGCGCTTCCAGAGCAAGGTGCAGGTGCGTGAGGTCGCCCGGGTGGTCGGCGCCTCCGCGCCGGACGGCAGCCCCGTTCTGTCGATCCGGACGCACGCGGGCAGTACGGAGGAGCTCGCCGCGGACCATGTGATCGCCGCCACCGGCTACCGCGTGGACATTGCGGCGATGGACTTCCTGGGCCACGAGTTGCGCACGCAGCTGGGGGTGAGCCGGGGGGCGCCGAGGCTCGGCGCGGGGTATGTGTCCTCCGTGCCGGGTCTGTACTTCACGGGCCTGCCCGCGGCGTCCTCGTACGGGCCGGTGATGCGCTTCGTGTGCGGCACGGAGTTCGCCTCTCCCCGGCTCGCGAAACATCTGGCGTCGGCGCACGGCTGAGGGCGCGGGGCGGAGCCGGGGACAGACGGACGACGGGCTGGGGCTGTGGCATCGTCACGCCCCGGCGCGTCGGTGGGGTGAGCCCAGCCGTCGCAGGCGGCCGGTTCGTCGGTGAGGCGGGCCGGTTCGTCGATCCCGGTGGCGTGCCCGGTCACAGCACCGGCTGATCCGGCGCACCGCGGGGGTCATCTCCGACGCCGCTCACTGCGGCGGGTCCTCTCCGACCCGGCCGTCGATGGACTCGCGGAGGAGATCGGCGTGGCCCACGTGGCGCGCGTACTCCTCGATGAGGTCGATCAGGACGCGTCGCAGACCGGGCGTCCGGTCGGCGGGCCGGCTGCCCGCGGCCGGGCGGTCCAGGCCACCGCCCTCCAAGGCCTCCGCGAGCAGCGCGCGGGAACGCGCCACCGTCTGCCGCCACAGCGCGTACGACTGCTCGGGGGAGTCCTGCGCGGCGGAGCGCCACTCCCGGTCCGGGTCGGCCTCCAGGTCCACCGCGTCCCAGGGCGGTCCAAGTTCGCGCCCGAACATGCGGCGGGAGAAGGAGTCCTCCTCCCCCAGGGCCAGGTGTGTCGGTCTCGTCACCCGCGGCCGGCGGTTCCAGGAGCACCGGTTCGTCATATGGGGTCATGCCGCGCAGGCCGCGGCCCGGTCAAGGGCGGTGGGGCGGGTTCTGCCCGCGTCGCGTCCCGTCGCCACCGCCGGCGGGCCCGAGCGGTACGCGGCGGAACAACTGGTCGTGATCCAGGCGCCGTTCTCGTGATCTATGCGCCGTTCCGCGTCGTGCAGCCGTACGCACTCCGGGAGGCCGTGCGTGCGCTGGGGCGCCGCCTGTTGGACGCGGGCGCCTGAGCGCCCGATGCGTGCACCGGCCGCGCGAGGCGCTGCCGCGCGCCGGGTGGGCCCGTGGTGTGGCACGGGGCCGAAGGACGGGGCCAGTACGGGTCCTGCGCCGGGCCGGGGTGTGCTGGGGCGGGGCGCCCTCGTGTTTTGGACGGCGCTGGGCAACTCGGGTTCCGTGTTACGGGAGTTCGGTGGACACGGGATACCGGACGTCGTCCGGTTCGCGCCGAGTCGCCGGGGCGTTCCATCCGTATTCTCTGATCATGGCCGCACCCCTCGCATATTCACTCATCGCCACTGACCTGGACGGAACGCTGTTGCGTCACGACGACACGCTCTCCGACCGGTCGAGGGCCGCGCTGGCGCGAGCGTCGGCGGCAGGCGCACAGCACCTCGTCGTGACGGGGCGTCCGGCGCCCAGGGTGCGGCCGCTGCTCGACGACCTCGGCAGCACGGGGCTCGCGGTGTGCGGGCAGGGCGCGCAGGTGTACGACGCCGGCACGAACCGGCTGCTGTTCTCCGTCACGCTGGACCGGGAGTTGGCCGAGACCGCACTCGGCAAGATCGAGGCCGAGGTGGGGCAGGTGTACGCGGCCGTGGACCAGGACGGGGTGGACGGGCTCACGCTCATCGAACCCGGCTACCGGATGCCGCACCCCACCCTGCCCGCGGTACGGGTCGAGCGGCGCGACGACCTGTGGTGCGAGCCGATCAGCAAGGTACTGCTGCGCCATCACGCGCTGTCGGACGACGAGTTGGCGACGGCGGCCCGCGCGGCGGTGGGCTCCCTGGCGACGGTCACCATGTCCGGGCCCGGCACCGTGGAGCTCCAGCCGTGCGGCGTCACCAAGGCGACGGGGCTCGCACTGGCCGCCGGCCATCTGGGGCTGGGTCCGTCGGAGACCATCGCCTTCGGCGACATGCCCAATGACATCCCGATGTTCGACTGGGCCGCGCACGGGGTGGCGATGGCCAATGCTCACCCCGAACTCAAGGCCGTGGCGGACGAGATCACCACGTCGAACGAGGACGACGGCATCGCCGTCGTCCTCGAACGACTCTTCGCCGGCCATCGGCCGCCGGCCGACAGCGCCGACCGGCGGTCCGCCGGCTGTCACCAGGCCCGCTGATCGGCTGCCGGGCCTACCGGTCGGGCGTCAGGCTCCCACCGGTAGGCGACCGACAGGCCTCCTAGTACGCGCTGTTGACGTTGTCGATCGAGCCGTACCGGTGGGCGGCGTAGTTGCACGCGGCCGTGATGTTCGCCACCGGGTCGTAGGGATCGAACGACGTGCCGGGTACGTGGTACGCGGCGAAGGTCGGGTCGATGACCTGGAGCAGGCCCTTGGAGGGGATTCCCTTACGGGCGTTGGAGTCCCAGAGGTTGATGGCCCTCGGGTTGCCGGACGACTCGCGCATCACGTTGCGGTAGATGCCGTTGTACGTGCCGGGGATACCGTGCTGGGCCATGACGTCCAGCGACTGACGGATCCAGCTGTCGAGGGTGGTGCCTCTGGTCTTCACGACGGTGGCGGAGGTGACGTTCCCCGGCTTGCCGGGCGCGGCGGAAGCGCTGGTCGCTCCCATGACCGGCAGGGCGAGAAGGGCGGCACCCGTCCCCGCGATTGCGAGGGCACGGGTGAGACGGGTGGCCTTGGAGCCACGATCCCGACGGCGTGCGGGCAGTGCGAAAGCGGACATGTCGCGTTCCTCTCCTGCGCCTGCGAGGTGAGCTGTCGGGTTCGGGCGGGGAGGTGCCCGGCTGTGTCCTCGATGCCGAGGCCACGGCTACACCCCTAGCCGTTCCGGTGTGGTGTCCGGATCGGCGGCTTACCTGGGTCCCCCGCTCCTGCCGTCATGGGTCGATGGGCTCCTGAGCGGTGGCAGGATTCGGCGTTCCGCTCGGATCGAGGGGAAGGTATGCGACAGCACATGTCGGGAACAAGCCTGCACGTCACAGTCCGTCCGAATTGACCTTGAAGTGGGGGAATAATGTCAGTGATCCAGATTGTTAAGCTGGGCTCAAGTTGCCATTAGCAAAGCCGGAGTTGATGGCGCGCCTGCGGCGACCCGCATGTCGAGCACGTGAGCTATTTCACTTCCGCTTCCGTGGTTGTCACCATCACTTCACCATATAAGCTCTTAATTCGGACAAAATGACTGCCCTCTCTGTGGTCCGACTCGGACCTGTCTGGCGGGTGGGGCCGTTGGTGCGGCCCGGACTCCGTTGCCCGTAAGGGGAGTTCTTCGGGTGTGCCGGTCGGGCGGGGTGGGTCTCCGGTCGGCGGGCGCGGCGTGCGAGGGCGGCCGGGCGTGACGGAGGCGCAGGGGCGTGAGGGAGTCGCAGGGGGGCATTCGATGGCCGAAAAGAGGCGCCCGGGGAGCGGGGTGGTGGCGTGCGGGGGAGTTGAAGGGGTGCCTGGCGCCTGTGGGCCTGAGGGGTAAATGGGGTGATTCAGGTAGTAAAACGTGCTTTTCGGTTATGTCAGCGAATGTCTGTTCGTATCAGATGGTCAAGAACATACCGTTCGCGATCCGATACCGCCCGGCCTGGAACAGTGGGCGCTCGTGGTGATCGAAACGTGACCGGATACGCTGACTTGAGTGATGGCGGCGACAGATCGACAAACTCGATGAGCGACGTCGACGTACGGCGTCATCGACCAAGTGACCGTCCTTGAGACCGACCGTGTGACCGTCAGCAGACGTCAGCAGACAGGAGACCCCACGTGACCGTCGTCGGGCCGTTCGGGCTGAGCGTGCGGGACCAGGCTCTGGAAGCCGATGTCCAGGCCGGATTGGCGGCTGTCGAGGAAGGGTTGCTCGAGGCCACCAAGAGTGAGGTGCCCTTCATCACGGACGCCGCACAGCACTTGGTGCGTGCGGGCGGGAAGCGGTTCCGGCCGCTGCTCGTGATGCTCGCGGCGCAGTTCGGTGACCCGTACGCGCCAGGGATCGTGCCCTCGGCCGTGGTCGTGGAGCTGACCCACCTCGCCACCCTCTACCACGACGATGTGATGGACGAGGCCGCGGTGCGGCGCGGGGTGGACAGCGCGAACACCCGCTGGGGCAACTCGGTTGCGGTCCTCACGGGTGACTTCCTGTTCGCGAGGGCGTCGCACATTCTGGCCGATCTCGGTCCCGAGGCGGTCCGGGTCCAGGCGGAGGCGTTCGAGCGCCTGGTCACCGGTCAGATCCTGGAGACGGCGGGTCCGCGGGACGGCCGTGACCCCGTGGAGCACTATCTTGACGTCCTCGGCGGCAAGACCGGCTCGCTGGTGGCGGTGGCGTGCCGCTTCGGGGCGATGATGTCGGGTGCCGACGAGACGGTCGTGGACGTGCTCACGCAGTACGGCGAGCGGCTGGGTGTGGCGTTCCAGCTCGCCGACGACGTCCTGGACATCGCGTCGGACTCGCACGAGTCCGGGAAGACGCCCGGCACGGACCTGCGCGAGGGCGTCCCCACCCTCCCGGTGCTGCGTCTGCGCGAGCGCGCGGAGCGCATGGGGCTGGCCGAGGACATCGCCCTGTGCGAGCTGCTGGACTCCGACCTCACGGACGACGCCCGGCACGCCGAGGCCCTCGCCCGGCTGCGCGCTCACCCGGCCCTGGAGCAGGCGCGCCGCGACATGGTCCGCTATGTGAAGGACGCCCGCTCGGGTCTGGCCCCGCTGCCGGAGTGCGGTGCGAAGGCGGCTCTGGTGGAGCTGTGCGACGCGGTGGTGCACCGGGTGGGCTGACGCCGCTCGCGCGTCACCCTCGCAGGGGCTCGCAGGGGGACCCGTATGTCCGTCCGTCTCGGAAGCCGTATGACCTGGGCCTCAGGGGTGGATCGGGTCCAGGCCGAGACCGGCTCCGTACCCGTATCCCGAACCGCCCGGGCGGCGCCCTCCCCGTAGAACCCCTACGGGTCGGGGCAGGTGCCCCCCCGCGATGTCATACCGCAGGATTACGCGGAGTTGAGCCCGCGGGCTGACGCTTCTGCCGGGCCGATTTGGTCAGATGGGGGACACCACCTCGAAGGAGTTCGGGTGACAATGGCGGCACAGGGGTGGACCAGGGCACGGACGGTAGGCCGCCGCCGACGACGGAGGTAAGGCACACATGGCACCGTACGAATCCGACGGCAGCACGCCCGCCGGCGAGGCCGAGGACGTACGCGACGGGCGGCGCACCGCCGCACGGTACGTCGTCCCGGTCGCGGTGGTGGGAGTGGCGGCCGCGACCATCGGGCTCGTTCCGGCGTTCGCCGGATCCGGCGACCCCGACCTGCCGAAGATCAGCGCCCAGCAGCTCATCGAGAAGATCGCCAAGTCGGACGTCCAGCAGATGTCCGGCACGGTGAAGATCAGCACGGACCTGGGCCTGCCCAACCTGGGCGGCCTGGAGAACAGCCTCGCCTCGGGCGCGCTCTCGCAGGGGACGGGCGGCAAGAGCGGCTCGGCCGCGGACCCGAGCGCCAAGCTGCTGGAGCTGGCCTCCGGCACGCACACCGTGCGCGTGGCCGCCGACGGCGAGGACAAGCAGAAGATCTCCCTCATGGAGAAGGCCGCCGAGTACAGCGTCATCCGCAACGGCGACCAGGTGTGGGCCTACGACAGCGGGTCCGACGAGGCGTACCACACGACCGGCGCGGGCGACCACAAGGGCACGAAGGCTGCGCCCGAGGACATGTCGGCCACGCCGAAGGACCTGGCCGAGGAGGCCCTCAAGGCCGCCGACAAGACGACGTCGGTCACGGTCGACGGCACGGCGCAGGTCGCGGGCCGGGACGCGTACAAGCTGCTCATCAGGCCCAAGCAGTCGGGTACGACGGTCGGCGCCATCAGCATCGCGGTCGACGCCAAGACCGGGCTGCCGCTGAAGTTCACCCTGACCCCGGCGTCGGGCGGCGCGGCCGTCGTCGACGCGGGCTTCACCGAGGTGTCGTTCACCAGGCCGGCCGCGTCGACGTTCACCTTCACGCCGCCCAAGGGCACCAAGGTCACCCAGGGCGACGACCTGAAGGGCGAGGGCAAGGCGCCGTCCCACGGCACCGAGAAGTCGGCGCACGGCGACTGGAAGGCGGCGCGCGGTTCCGAGAAGGCAGTGCCCGGCACCGAGCCGAAGACCATCGGCGAGGGCTGGAACTCGATCGTCGTCCTCGACAGCGGCAGCAAGGGCGGCATGCCCTCGGACACCTCGTCCAAGGGCGGCGCGTCCAAGGACGGTGCGTTCGCCGGCTTCCTGGGTTCGCTGGGCGACCACGTCAACGGCAAGTTCGGCTCGGGCACGGTCTTCTCGACTCGTCTGGTCAACGCCCTGATCACGGACGACGGCAAGGTGTACGCGGGCGCGGTCACCAAGGACGCGCTGGTGAAGGCGGCCAACGCGGGGAAGTAGTCCCCCGCGCGACACGGATGGCTGGAGCAGGGGAGCAGGGGAAGCAGGAGAGTCCATGGAGGAACTGCCCGCCAGGGAAGGGGAGTCGCACGGTTCCGGGGCGACGATGAGTGGCCCGGGCCACCAGGAGGCCCCGGGTGCCGAGGAGACCCCGGTCATCGCCACCCGTGCCCTCACCAAGCGCTACCACGGCGGGCAGCTCGCCGTCGACGGGCTCGATCTGACCGTCCCGGCGGGCAGCGTCTTCGGCTTCCTCGGGCCGAACGGCTCGGGCAAGACCACCACCATCCGCATGCTGATGGGCCTGATCGAGCCCACGTCGGGCACGGCGCGCGTGCTGGGGCGGCCCATGCCCCGCGCCTCGCGCGCCGTGCTCCCGCACGTCGGCGCACTCATCGAGGGCCCGGCGCTCTACGGCTTCCTCTCAGGACGCGACAACCTGCTGCGCTACGACTCCGCCGACCCCACCGCCGACCCGCGCACCCGGCGCGCACGGGTCGAGGCCGCGCTGGAGCGGGTGGGTCTTTCGGCGGCGGCCGGCAAGAAGGCGAAGGCGTACTCCCTGGGGATGAAGCAGCGCCTGGGCCTCGCGGCCGCCCTGCTCCAGCCCCGCCGCCTCCTCGTCCTGGACGAGCCGACCAACGGCCTCGACCCCCAGGGCATGCGGGAGATCCGCTCACTCGTCAGGGAACTGGCGTCCGAGGGCACGACCGTCTTCCTCTCCTCCCATCTGCTCGACGAGATCGAACAGGTCTGCACGCACGCCGCCGTGATGGCGCAGGGCCGGCTGATCGCGCAGGGCGCGGTGGCGGACCTGGCGGCCGGGGCACGCGGACGTCTCGTCGTGACCACACCTGATGTGACGGAGGCGGCCCGCGTCCTGAAGGAACAGGGCGTCGCCGACGTGGTCGTGGGGGAGGGCCGGGTCACGGCGGATCCCCCGGAGGGCGAACCGGCAGACGTGAACACCGCGCTGGTCACCGCCGGAGTCCGTGTCCGCGGCTTCGGCATCGAACGCGCCTCCCTGGAGGACGCGTTCGTGGCGCTGACGGGAGAGGGATTCGATGTCGCGGGCTGAGTGGGCGGGGCCGGACCGGATCCTGGTCGCGCGGGGACGCAACCCGTTGTGGTCCCTCGGACTGCTGCGCAGCGAACTGGTGACCACCTTGCGGCGCTGGCGTACGCTCGCGCTGCTGGCCGTGCTGGCGGCCGTACCGATCCTGGTCGGGATCGCCGTGAAGGTGGAGACCGGTGACGGTTCCGGTGCCGGCGGACGGGGCGGCGACGGCGGCCCCGCGTTCATCGCGCAGATCACCAACAACGGCCTGTTCCTGGTGTTCACCGCGCTCGCCGTGACGCTCCCGTTCTTTCTGCCGATGGCGGTCGGTGTCGTCGCGGGCGACGCGATCGCGGGCGAGGCCAACTCCGGCACACTGCGCTACCTCCTGGTCGCCCCCGCGGGCCGCACCCGCCTCCTCCTCGTCAAGTACGCGACCACGATGGTCTTCTGCCTGCTCGCCACCCTCGTCGTCGCGCTCTCGGCGCTCGCCATGGGCGCCCTGCTCTTCCCGCTGGGCGACCTGACGACGATCTCGGGCACCCGCATCGACTTCGCCGACGGCCTGGGCCGCGCCCTGCTCATCGCGCTGACCGTCGCCGCGTCCCTGACCGGGCTCGCGGCCCTGGGACTGTTCGTCTCCACCCTCACCGACAGCGGGATCGCGGCCATGGCGACCACGGTCGGCCTGGTGATCACCGTGCAGATCCTCGACCAGATCCCCCAGCTGCACGCACTGCAGCCGTACCTCTTCCCGCACTACTGGATGTCCTTCGCGGACCTCATGCGCGACCCGGTGTACTGGGACGACCTGACCCGCAACCTCGGTCTCCAGGCCCTGTACGTGGCGGTCTTCGGCTCGGCGGCGTGGGCGCGGTTCACGACGAAGGACGTCACTGCCTGAGGGCGCCGACTGCGCCCGCCTGCCCGCCCGCCCGCCGAGACCGTAGTCCGCAAGGGGCGGGTCGGATCCTGGGACAGGCCTGTGACGTTGCGGTGACGCCAGAAGCGTATGGCGGCCGCAGACTTCAAGCAGGCCGATCGGACATCGTGGCCGGGCCTGGGCGAGGAGGGGAAGGATGACGCGTACGGCACTCACGGCACGTACGACGGGTACGGGACGCCGGGGACGCTGGACCCCGCCCTGTCCGCGTACGCTTGCCTGCCGTGTGCTCGTCGTCGTGGGCACCCCCACCGCCGCCCTTTTCTCGACCGGCCGACCCGAGTGAGGGGAACGATGTCTCGACTCAGCCGCGAACCCGAGCGGGGGCGCTCCGCCGCCGTGATCGCGTCCATGGAGGGAACGGAGTCCGGGATGACGCCGATCGAGGTCCATGTGCCGGTGGACGCGCGGGACGGGGCTGTCGACACCGATGCCGGGATCGGTATCGGGACCGAGACCGGGGCGACCGTCGGCGGGATGCCGGTGGTCGCGGCACCGGGGGAGTCGGTCCAGCATGCCGTCCTGAACCATCTGCACCGTCTTGCCCTCACCGCGGGCCACCCCGTCCTCGCGGCCGTCCGTGACGAGCGCATCGGGTACGTGGTGTCGGTCCGGGTCCTGGTCGACGGATCGAGCGAGTTCACGGGGGAGCCGAGGCAACTGGACACGCCCGCCGCGTCCGCTTGCCAAGCCGACGCGGCCGCCGTGGCGGACGCTCCGGAGCGCCCCGGAGCCGCCGTCGCGACCTGCATGGTGCAAGCGGTGTCCGAGCAGACGCCGTTGATCACGGCGACGTCAGGGCCGGCCCAGGTGTGGCCGAGGGCCGAGGCCGTGCCTCCGGGTACGGTCCAGCCCCCGACAGGTACCTTCGGTCCCCCGACCGGAATCTTCAGTGCCCCGACCGGAGCCCTCGGCTCCCCGACCGGAACTTTCGAGGGTCCGGCAGGAGCCCTGGGCCGTCCGTCGGTGCCCGCCGAGGCCGCCCTCGTATGGCCGGAGCCGGCGCCCGAGCTGGACGAGCCGCAGACGCCGCAGCCCGACTTCGGGGCCGGTCTCGACTCGTACTCCGCGCCCGAGTGGCAGCCAGCGCCCGCCCCGGCTCCGGCCCCGCAGGCCGTTTTCGTCACCGGGGCGGAGGAGGCGCCCACGGAGCCGCCGGTACGCGAGTTCGACTCCGTCGCCGAGGCCGTGCTCGCGCCTGACGCGGACAGGGGCGGACCCCTCGCCGAACCTCTGGCCCGGATCAACGAGGCCGTGAAGGAGGGCCGGATCACGGAGGCCGCCGAGACGGCGGAGCGGACCTTCGCCGAGGTCTCCCGGACCCTCGGCGCCGACCACCCCGATGTACTGCGCCTGCGCGAACTCACCGCCTACGTCGCCTACCTCGCCGACGACCCGCTGCGCTCGTTCCGCCTCTCGCTCGACCTCGCCCGGCTCCGCCACCGCCTGTGCGACGCGCGCGGCGCGTACGGCAATGTGCAGAGCGCGGCAGCCGCCTGGCGTGCCGTCCGTGATCCGCTCCAGGGCCTGGACCTCGGCCGCGACCTCATCGAGGTGTGGAGCGAACTCGCCGCCGGCCCGGGCCCCGCCGCGCACGACCTCGGGCAACTGGAGCGCGCCCGCACCCGTATGGGCCGTCTGGCCGAGCGTGCTCGTGCCGTCGGCGAAGCAGCGGTCGGCGTCCAATGACCCGAGGGTCCGAGGCCCCTCGGACCCGCGCCCATGGGCCCGCCCGGTGACGCAACTGCCGTCCACGGCACTCGTCCCTCGACGCCATCCGTCCTGACCTGTCCGGAACCCGGCCCGGCTCCGGCAGGAGCCGGCCGCCCGGACTACGACGTGGCGTCCACCGGGTCGGGGCCGGCGGCCACACCGTCGGGGTTCCGCGGCGCGCTCACGGTCCCGCAGACCGCGGGGACGGAGCCCGCCACCACGGAGCGACCCTTGAGCGCGCGCGCCGCCGCGCGGGCGGTGCGCAGCGCGTCCCCGGTCAGCAGGGCCAGCGCGACCCAGACCAGCGCGAAGCCCGCCCACCGCTCGGGCGGCATCGCCTCATGGAAGTAGAGGATGCCCAGCAGGAACTGGAAGACCGGCGCCAGGTACTGCAGCAGACCGAGCGTGGACAGCGGCACCCGGATCGCGGCGGCACCGAAGCAGACGAGGGGAAGCGCGGTGACCACCCCGGTGGCGGCGAGCAGCGTCGCGTGCCCGGCGCCGTGGGAGGCGAACGTCGTCCGGCCCTGCGCCGACAACCACAGCAGATAGGCCAGCGCGGGCACGAACTGCACGGCGGTCTCCGCGGCCAGCGACTCGATGCCGCCCAGGCCGATCTTCTTCTTCACCAGCCCGTACGTGGCGAAGGAGAAGGCGAGGCACAGGGAGACCCACGGCGGACGGCCGTACCCGATCGTCAGCACGACGACGGCGATGAAGCCGACCGCGACCGCCGCCCACTGGACGGGCCGCAGCCGTTCCTTCAGAAGCAGCACGCCCATCGCGATGGTGACGAGCGGGTTGATGAAGTAGCCGAGCGAGGCCTCCACCACATGGCCGCTGTTCACGGCCCATATGTACACGCCCCAGTTGACGGTGATGACCGCCGCCGCGACCGTGATCAACGCCAGCTTGCGGGGCTGCCGCAGCAGGTCGCCCGCCCAGGCCCAGCGCCGCATCACCAGCAGCGCCAGGGCGACCAGGAGCAGTGACCACACCATCCGATGGGCGAGGATCTCCATCGCCCCGGCGGGTTTCAGCAGCGGCCAGAAGAGGGGGACGAGCCCCCACATCCCGTACGCCGCGAAGCCGTTCAGCAGACCTGTTCGCTGCTCGCCCTTCGACTTCTCGGCCACGGGCCCTCCTCACTCGCTCGCTCCACTGCTTCCGTGCAGCATCCAAGAAGGTAACGCGAGCACCCCCGCCCGTCATACCCGTATCGCCATACGGTCATGACAGGCGAGGGCCTTCGGTGATCGGGAGCCCGCCGAGGCGGTGTCAGCCCTTGAGTGCGGCCGTGATCGACTCGGCGAACGGGGTGGTCGGACGGCCGGCCAGCCGGGAGAGGTCGCCGGTGGTGACGGCCAGCTCGCCCTTCTCGATGGCGACGTCCACGCCGGCCAGGATCGCGGCGAGGGGCCCGGGCAGTCCGGCGCCGGTCAGGATGCCGCTGTAGACGTCCAGCGGGACGGCGTTGTAGACGATCTCCTTGCCGGTCTGCCGGCTCAGCTCGGCGGCGTACTCGGCGAAGGCCCACGCGGTGTCGCCGCTCAGCTCGTAGGTGGCGTTCTCGTGGCCCTCACCGGTCAGCACCGCGACGGCGGCGGCCGCGTAGTCGGCGCGGGAGGCGGACGCTACCCGGCCCTCACCGGCGGCCTGGACTACCGCGCCGTGCGCCAGGACGGCGGCGAGGTTCTCGGTGTAGTTCTCGTGGTACCAGCCGTTGCGCAGCAGCACATACGGCACGCCCGACTCGACGATCAGCTGCTCGGTGGCCCGGTGGTCGTCGGCCAGGGCGGCCGTCAGGCTGCCGGGGGCGCTGGTGTAGGCGAACAGCGCCGTTCCGGCGGCCTTGGCGGCTTCGAGGACGACCTTGTGCTGGCCGACCCGGCCCTTGTCGAACTCGTTCCCGGAGATCAGCAGCACCTTGTCGCCGGCCGCGAAGAGGCCGCCGAAGGTCTCGGGAGCGTTGTAGTCGGCGACCGCGATCCGCACACCGCGGTCCGCGAGGTCGGCGGCCTTCTCCGGGGTGCGCACGACGGCGGTGATCTGGTCGGCCGGAACCTTCTCCAGCAGCTGTTCCACCACGTGACGGCCGAGGTGTCCGGTGGCTCCGGTGACGACGATGCTCATGACGGGATCTCCTTGTGGGGTGTGTCTGACACTCACCCTAGGAGGGGCACTAACTTATGGAAAGTACCCACTTTGAAGTAAGGTACTGATATGACGGTAAGTGCTTCGCGTCCCTCCAGTGCTCCGACGGCCCGTGCGGGCGCCCCGGCAGTCCGTGCGACGGACGCCGACGCGGCGCTGTGCCCCTACCGGCTCGTCCTGGAGCACGTCACCAGCCGGTGGGGTGTCCTCGTGCTGATCGAGTTGCTCGACCGCCCCTATCGCTTCAGCGAGCTGCGCCGGGCGATCGGTAAGGTCGGCCGCATCAGCGAGAAGATGCTCGCCCAGACCCTGCAGACCCTGGAACGGGACGGTCTGGTACACCGCGACGCCAAGCCGGTGATCCCGCCGAGGGTCGACTACTCCCTGACCGACCTGGGCCGCGAGGCGGCCGACCAGGTGCGTGCGCTGGCGCTGTGGACGGAGCAGCGGATGCCCGACGTCGAGCGCGCCCGCCACACATACGACGAGGCCCGGACGCGGAACGCCCAGGCCTCGTAGAACCGCACACGAGCCGAACGGAAACCCGCGGGCGAGCCGCACGCCGACCCGGAGGCCGGGTCGCACGGCGACTCGCGGGTGAGCCGCTCGCTCTCCTTCGGCTGGCTCTTCTAGCCGACCACCGTCCAGGTGTCCCCGCCCGCCAGGAGCGTCGCCAGGTCGCCCTTGCCGTGCTGCTCGATGGCGGTGTCGAGCTGGTCGGACATCTGCATGTCGTAGACGGGCCGGTCCACGGAGCGGAGGACGCCGATCGGGGTGTTGTGCAGGGTGTCCGGATCGGCCAGCCGGGACAGCGCGAACGCCGTCGTGGGGGAGGCGGCGTGGGCGTCGTGGACCAGGACCTCCGCCTCGTTCTCCGCGGTGACCGGGACGATCTTCAGATCACCCGTGCGCATGTCCCGGACGACACCGCGCGAACCCTCCGCCCCGAACCGGATCGGCTGCCCGTGCTCCAGCCGGATCACGGTCTCCTCCGCGGTCTGCTTGTCCTTGAGAGCGTCGAAGGCACCGTCGTTGAAGATGTTGCAGTTCTGGTAGATCTCCACGAGCGCGGTGCCCGGATGGGCGGCGGCCTGGCGCAGCACCTCGGTCAGATGCTTGCGGTCGGAGTCGACCGTACGGGCCACGAAGGACGCCTCCGCGCCGATCGCCAGCGACACCGGGTTGAAAGGCGCGTCCAGCGAGCCCATCGGCGTCGACTTGGTGATCTTGCCGACCTCGGAGGTGGGCGAGTACTGGCCCTTGGTCAGCCCGTAGATCCGGTTGTTGAACAGCAGGATCTTCAGGTTGACGTTGCGGCGCAGGGCGTGGATGAGGTGGTTGCCGCCGATGGACAGCGCGTCGCCGTCACCGGTGACCACCCACACCGACAGATCGCGACGCGAGGAGGCGAGCCCGGTCGCGATCGCGGGAGCACGGCCGTGGATGGAGTGCATGCCGTACGTGTTCATGTAGTACGGGAAGCGTGACGAACAGCCGATGCCCGAGACGAAGACGATGTTCTCCCTGGCCAGGCCCAGTTCCGGCATGAAGCCCTGAACGGCGGCGAGGATCGCGTAGTCACCACAGCCGGGGCACCAGCGCACTTCCTGGTCGGACTTGAAGTCCTTCATGGACTGCCTGGCCACAGCCTTCGGGACGAGGGAAAGCGCCTCGATCGTGTCCGTGCCTTCCGTGGTCGTCTCAGCCATCGATGGCCTCCTTGAGAGCCGCGGCGAGCTGCTCGGCCTTGAACGGCATACCGTTCACCTGGTTGTACGAGCGGGCGTCGACCAGGTACTTCGCCCGGATGAGCGTGGCGAGCTGACCGAGGTTCATCTCGGGGATCACCACCTTGTCATAACGCTTCAGAACCGGGCCGAGATTCCGCGGGAACGGGTTCAGGTGCCGCAGATGAGCCTGCGCGATCGCCTCGCCCGCCGTGCGCAGCCGCCGTACCGCCGCGGTGATCGGGCCGTACGTCGACCCCCAGCCGAGAACGAGGGTCCGGGCCTCCTGCGGGTCGTCCACCTCCACGTCGGGTACCACGATTCCGTCGACCTTCGCCTGGCGCGTGCGCACCATGAAGTCGTGGTTGGCCGGGTCGTAGGAGATGTTGCCCGTGCCGTCCTGTTTCTCGATGCCGCCGATGCGGTGCTCCAGGCCCGGTGTGCCCGGGACGGCCCATGGGCGGGCGAGGGTCTGAGGGTCGCGTTTGTAGGGCCAGAACACCTCGGTGCCGTCGTCCAGCGTGTGGTTCGGTCCCTGGGCGAACTGCACCCGGAGATCCGGCAGCTCGTCCAGCTCGGGGATCCGCCAGGGCTCGGAGCCGTTCGCCAGATAGCCGTCGGACAGCAGGAACACGGGCGTGCGGTAGGTGAGCGCGATTCGGACCGCCTCCAGGGCGGCCTCGAAACAGTCGGCCGGGGTGCGCGGGGCGATCACCGGGACCGGCGCCTCGCCGTTGCGCCCGTACATGGCCTGGAGCAGGTCGGCCTGCTCGGTCTTGGTCGGCAGGCCGGTGGACGGCCCGCCCCGCTGGATGTCGACGACCAGCAGCGGCAACTCGAGGGAGACCGCGAGCCCGATGGTCTCGCTCTTGAGGGCCACACCCGGGCCGGAGGTCGTGGTGACCGCGAGCGAACCGCCGAACGCCGCACCCAGCGCGGCACCGATGCCGGCGATCTCGTCCTCGGCCTGGAAGGTCCGCACACCGAAGTTCTTGTGCTTGGACAGCTCGTGCAGGATGTCCGAGGCCGGGGTGATCGGGTAGGAGCCCAGGAACAGCGGCAGATCCGCCTGGCGGGAGGCGGTGATCAGGCCGTAGGACAGGGCCAGGTTCCCGGAGATGTTGCGGTATGTGCCCACCGGGAAGGCCTTGGCGGCCGGCGCCACCTCGTACGAGACCGCGAAGTCCTCCGTCGTCTCGCCGAAGTTCCAGCCGGCGCGGAAGGCGGCGATGTTGGCGGCCGCGATGTCCGGCTTCTTCGCGAACTTCGCCCGCAGGAACTTCTCGGTGCCCTCGGTCGGCCGGTGGTACATCCACGACAGCAGGCCCAGCGCGAACATGTTCTTGCTTCGCTCGGCCTCCTTGCGGCTGAGGTCGAACTCCTTGAGCGCCTCGACGGTGAGCGTCGTGAGCGGCACCGGGTGGACGCTGTAGCCGTCCAGCGTGCCGTCCTCCAGTGGACTGGCGGCGTAGCCGACCTTCTGCATCGCCCGCTTGGTGAACTCGTCCGTGTTGACGATGATCTCCGCGCCGCGGGGCAGATCGCCGACGTTGGCCTTCAGGGCGGCCGGGTTCATGGCCACCAGGACGTTCGGCGCGTCGCCGGGGGTGAGGATGTCGTGGTCGGCGAAGTGCAGCTGGAAGGACGAGACGCCCGGCAGGGTGCCGGCAGGGGCGCGGATCTCGGCCGGGAAGTTCGGCAGGGTGGACAGGTCGTTGCCGAAGGACGCCGTCTCGGAGGTGAAACGGTCGCCCGTGAGCTGCATTCCGTCACCGGAGTCGCCCGCGAACCGGATGATCACCCGGTCGAGCTTGCGCACGTCCTTCGCGCTCGCCGGTTTGCGCTGTTCTCCTACGACGGCTCCGTCGGCCTGCTCCGCTGTCCTGCTGACCTGGCTGGTCACTGAACTGGACCTCCTTCGAGGCAGCTGTCGGGGTGCGGCCGTCCCGTCGGCCTACCCGAAATCAACCCTACGTCGGTAAGGGTCGCCTTCCCTCGGTGTCTCGCACGATGGACGCCATCGAGGGGCAGTCCGACGACCTGGTGTGCCATGCTCTATCCGCCTCCCGGCGCTGCTTTCGACGACGCTCCCTGTTCATCATTCGGCGCTGGTACTTCGGGGGTTCTGCCGTGCGGCCGCGCCGGTGTCCGGCCCGGCCCGACAGGCCGTCGGGTCCGCGTCCGAGCGTCCCGCCGCCTGACACAGTGTCGGTCGATCAGGAGTTGAGGTAGGTGAGCACGGCCAGAACACGCCGGTGATCCCCGTCGCTCTGCGCCAGGCCGAGCTTCAGGAAGATGTTGCTGACGTGCTTCTCCACGGCTCCGTCGCTCACGACCAGCTGCCGGGCGATCGCGGAGTTCGTCCGTCCCTCGGCCATCAGTCCGAGGACCTCCCGCTCACGCGGAGTGAGTGCGGCGAGCACATCCTGCTTGCGGCTGCGCCCGAGCAGCTGTGCGACCACCTCCGGGTCCAGTGCGGTACCCCCCTGGGCCACCCGCACCACGGCGTCCACGAACTCGCGCACCTCGGCCACCCGGTCCTTGAGCAGATAGCCCACACCGCGGCTGGAGTCGGCCAGCAGTTCGGTGGCGTACCGCTCCTCCACGTACTGCGACAGCACCAGCACGCCGAGCCCGGGGTGCGCCTTGCGCAGCTGGACCGCGGCCCGGACACCCTCGTCCGTGTGCGTCGGCGGCATCCGGACGTCGGCCACGACCACGTCGGGCAGCTCGTCCCGGTCCGCCAACTCGGTGATGGTCTTGATCAGCGCGCCCCCGTCCCCCACACCGGCGACGACCTCATGCCCGCGATCGGTCAGCAGCCGGGTCAGGCCCTCCCTGAGCAGCACTGAATCCTCGGCGATGACCACCCGCACCCTGTCCTCCACGATCCTCGGCCCCCCGTGCCCTTCGTCTTCGGCCGTGCGTCTGCGCGTCCGGTGGTGTCCTGGACGCTCGACGTCCAGTCCCTTCGGCACCTCAGTATCGCGCGATCCACACTTCCACATCGGGCCTGTGGATAAGCCTCGCGCGGCCGTGTTGGGGGGCGAATTCGTGCCGTGAAAGGGGTGGTGGGGCGGGGCGGGCCGGTGGGCCTGGGGCTTCGGGGCGGGCGGGGATGCGGCGGGTGGCTGGTCAGGGGGGCGAGCACGGGGTGACGGAGCGGCGGGACGGGGAGGTGGGCAGGGGTGCGGCGGGCGTGCGGCGGGGGCGGGGCATGGGGTGGGGGGTTTCAGGTGTCGTGGGTTGGGTGTCGTCGGGTGTTCGGCGCCGAGGTGTTCGACGGGCCAGGCGTTCTGGTCGGGGCGGTGCGGTCGGTCAGGGCGATCGCCATGGCAGTTCGGCGGTGATCCGGGTCGGCCCCCCGGGCGGCGATTCCACCGCCAGCACCCCGTCCACCGCGTCGAGCCGCTCGGCCAGCCCAGCCAGCCCCGACCCGCTGGAGCCGTCGGCGCCCCCTACCCCGTCGTCGACCACCTGGAGCAGCAACCGCTGCTCCGCCCGCCACACATCGACGGAGGCCGACTTTGCGCCGCTGTGCTTGCTGACGTTCTGCAGCAGCTCCGACACGGTGAAGTACGCGATCCCCTCGATCGCCGGGGCCGGCCGCGACGGCAGGTCCACCTCCACCCGCACCGGCACAGTGCACCGCGAGGCCACCGCCGACAGCGCTGCATCCAGTCCCCGGTCCGTCAGCACCGCCGGATGGATCCCGCGTGCCAGGTCCCGCAGCTCCTGCAGCGCCGTCTTGACCTCTCCGTGCGCCTCCTCCACCATCCGCGCCGCCGCCCGAGGGTCCTGTGTCAGCTTCTCCTTGGCCAGCCCCAGATCCATGGCCAGTGCCACCAGCCGGGCCTGCGCCCCGTCATGCAGGTCCCGCTCGATGCGCTGGAGGTCCGCCGCCGCCGTGTCGACCACCACGCCCCGGTCCGACTCCAGCTCCACCACCCGGGTGGCCAGCCGCGACGGCCCGAGGAGTCCGTGCACCAGCAGTCGGTCCACGATCGTCAGGCCCCGGACGATCCACGGTGTGGCCAGCGTGATCAACAGGCCCACCAGCGCGGTGACCGTGATCTCGAACGGGTTGTCGAGGTAGACGCTGTGGGCCTCGTCGCCGTAGAGCTGAAGCCCGCCCTGACCGCCGTACATGGGGAACACCCAGAACCACAGGGGATACGTGAGCAGTCCCCATCCACACGTCCAGGAAGTGACCCCCACGACGAACGAGAAGACCGCCCACGGGAACTGCAGCACCGTGTACAGCACGTGCCGCCACGAGACCCCGCTCCGGAGCATCGCCCCGACCCAGGCCATCGGCCCCTGCCGCTTCACCACCAGGGGCTCGGGATCGGCCACCTCGAGCCGCAGCAGCCCCCGGGCCCGCGCCCGCTCCAGCGCCCCGAAGCCCCGGCATCCCGCGAGGGTCGCCGCGAGCACCGGTATCCCCAGGAACGTCACCAGCAGGCCGGCGCCGAGCGAGAGCATCGTGACGCTGTAGCTGAACATCAGGATTCCGAGGGGCAGGCTCAGCAGCAGATAGCAGAACTCACCCCAGCTGCGCCCCTCGAACGGCGCCCGCAGCACGAGCGGAAGCCGGTGCGGCTGCCTTCCGGCGCCGGGGGATCCCGGGTCGTCCCACTCTCCGTACTCCTGCCCGTAGTACGTGGCCATCGATGTCGTCCGTTCTCCCCGTCGTCCACCCGGTGTGCCTCGGTCTGTTCGGGCCTCTCCCGGGTTCGTACCTCTACCCTCCCGGTCTCGCGGCCGCCCGGCCATGGAGCGCGTCGGCCTCTTGGAGCGGGGGTTTTCCCCACCCCCTCCGGCGGGCGGGCACGACCTGGAGGGGCATGCCGAAGCGAGCCCGTGTACGCAGAAGCGGCCGCACGCCTCGGCTTACGACCGCTCCCTGCCCCGCAGCTCCCGCGTGCTCCTACCGCCCGGGCACCTTGTCCTCCCGGTCCCGCCACGGCAGTTCCGCCGTGACCGTCGTCGGGCCACCCGCCGGGGAGTCCACGACGAACAGGCCGTCGACCGCGTCCAGCCGCTCCGCCAGCCCCGCCATGCCGGTGCCGCCGTCGAGGCGGGCGCCGCCGCGACCGTCGTCCCGGACCTGGATGAGCAGCCGCTCCTCCGCCCGCCAGACATCGACGGAGGCCGACTTCGCCGCGCTGTGCTTGCTGACGTTCTGCAGCAGCTCGGAGACCGTGAAGTAGGCGATGCCCTCGATCGCCGCGGCCGGTCTCCGGCTCAGGTCCACGGTGACCTTGACCGGCACCGTGCAGCGGGTGGCGACCGCCGACAGCGCCGCGTCCAGGCCCCGGTCGGTCAGCACCGCCGGATGGATGCCCCGCGCGAGGTCCCGCAGCTCCTGCAGCGCCAGCTTCACCTCGCCGTGCGCCTCGTCGACCATCGCCGCCGCCGCGTCCGGGTCCTCCAGCAGCTTCTCCTTGGCCAGTCCGAGCCCCATCGCCAGGTTCACCAGCCGGGCCTGGGCCCCGTCGTGCAGATCGCGCTCGATGCGCCGCAGGTCGGCTGCCGCCGTGTCCACGACCACCCCGCGGTCGGACTCCAACTCGGCGATGCGCCGCTCCAACTCGTCGGAGGGGGACAGCAGGACCCGCGCCATCGCCCGGTCCACATTCGTCAGCCCGCGCGCCAGGAACGGCAGAACCGGCCACAGCAGGAACAGCGACACGAAGGTCACCGTGAAGGTCAGGATCCCCCAGGGCAGTCGGATGAAGCCGTACAGCATCGTCCGCCAGCCCACGGGATCCTTCAGCGCCATCCACAGCCGCTGGAACAGCCCGCGGCCTCTGAGCAGGCGCAGCGGTGTCGGCTCGTCCACCCGCACCCCGAGCAGCACCCTGGCCCGCGCCCGCTCCAGCCTGCCGAGCTGCCGCGCGCCCGCCAGCCCGGCCGCCAGCAACGGGAGACCGATCACGGTCACCGTCAGCCCCGCACCCGTGGACAGCACCGTCACGGTGTAGATGAACCCCACCAGCGACATCGGCAGGTTCGCGAGCAGATACGCGATCTCCCGCCAGGTGTGCCCGTCCAGGGCGAGGCGCGCGGGCGGCGCGTGCTCGTCGGGGTCCCGGACGCCCTGGATCGTCATGCGTTCGGTCATATCTGCCGGCCTCGTTCGGTCATGTCTTTCAGCCTGCCGTGCCGCACGCGGCGACACCATGAGGCGGGCCGCCGCGATCCGGTGGGGGAAACCCCACCTTCCGGGGCGGGCGAGGTGCGTCCCGGGGGCGGTGTACGCGTTCTCGGTTTCGGGGTCCCGTGAGGCGTGCGCGGAGTCGCACGATGGGTACGTGACCGGAGCGCATGGGGGAGGGCCAGCGCACCCCGAGGTGTGACGGGCTGCTTACCCTCTCTTTAGCAGGGCCTAGACTCCCGTGCGTACAGATCGTCGAACACAAGGTTCACCAGAGTCACGAGGTCAGGGAGCGAGGGGCTGACGTGCCGTATCCGACCGCCGTCGCTGTCATGGCGGAGACGGGGAGCGCGGGGAACGCCGCGAACACGGGGAACGTCGTCGCGGCGGGCTACTTCCACTCCTACTCCGTCGTCGGGCTGCTCGCCGTCATCGGCGTGTTCTTCGTCGCCGTCGCCTTCGGCGCGGGCCGCCTGCTGCGCCCCGTCGTGCCCACTCCGGAAAAGCTCCTGACGTACGAGTGCGGTGTCGACCCCGTCGGCGAGGGCTGGGCCCACACACAGGTCCGCTACTACGTCTATGCGTTCCTGTATGTGATCTTTGCGATCGACTCGATCTTCCTGTTCCCCTGGGCGACGGTCTTCGCCGCCCCCGGCTACGGCGCGGCGACGCTCGTGGAGATGTTCATCTTCCTCGGCTTCCTGACCGTAGGCCTGCTGTACGCATACAAGAAGGGCGTCCTGGCATGGACGTGAACCCATCGGCCACCTCTGCTTCCCCGGTCTCAGAGCCCGTGTTGCTGCCCGAGCCGAAGCGGCTCGGCGCGCTCGCCCGCCTCGCTCCCGAGCCGATGAAGGTGGTACTGAACTGGGGCCGGCGTTACTCGCTCTGGGTCTTCAACTTCGGCCTCGCCTGCTGCGCGATCGAGTTCATCGCCGCGTCGATGGCCCGGCACGACTTCATCCGCCTCGGGGTGATCCCGTTCGCGCCGGGGCCGCGTCAGGCCGACCTGATGGTGGTGTCCGGCACGGTCACGGACAAAATGGCCCCGGCGGTCAAACGCCTGTACGAGCAGATGCCCGAGCCGAAGTACGTCATCTCCTTCGGGGCCTGCTCCAACTGCGGCGGTCCCTACTGGGACTCGTACTCGGTCACGAAGGGCGTCGACCAGATCATCCCGGTGGACGTGTACGTCCCCGGTTGCCCGCCGCGCCCCGAGGCGTTGCTCCAGGGCATCCTCAAGCTCCAGGAGAAGATCGCGCGAGAGTCGCTGGAGGAGCGGTACGGCTCCTCGCGGCCGTCGGCCGCCGCTCTGCAGAGCGGGCTGGTCCAGCCGCCGTCGGCTGCTCCGAACGCGGGCTCGGGCTCCGGCGCAGACCCGGCCTCCGGGGTGACGCGATGACCGCCATCGGCTGGCTGCCCGTATCCGTCGAGGACCTCTTCGGCCCGGAGGCCACGGCCGAGGAGTCGTACGAGGTCCTGACGGTCGACGTGCCGCCCGCGGGCTGGATCGAGGCGCTGCGGATCGCACGCGACGAGCTGGGATGCACCTATTTCGACTGGCTGAGCGCCGTCGACGAACCGGGCACCGGTCTGCGCGTCTCGGCGCATGTGGTGGCCCTGTCCCCGGTGCGCCGTCTCCTCGTACGGACCACGGTCGTGCACGAGGCCCCCGTCCTGCCCTCCGCCGTGGAGATCTACGCGGGCGCCGCATGGCACGAACGCGAGACCCACGAAATGTTCGGCGTCGCCTTCGAGGGCCACCCGGCGCTGGACCACCTGCTTCTGCCCGAGGGCTTCGAGGGCCACCCCCTGCGTAAGGACTTCGTCCTGGCGGCCCGGGTCGCCAAGGCCTGGCCCGGCGCCAAGGAACCGGGGGAGTCCGACCACGGCGGCCCCAAGCGCCGTCAGATGCTGCCCCCGGGCGTCCCCGACCCGAACGAGTGGGGCCCTCTCAAGGGACAGCTGCCTCCGGCTCCCGCCCGTCCGGCCCGAGCCGCCGCCGGCCGGGCCGCGGGCGAGCGCCCGGTGCGTCGCGCCCGTACGACAGCGGAGGGCTCGGCGAGCCAGGCCCCGGCAGGCGTCGAATCAGCGGAGGCCGCACCTGCGCCGCGCCGCGCTCGCTCCGTGTCGGAGGGTTCGGCCTCGCAGCGCGGGGCGGAGCCGGGCACGGAAACTGCGGCTCCGTCGGGTCCGCGCCGCGCCCGGGGCGCCTCGGAGGGTTCCGCCTCGCAGCGCGCCGCCGAGAGCACCGAGGGTGCCGCCCAGCCCGCTGCTCCTGCCGGTCCTCCGTCCGGCCCCCGCCGGTCGCGCACTGCCTCGGAAGGCTCGGCCTCGCAGCGCGCGGACGCAGCGGCGGCAGCGGGCGCGGACCGCAAGCCGCCCGCCGCCCCGCGCAGCGCGGACGCTCCGTGGCACCACGCCCGCCCGGCCTTCGACGAGCCCGAGCCGACCGCTGCCGAACCGTCCGCGAAGCCGTCGACCGGCGCTGAACCATCGGCCGGCGCTGAGTCATCGGCGACCGGGACCGCGGCCGAGCCCGACGCGGCCGACGGCGGCACCCGTCCCGGTGACACCGCGGGAGGCGAGGAGCGCCCTGGCGAGCCCCGGCCCGCAGAGTCCGCCTCAGGCGAACCCCGCTCCGAGGACACCGGCCCCGGAAAGCCCCGCCCCGGCGATCGGCAGTCCCCCGAACCGCCTGCCCCGGACGACACCACGCCCGACCAGACCATCCACGACGATCCCTCCGGAGGCATGCAGTGAACGGCGCTCTCGACGTCGCCCTGCGACTCGTCGTCGTGTTCGTCGTCTTCCTCACCTTTCCCCTGATCGTCGGCCAGACCGAACACAAGGTCATGGCCCATATGCAGGGCCGTCTGGGGCCGATGTACGCCGGCGGCTTCCACGGCTGGGCCCAGCTCGTCGCCGACGGCGTGAAGTTCGCCCAGAAGGAGGATGTGGTCCCGGCAGGCGCCGACCGCCGTATCTTCCAGCTCGCCCCCGCCGTCGCCCTGCTGCCCTACCTCCTCGTGCTCCTGGTCATCCCCATCGGGCCGAGCCAGGGAGCGGTCGGCCAGGTCATCGACGCGGGCATCTTCTTCGTCCTGGCCGTCATGGGCGTCGGCGTGCTCGGCTCCCTCATGGCCGGCTGGGCCTCCGCGAACAAGTTCTCTCTCCTCGGCGGTCTCCGTACCGCCGCCCAGCTCCTCGCCTACGAACTCCCCATGCTGCTCGCCGCCGCCTCGGTGTCCATGGCGGCGGGCACGGTCTCGTTGCCCGGCATCGTCAATGCCTTCGAGTGGTGGTGGCTGCCCTGGCAGATCATCGGCGCGCTGGTCTTCTTCACCGCCGGCCTCGCCGAGCTGCAGCGCCCGCCGTTCGACATGCCCGTCGCCGACTCGGAGATCATCTTCGGTGCGTACACCGAGTACACCGGTCTCCGTTTCGCTCTGTTCCTTCTCGCCGAGTACGCCGGGATCGTCGTCCTGTGCGGCCTGACCACGGTCCTCTTCCTGGGCGGCTGGCACGGTCCCTGGGGTGCCGACGGCCTCGGCTGGCTGTGGACGCTCCTGAAGACCGCGATCCTCGCCTTCGTGGTCATCTGGCTTCGCGTCACCTACCCCCGCCTGCGCGAGGACCAGCTTCAGAAGTTCTCCTGGACCCTTCTTGTCCCCCTCTCCCTCGCCCAGATCGCCCTCACCGGCATCGTCAAGGTGGTGATCTCCTAGCCATGTCCCGCCCGTCGCCCGACCACCACGCCTCGACGACGCCCTCCGGGCGGTCCCGCCTGTCGATCCCCGGCTCCGGCCTAGCCAAGGGGCTGGCCGTCACCTTGCGCACGATGACGAGGAAGTCCGTCACCGAGCAGTACCCGGAGGCCCAGCCGGCCCTCCCGCCCCGCAGCCGCGGCGTCATCGGCCTGTTCGAGGAGAACTGCACCGTCTGCATGCTGTGCGCCCGTGAGTGCCCGGACTGGTGCATCTACATCGACTCCCACAAGGAGACGGTCCCGCCCGCCGCCCCCGGCGGCCGTGAGCGCAGCCGCAACGTCCTCGACCGTTTCGCCATCGACTTCTCCCTCTGCATGTACTGCGGTATCTGCATCGAGGTCTGCCCCTTCGACGCCCTCTTCTGGTCCCCCGAGTTCGAGTACGCCGAGACCGACATCCGCGACCTCACCCACGAGCGCGACAAGCTCCGCGAGTGGATGTGGACCGTGCCGGCCCCGCCCGCCCTGGACCCCGGCGCCGAGGAGCCCAAGGAGATCGCCGCCGCCCTCAAGGCCGCCGAGAAGCTGGCCGCGGCCCAGGCCGCCGAGTCGGCCGAGTCCGCCGGTCCGCAGGAAGGAGCGTCGTGAGCCTCGCCTCCGCGACGGCGGCCGCGGCGGCCGCCCCCACGCACGGCTTCCTCTCCCCGACCGGAGTGGAAGTCGCCTTCCTCCTCGTCGGCCTGGTGACCTTCGGCGCCGCGCTCGTCACCGTCACCACCCGGCAGTTGGTGCACGCCGCGCTGTGGCTCGTGGCGACCCTCGGCGGGCTCGCCATCGAGTACCTCCTGCTCACCGCCGAGTTCATCGCCTGGGTGCAGGTCCTCATCTACGTCGGTTCCGTCGTCGTCCTCCTTCTGTTCGGTCTGATGCTCACCAAGGCCCCCATCGGCCGCTCCCCGGACGCCGACTCCGGCAATCGCTGGGCCGCGCTCACCGTGGCCGTCGCCGCGGCTGCCGCGCTGGTGTGGGTGGTCGTCGACGCCTTCCGCACGACCTGGATGGATCTCGGCGGCGCCGCCTCCGGCTCCACCAAGGTCACGGGCGCGAGCCTCTTCCAGAACTGGGTGCTCCCCTTCGAGGCCCTCTCCGTCCTCCTCCTCGCCGCCCTGGTCGGCGCGATCGTCCTGTCCCGCAAGGCCAAGGCGGACGCGGCGGCCACCACCGCGAGCGCCCCGGCCGTCCCGGGCAGCCGGAGCGAGAAGGAAGGCGTCCGCTGATGCACCTCGTCTATCCCGCCGTACTCTCCGCTCTCCTCTTCTGCACCGGCCTGTACGGCGTCCTCGCCCGCCGCAACGCGATCCTCGTCCTGATGTCGGTCGAGCTGATGCTCAACGCCGTCAACCTCAACCTCGTCGCCTTCGACGTGTGGCTGAGCAGGACCGCCCGCGAGACGCTGCACTCCGGCCAGGCCCTGACCCTGTTCACGATCGCCATCGCGGCAGCCGAGATCGGCATCGGCCTGGCGATCGTCCTCGCCGTCTACCGCAACCGCGGCACCTCGGACATCGACCGGCTCCGTGACACCGCCGAGGGGCACGACGTCGACACCCCGGCGGCTGAGAAGGCTGAGGCCACCGCGTGACCACGACCACCCTCGCCGTCCTCGTTCCCCTCCTTCCGTTCCTGGGCGCCGCGGCCGGTCTGCTGCTCGGCCGCACGGCCCCCGGCTTCGTCCGCCCCCTCGCCGTTCTGCCCACCCTCGCCTCGCTCGTGCCGGCCGTGCTGGTCGCCGCGCGTCAGGGCGGCGGCACGGCGATCGACGCCGCCACCGAACTCACGCCCACGGGCTCGGTCCCGATCGAACTAGCCCTGCACATCGACGGCTTCGCCGCCCTCGTCGCCGTCCTGGTCGGCGTCGTCGCCACCTGTGTGCAGATCTACTCGACGGGCTATCTGCGGCACGACCCGCGCTACCCCTCGTACGCCGCTCTCGTCTCCCTGTTCACCTCCGCGATGCTCCTGGTCGTCTACTCGGGCGATCTGATCGTGCTGCTGGTCGGCTGGGAAGTCATGGGCATCTGCTCCTACTTCCTGGTCGGCCACTACTGGGAGACCCCGGAGGCCCGCGCCGCCTCCATCAAGGCCTTCCTGGTCACCAAGCTGGGCGACGTCCCCTTCCTCATCGGACTGTTCGCGCTCGGCACCGACGCCGGCTCCTTCCGCATCACCCGGGTCCTCGGCACCGTCGCGAGCGGCGGACTGCACCACCCCACACTGGTCGCCCTGCTGCTTCTGGCCGGCGTGGCGGGCAAGTCGGCGCAGTTCCCGCTGCACACCTGGCTCCCCGACGCGATGGCGGGCCCCACCCCCGTCTCCGCGCTGATCCACGCCGCGACCATGGTCGCCGCCGGTGTCTACTTCATCGCCCGTCTCCTCCCGGTCTTCGAGGCCTCCTCGGCCGCGATGGTGGTCCTCGCCGTGATGGCCGCCGTGACGATGGCGGGATCGGCGCTCGCCGCACTCGCCCAGGACGACATCAAACGCGTCCTCGCCTACTCGACGATCGGCCAGCTCGGCTACATGACCGGCGCCCTCGCCGTCGGCGACCGCGGAGCCGCTGTCTTCCACCTCCTGTCGCACGGCGCTTTCAAGGCGCTGCTGTTCCTCGCCGCCGGCGTGATCATCCACGCCGCCGGCACCAACTCGCTGGCCGCCATGTCCCGTATGAAGGACCTGCGGGCCCGCGTCCCCGACGCCTACTGGACGATGACCGTGGCGCTGCTGTCACTCGCCGCGATCCCGCCCTTCGCGGGCTTCTTCTCCAAGGAGTCCGTCCTCGGCGCCGCCGAGCGCGTCGCCACCGGCCACACCGAGCACGCACCCGGCGCCGCGGGCTGGATCGTTCTCGTCACCGGCCTGGTCACCGCCCTGCTCACCGCCGCCTACGCGACCCGCCTGTGGCTGCTCGCCTTCCGCGGCCATGGCCCCGAGGCCCCCGACCACGGCAAGCAGCCCCTCACCATGAACGCGGTGCTGTGGGTGCTCTGCGTCCCGTCGCTCGCGTTCGGCCTGGCCTACGGCGTACTGCCCGGCTGGTTCGACGGCGGCTCCCTCACACCGGCGCTCACCACCTCCGTCCTCGGCACAGGCCTCGCCCTGGTCGGCGGACTCGTGACCTACGGAGCCTGGCGGCACACCACCGCCCTCGCGGCCCGGGTCCCGCTGGGTGCGGTCGCGGCCCACCCCGAGGCAGACGCCGGACTCGTCGAGGCCGAGGCCATCGCCAGCCACACACCCGTGTACGGAGACGTCGCCTATGCGCCCGACCCGGCGGACCCGGGCCGCCTGCTGCTCGGCCCGCTGCACCGCCACGCGGCTGTCGGCTTCCACCTGGACGCCGTGTACGACGCGCTCTTCGTCCGACCCGTCAGGGCCGGGGCGAGCCTCGTCAGGTTCCTGGACCGAGAGGTCGTCGAAACCTATGTACACGGCGCGGGCGCCCTGCCCCGCCTGCTGGGGGCCGCCGTACGACGCGCCCAGACCGGCAATGTGCAGACCTATGTGAGCGCGCTGCTCGCCGGCACCGTCCTCCTGGCGGTGGCCGCCCTCCTCGTCGCCACGGGAGTGTGAGCAGACGTGATCGATATCAGCGAGTCCGTGATGCAGTTCCTTCTGGCATTCATCGTCGTCGTGCCGCTCATCGGCGCGCTCGCCGCTCTCCTGCCGGCCCCGCCCGGACTGAAGGGGAAGTCGCCCGAGCAGGCCGTGCTGCGGCACGGAGTCACCGTCACCGGCGCCGTCCTCGTCGCCGCGATCGTCCTCGCGCTCGGCTTCGACCACGACCATCCGTCGAAAATGCAGGCTACGACCGACATCAGCTGGATCCCCGCACTCGATGTGCGGATCCACCTCGGCATCGACGGCATCTCCCTCCCCCTTCTGGTGCTGACCGCGCTGCTGACCTTCCTCTGCGCGCTCTACTCGTACTTCAAGCCGCCCACGGGGCCTTCCCCGAAGGCGTTCGTCGCTCTGCTGCTCGTCCTCGAGTCCGGCACCCTCGCCACGTTCGCCGTCCTCGACCTGCTGCTGTTCTTCCTCGCGTTCGAGACGGTCCTCATCCCGATGTACTTCCTCATCGCCCGCTGGGGCGGTGAGGGGCGGACCCAGGCCGCGTGGCGATTCATCCTCTTCACGCTGCTCGGCTCCGTCGTCATGCTGCTCGGCCTGCTGTTGATCGGACTCAAGTCAGGCACGTTCGACATGGTGGCACTCGCCACTGACAACGGCCGGTCACTCACCGCATCCGTGCAGGTCATCGCCGTTCTCGCGATCGGGATCGGGCTCGCGGTCAAGACGCCGATGTGGCCGCTGCACAGCTGGCTGCCCGACGCCCACACCGCGGCACCCACCGTCGGCTCGGTCCTGCTGGCCGGCGTGCTGCTGAAGATGGGCACGTACGGGTTCGTGCGCATCCTTCTGCCGGTCGCGCCGGAGGGGTTCCACACCTTCGCGCCCTACCTCGCCGCCTTCGCCGTCGTCGGGATCATCTACGGATCCCTGGCCTGCCTCGCCCTCGTCAAGCGGGGCGCGAAAGGCGACCTCAAGCGGCTCATCGCCTACTCCTCCGTCGGCCACATGGGCTTCGTGCTGCTCGGCATCGCGACGACCACCCCGACCGGAGTGAACGGCGCACTGTTCGCCAACATCGCCCACGGCCTCATCACCGGCCTGCTCTTCTTCCTCGTCGGCGCGCTGAAGGAACGCACGGGCACCACCGACCTCGACGCCCTGGCCCTCCCGTCGCCCGACCACCACTCCTCAGCGAGCGGCTCCGCCGCCCCGGATCATTCCCCGGTCGGCGCCGCCCTCTACGGCAAGGCACCCCGTCTCGGCGGACTGCTCGCCTTCGCCGCCGTCGCCTCCCTCGGCCTGCCGGGACTGGCCGGATTCTGGGGCGAGATGCTGGCCATGTTCGGCGCCTTCAAGCCCGCCGCCGACCTCAGCCGTCCGGCCTTCCTCACCTTCATGGCGATCGCCGCGTTCGGCACCCTGCTCACCGCCGCGTACATGCTCATCGTGGTACGGCGGGTGTGCATGGGCGCCGTACCGCAGGAGACCCCGAACCTCGCCGACGTCCGCACATACGAATTCGCGGCCTGGACGCCGCTCGTCGTCCTCACCGTCGTCGCCGGCCTGTGGCCCAGGGCCCTCCTCGGTCTGACCGATCCGGCCGTGCAGCAGCTCCTCGCAGGAGGCACCCGATGAGCTCCCTCGTCCAGTCCGTCGACTGGTTGGCGATCGCGCCGCCCACCATCGCGGCAGTCGTCGGACTGGTCGTCCTCGTCGCCGATCTCTTCCTCGACGAGCGGAGAAAGGCCCTGCTGGGCTGGGTCTCGGTCGCGGGGCTCGCCGTCGCGACGCTCATGCTGCTGCCCCTCCTGGACGGCGACCGCGCCACCTTCTGCCTGACGGGCGATCCGCACCTGTGCAGCTACACGGCGGACCGTTTCACCCTCGTCATCCAGCTCCTGGTTCTCCTCGGCGCCCTTCTCGCGGCCCTGTTGTCAGTCACCACCCTGAAGGACGCCCGGAAGACGGTCCCCGAAGGTGAGTTCTGGTTCCTGCTGCTCTCCTCCGCCGCCGGAGCCGCCCTGCTGCCCGCCTCCCGCGACCTGGCGACCCTCATCGTCGCCCTGGAGGTCGCGTCCCTGCCGGCGTTCGCTCTCGTCGGCATCCGGTACGGCGACAAGAGGTCCTCCGAAGCGGCCCTGAAGTTCTTCCTGTCGTCCGTCACCGCGACCGCGGTGAGCCTCATGGGCATCAGCTTCGTGTACGCGTCCACGGGCACCCTGTACCTCGTCCGGATCGCCGACCGGATCCAGCACGTGGACAGCCAGCTGCACACCCTCGCCCAGGCGGGTGTCGTCCTCACCCTCGTCGGCTTCGCCTTCAAGACGGCCGCCGTGCCGTTCCACTTCTGGGTGCCCGACACCTATGTGGGCGCGCCCCTTCCGGTCGCCGCGTACCTGTCCGTCGTCGGCAAGGCGGTCGGCTTCTCCGGCCTGATCCTCGTCACCGTCGTGGCCCTCCCGTCGTACTCCGACGTCTGGGGCCCGGCCCTCGCCGTGCTGGCGGCCCTGACCATGACCGTCGGCAACGTCGGCGCCCTGCGGCAGCAGGCCACGCGCGCGTACAGCGCCGTACGCCTGCTCGCCTGGTCCTCCGTCGGCCAGGCGGGCTACCTCCTGGTGCCGATCGCCGCGGCCGCCTACTCCAAGGACGCCCAGAAGTCGATCGGCTCCACCGTGGCGTACGCGCTCATGTACGGGGCGGTGAACCTCGGTGCCTTCGCCGTGGCCGCGCTCGTGGGCCGGGCGAAAGCCCTGAACCGTATCAGCGACTACTGCGGCCTGTACGCGTCCCACCCCCTCGCCGCCCTGCTGCTGGCGTTCTTCCTGCTCTGCCTGGCAGGCCTCCCGCCGGGCATCATCGGCCTCTTCGCGAAGGTCACGGTGTTCTCCGCGGCCGTCGACGCCGGGCTCGGCTGGCTCGCCGTGGTCATGGCCGTGAACGTGGTGATCGCCCTCTTCTACTACCTCCAGTGGACGGCCCTGCTCTTCCGGGCCCCCGAGGGAGAGCCCGAGAAGCACCGCGTCCCGGGCCCGCTCACGGCCGCCATCGCCCTGACCGCCGTCCTGGGCATCGCCCTGTCCGGAGCGCCGCAGATGGTGCTGCGCTTCTCGGCCACCGCCCTGTTCTGACCGACGCCCTCACCGCGCGGGCACTCGAGAGCCGCCACGCGCGTGAGGCCGCCGCCTCACCCGGACGGCCTACGCGTCCCGGTGCCGGCACAAGGGAACTCGCGGTCCCCGCCTGGCGTTGACCAGTGCGGGAGGGTCCACTGAGAAGTGGAGTCAGCAGCATCCGCAGACAAAGGGTTCCCCTGCCGCACCACTTGGAGGGCGTACCGTGCACCGCCGGCACAACGGGCTCAGGACCGCAGTACTCCTCGGGGGGCTGTCCGCACTCATCATCGTCATCGGCAGCCTCTTCGGGCGTACGGGCCTGATCGTCGCGGTCCTCGTAGCGATCGGCACCAATGCGTACGCGTACTGGAACAGCGACAAACTGGCTCTACGCGCGATGCGTGCGCGCCCGGTGAGCGAATTCGAGGCCCCGGGGCTGTACCGCATGGTCCGTGAGCTGTCCAACCAGGCGCGTCAGCCCATGCCGCGGCTCTACATCTCGCCGACGGAGGCGCCGAACGCGTTCGCGACGGGCCGCAATCCGCGCAACGCGGCCGTGTGCTGCACCGAAGGCATCCTGCGCATCCTCGACGAGCGTGAACTGCGCGGTGTCATCGGGCACGAGCTGAGCCATGTCTACAACCGCGACATCCTGATCTCGTCGGTCGCCGGAGCGCTCGCTTCCGTGATCATGTTCCTGGTGAACTTCGCCTGGCTGATCCCGATCGGCCGGTCGGACGACGACGAGGGCCCGGGCCTCCTCGGCCTGCTCCTGATCATGATCCTGGGCCCGCTTGCCGCGTCCCTCATCCAGCTGGCCATCAGCCGCTCCAGGGAGTACCAGGCGGATGCCTCCGGTGCCCAGCTGACCGGCGACCCCCTCGCGCTCGCGAGCGCCCTGCGCAAGCTCGAGGCGGGCACCAGGCAGCTCCCGCTGCCGCCCGAGCCGCGCATCGAGACCGCGAGCCACATGATGATCGCCAACCCCTTCCGTCCGGGCGAGGGAATCACCAAGATGTTCTCCACGCATCCGCCGATGGCGGAGCGCATCGCCCGGCTCGAACAGATGGCAGGCCGCCAGCAGTGAACGCCCGCGCCCCTCAGCCGCTGCCTCCCGCACCAATTTGCGGCCGGTAGCCAGGTCTTCAGCGACTCCTGCGGCGACGCGAGCGAAAGGCCGCCGGGCATGCCGGGCGGCGAAGCGGGACTGTACGAGGCCGACCGAGGAAGCGACACGCCGCCGGACGTCGATGACGGACCGGTGCCAGAGCTTGGAGGTGTGTGCGTGCCACAGCGCGTGGGCGGCATGCTTCCCCACTGCTGTGGACAGGGCCGAAGAACGGGGAGGTCAGGGTGACGAAGAACCGGGGCCGGGGCGGACCGAGCCGGGAATACTTTTGCCGCCGAGGAGGCCCGCGCGAACGAGGTGGAAGGTGTCTCCGGCGTGGAGGCGGGAGCAGGCCGGACAGACGGTTGCGCGCCGGTTGCGGCAGCGGACGAGGAGGCGTTCGCCGGGTTCGTCGCGGGTGTCCTAGCGGCTCGGCATGTTCGGGCCAATGCCTGCTGACCCTGGAGCCGCCTCGGGTGCTGTCGCAGTAGGGGAATGGTCCGGGGCCCAGGTCGCCCGACGTCACACGCTCACAGCAGCCAGACGCCAAGGCCGGCGAAGGCAAGGCCGATCGTGAGGATCACCGGCCCAATCGCGTGATCGCCCCATTTCCTCCGGCCTTCGAGGCGCCGCATGCCGCTGGACACGACCCCACCGGCAATGACGATCGCGCACCCTGCGATCACGATGAGCGCCGCAAAGAAGGGGCCCCAGCCTGGGTCGTAGTTCGGGTTGTTGTGCGCGACCCCTGCCAGGCGTCCCCGAGCTCACCGTGCACGGATCACTCGCCCGCTTTCTCGACGTCCTCGGCCAGGTTCTGGAAATCCGACTCGATACCGGAGTCCGCCGCGTAGACCGCCGTGTTGAGGCCGGTACTGACGGAGTCCTTGCACGCGCCGTCGGCGAGCTTGCCCCTGTCGCTGAGGTTTTCGCCGCCGAGGCTGCCGTGTTCCTCCACGTGATGGAAGTGGGCGTCGGTGGCGGCATTTCCGACCGGTCCGGTCGCAGCGTTCGTCGCCGCGTCCCATCCGATAGTCGCGCCGGTCCTGGTGGTTCCACACGTCAGCCGTGAGGCCGCCGCTGATGTTGCCCAGCGAGCCGTTGACCGCGCTGCCGACCCGGCCCTCGCCGCCGAGGACCTTGCCGACCGCCCTCGGCCGGCGCCGCCGCCCCTTCCTCGGTGAGCGCGCCGAACCGCTCCAGCAGGACGCCACCTTCTCGGCGGCCGAGGTGAAGAGCTTCACCAGGTCCACGATCCTGCTGATGCGTGCGGCCACTGCCGTGTTCGCGACGAGGTCGGAGAGGAAGCCGGTGGACGTCGCTATCGAGGGCGTCGGCAAGTCAGCTCGGTGCCCATGGTGTCCCAGACACGGGCAATCGAGCGGAGCGTGTCGCTGTTGCCGCCCGGGAGCTCCACCCCGCCGGCCTGATCGCCAATCGGGATCTTGTCAGCGAAGAGATCGTCGTGATTCCGAACGGGCAGTCTGTCGCACTCGGAGTCTGGGCCTCAACGACCGCCGAATCCCTGGTCACTGGGTACTACTTCACGTCCCAGCGGCATAAGAGAGATGGGGATCAGTTTCAGGTTGGCCCACCCGAACGGAATGCCGATGATCGAGAGGAACAGCGGGATGCTGGTGATCAGGTGCCCCAGGGCCAGCCACCAACCCGCGAAGACCACCCAGATCACGTTGCCGATGAAGGACGGCGCCCCGGCGTCCGGCCGCTCCACAGTGGTGCGGCCGAACGGCCACAGGACGAAGCCGGCGATACGCAGCGACGCAACGCCGAACGGGATGGTGACGATCAGGATGAAGCAGATCAGCGCGGCGATCAGGTAGCCCAGCGCCATCCAGATGCCACACAAGAACAGCCATAGGATGTTCAGTAGCAGGTTGATCAGCTTCATGATCGGTACCCCTCCAGGTCGCTCCGTCGGCACTCCCTGCCAAGACAAGTATCAGCTGGTCAGGCGTTCAGGCGGAACCGCAACGGCCTTGTAGCGCGATCAGGAAGGTACCGAGACGATCCCGTTCGGCATCGCTGTCTTTCGTATCGGTGTCAGTTCGGTGTCGCGGCGGGCGGGGGTTTTCCACAGGCCGCCCGATTGTCAGTGGTGCCCTGCATCATGAACCTATGACCGAGATCGAGCAGTTGCTGGAGAGGGTGGCGGACCAGGCCCGCAACACCCGCCCATGGGGCTGGTCTTTGCTGCCCGAGCCCGTGGAAAGGGCGGCACTCGCCCGTGCCGAGGGGGCCCTGGGCTTTTCCCTGCCGCCGCTCCTCGCCGAGTTGTATCTGCGGATAGGGGACGGCGGATTCGGCCCTGGGTACGGTCTTTTGCCCCTGCTCGACAGCCCTCCCTCCAGCGAGCCGGCCGCCGTCCCGCAGTACCTCGCCAACCGCGAGAGCGGCCGCAAGGACCCCGAGTGGCCCTGGCCCGAGGGTGTCCTGCCGATATCCCACTGGGGCTGCGGAATGTACGCGTGCGTGGACTGCCGCACCCCGCACGGCACGGTCCTGCTCTACGAGCCGAACGCCGACGAGGCCGACCACGCCTGGTACGTGGACGCCCCCGCCCTCACGGAGTGGCTCCGGACGTGGCTCGACGGCACGGGCTGGTACGAGGAGTCCCACGACGGCGCGGACCTGGCCCCATGGCCGGACTTCCCGATACGTACGGGCACCGCACAGGCGGTGTGAGCGGGCGCCCCCGCACCCCACGTCGGCGACTTCCGGCGGCTCCCGCCACCGCCAGGCCGTCCCCTCCGACGCGGTGGTGGCTACCGCGTGGCACCCCACCGCCGTACCCCGTAGGCCACCACGCCCAGCACCAGCACCCCCGCGCCCACACCCACCGACACGGCGGGCAGCGCGAACGCCAAGGTGATGCAGCCGACGAGCCCGATAGCCGGTACGACGCGCGAAGCCGGCGCCGGACTCAGCGTCCAGGCGGACGCGTTGGCGATCGCGTAGTACGCCAGAACCCCGAAGGAGGAGAAACCGATCGCGCCCCGGACATCCACCGTCGCGGCGAGCGCGGCCACCACGGCACCGACGGTCAGTTCGGCCCGGTGCGGCACCTGGAAGCGTGGGTGCACGGCTGCCAGGGCGCCCGGCAGATGTCGGTCCCTGGCCATGGCCAGTGTCGTCCGCGAGACACCCAGGATGAGCGCCAGCAACGAGCCCAGCGCGGCCACCGCGGCGCCCACCCGCACCACCGGGACGAGCCCGGGCACGCCCGCCGCCCGCGCCGCGTCCGTCAGCGGCGCCTCCGCATGCCCCAGCCCTTCAGGACCCAGCACGGAAAGGACAGCGACAGCCACCGCCACGTACACCACCAGCGCCATGCCCAGCGCCAGCGGGATCGCGCGCGGGATGGTGCGCTCCGGATCCCGGACCTCCTCGCCCAGGGTGGCGATCCGCGCGTACCCGGCGAACGCGAAGAAGAGCAGCCCGGCCGCCTGCAGCACCCCGGCGGCGCCGCCCGAGTGGCCCACGTCGAGCCGCGCCGCGTCGGCCGCCCCGGACCCGAGACACACGACGACCACGGAAGCGAGGACAGCCAGGACCAGCGCCACGATCACCCGCGTCAGCAGGGCCGACTTCTGCATGCCGCCGTAGTTCACGGCGGTGAGCGCCAGCACGGCCGCGACCGCCACCGCGTGCGCCTGCCCCGGCCAGACGTATGCGCCCACGGTGAGTGCCATGGCCGCGCAGGACGCGGTCTTCCCGACCACGAACGACCAGCCCGCCAGATACCCCCAGAACGCGCCGAGCCGCTCCCGCCCGTACACGTAGGTGCCGCCCGAGGCGGGATACAGGGCGGCCAGCCGGGCCGAGGACGCCGCGTTGCAGTAGGCGACCACGGCCGCGACCGCCAGCCCGAGCAGCAGCCCGGACCCGGCCGCGCGCGCCGCCGGGGCGAGAGCGGCGAAGATCCCGGCCCCGACCATCGCTCCCAGGCCGATGACGATGGCGTCACCCAGTCCGAGGGTCCGGCGCAATCCCACCTCAGCGGGCTGGTGCGCCCCCGACCGTGTCATGGGCGCACCCTACCGAGCCGCAACCGTCGAAGACCCGGGGGCGTCCTCCCCGATGACGGGCACGACCGCAGGAAATTGTGCGACCAGCAGCATCGGACGGCGGCGTCAGCGCATGGACACGGCCCGGCCGGAGCAGGAGCACAGCAGCACAGGCACAGCGTGGAGAGGCAGGTTCAGGCCATGGGCATCGTCGGCTGGATCATTCTGGGGCTGTTGGCAGGCGCCATCGCGAAGTTTCTGCTGCCGGGCAAGGACCCCGGCGGCTTCATCGGCACGACCCTCATCGGTGTCGCGGGAGCGTTCATCGGCGGCTGGATCTCCGCCCGCTGGCTCCACCACCCGATCACCAAGCACTTCTACGACGGCCCGACCTGGGCGGCCGCGATCGGCGGCTCCCTGGTGCTGCTGATCATCTACCGCGTCCTGTTCGGCGACTCACGGCGCTGAACGGCGTTGCACGACGCTGACCAAAGCCCTTGAAGCCGCAGCCGGCAGCGGAGAAGGGTGGGCACCCCTGCACGGGGCGTCCACCCTCCCTCGTACAGAACGACAGGCGGCAGAGGCCTACCGGTAGTTCACGAACTGCAGAGCGAAGTCGAAGTCCTTGCCCTTCAGCAGGGCGATCACGGTCTGCAGGTCGTCGCGGCTCTTCGAGGTGACACGCAGTTCGTCGCCCTGCACCTGCGCCTTGATGCCCTTCGGGCCCTCGTCGCGGATGATCTTCGCCACCTTCTTCGCGTTCTCCTGGGAGATGCCCTCCTCGATCGACGCGAAGATCTTGTACTCCTTGCCGGAGAGCTGCGGCTCGCCGGTGTCCAGGGACTTCAGGGAGATCCCGCGCTTGACCAGCTTCGACTCGAAGACGTCGAGGACGGCCTTCACCCGGTCCTCGGAGTTGGCCTGCATCAGGATCTTGTCGCCGGACCAGGCGATCGAGGCGCCGACGTTCTTGAAGTCGTAGCGCTGCGAGATCTCCTTGGCGGCCTGGTTGAGGGCGTTGTCGACCTCCTGCCGCTCGACCTTCGAGACGATGTCGAAACTGGAGTCGGCCATGTCCTGTGGCTCCTTGCATCGGGATGGATCGGGGTGCGTATCGGCGTGCGGGAGCGCGTCCGCCTGGCCCGGCTTCAACCCCGGGCCGCATCCGCTTAAGCCTAGTCATCCCATCCCGCTCAGGGCGCCGATCTATGGGGTGGCGAAGTACCCCCGCGCATCAGGTATCGTTTACGTCGTTGCCAGGGAGCACCGCGAAAATCGGCTCCAGGGCGGCAATCCCCGGCGGTGTGCCCGAGCGGCCAAAGGGAGCAGACTGTAAATCTGCCGGCTTCGCCTTCCCAGGTTCGAATCCTGGCGCCGCCACACTGGGGTAGACCCCCTCTGATCTGTGAAAAAGCAGATCAGAGGGGGTTTCTTCATGTGCGGGACGATCGGCCTGTGGTCGTCGTGGCAGTCGGGTGAGTTGTCTCACGGGGTGCCGTTGCGAGGTCGGTGAGCTTGAGCCGGGAAGCGGCACGAGGCGGGCCGTTCGGTGTGCGGGGAGCCGGGGCGTGGGGGTGTCGTGGTTATCGTCGGAAGGCGTGCTTCGGTCGGCCGTCTCGCCGCTCGAAGGGCGAGCAGGTACCCGTTCGTCGCCGTTGCCCCCGGGAGCCGAGCCATGGGTCGTATCGACTATCTGCATGATCCGGACGCCCCGCCCGCCAACTCCGTCGTGCCTTCGGTCGTGGCCTTCGTGCGGGACGGAACCGGGCGGGTGCTGATGATCCAGCGGTCGGACAACGGCCGTTGGGCGTTGCCGGGCGGTGGGCACGACATCGGGGAGACCATCGCGGACACCGTGGTCCGGGAGGTGCGGGAGGAGACCGGGATCGAGGTGGAGGTCGCCGGCCTCAGCGGGATCTACACCGATCCGGGGCACGTCATGCGGTACGACGACGGAGAGGTCCGCCAGCAGTTCAGTCTCTGCTTCTGGGCGCGGCCGGTCGGCGGGCGGCTGCGGACCAGTTCGGAGACGACACAGGTCCGCTGGGTCGACCCGGGGGACCTCCCGGGTCTGGACGTACACCCCACCATGCGGTTGCGGATCGAGCACGCGATGGACGAGAGCCGGGGCGCGTCCTACGTCGGCTGACCCGGGGCCCGCGGCCCCGTATCGGCTGCCCGCTGTGTCCGGCCGGGTTCTCGTACGCTGAGGCCATGTCGTCGCCCCGTAGGACTTGTCCCGAGTGCCGTCGGGAGATCGCCGTCGTCGCGGGGCGGTTCGCGCGGCACGATCCGCCGGGGGCGCGCGCCGACGGGGCGCTCGTCTCGTGCCCCGGGTCCCGTCGGCTCGCGCAGGCCGGCGCCGCCCAACCCACGCTGGACGGATACGTCGTACCGGAGTTCCCCGGTCAGCTGCCGCTCTTCTGAGACGTCAGGGGGACCCTCAGTTCCCCGCCACGGACTTCACCGCCACCGACACGGGGGTCGAGCCGCTGATCAGTTCCAGGGTCAGACCGGCTGTCGCGGGTGTGTCGACGAGTTCCGCGAGGAGCGCCGCCACGTCGTCCCGGGGGATCGTGCCACGGCCGGTGTGGGCCTCCAGACGTACGAGGCCCTTGCCGGCATCGCTCGTCAGTGAGCCGGGGCGCAGGATCGTCCAGTCCAGGGACTGGTGGGCGCGCACGTACGCGTCGGCCTCGCCCTTGGCCCGCAGGTACACGTCGAAGACCTCGTCGCCCGGGTGCTCCGGGTCCGCGCCCATCGAGGAGACGAGGACGAAACGGCGTACGCCCGCGCGTTCCGCCGCGTCCGCGAGCTTGATCGCCGCGTCCCGGTCCACCGTGAACTTGCGCTCCGCGCCACTGCCCGGACCGGCGCCCGCCGCGAAGACGGCCGCGTCGGCCCCCTCCAGGCGCCCGGCGACCTCCTCGACCGAGGCCGACTCCAGGTCGCAGACGACGGGTTCGGCGCCCGCCGCGCGCAGATCGTCGGCCTGTTCCGCGCGCCGGATGATTCCCGCGACCTCGTCACCGCGCGCGGCGAGCAACCGCTCCAGCCGCAGCGCGATCTGACCATGACCACCAGCGATGACAATGCGCATGTTTCCGACCGTACGCCCGCAGGGGCTCCTTTGCCGCACGACCTCACACGCGGCTCGATACCGACCTTCGTCCACGGCTCGATACCGACGTTCATGTACGGCTCAACACAGGCGTCCGTACGGCTCAACACAGGCGTCGCAGACGTCACTCACTGCACTGACGCTCCGTCATGGCGCGTACGGCCTCCGACGATCCTCAACCGTAACGCGCACGCCGTGGGGCCGCGGTCACGACGGCTGGGCCCGCCCCTGGCGCGGCAGGTCCAGGGCCACCGCCGCGGAGCCGCAGTACTCCCGTACCGCGCTCGTACGAGCGACCACGCGTCCCCGGTGCACCACGATCCGGCTGTACGCGAGCGACAGCACCCCTGCCAGCTCCTCGCCGCGCACGGCGAGGAGCTCCGCCGGGAATCCCGCCTCGACGCGCACCTCCGGCAGCCCGAGCGCGGCCCGCGCCGACGTGCTCACCAGGTCGTACGCCTCTTCGGGACGGAGCCCGTACCGCGACGCCAGCAGATACGCCGCCTCCAGGGGGTCCCCTCGCCCCACCGGGTTGGCCATGTCCCTGAGCGCCCCGCTGCCCGCAGCCACCCGCACCCCGGCCGACCGCAGCAGCCGTACCGGAGCGGTGTCGCGCCGTTCGACGCCGCCGCAGCCGCCCTGGGGCAGACAGACGATCGTCACCCCGGCGGCGGCGAGCCGGTCCGCGGCGCGGGCGGCCGTCGCCGCCGGGAGCCGCCCCAGGCCGCCGCACGGGCCCAGCGTCACCCCGGGCCGCAGTCCGCCCGCCATCGTCGCGATCCGGATGAGCCGTGCCGGGTCGTCGGCGTCCGTGTGCAGATCGACCGGACAGCCGTACTCGGAGGCCAGTTCGAGGACTGTCTCCACGTACCCCGTGGGGTCGGGATCCGTGTCCGGGCGGCCGCCCACCACGGCCGCGCCCATCTTGACCGCGTCCCGCAGTATCGCCAGTCCGTCCGCCCCGGCGGCCCCGGTCAGCACCCGGGGCATCGCCACCGTCGTCAGCTCGGCGAGCCCGCTCAGTGAGCGCCGCGCCCGCAGGACCGCCGCCAGCCCCTCCAGGCCCTGGACATCGCCGATGCGCACGTGGGAGCGCAATGCCGTGGCACCGTGCCCCAGCTGGAGCAGTGCGGCCTCGGTGGCACGCCGCTGGACCTCGTCGGGGTGGTGCGACACGGGCCCGTCGTCGCCGTCCGCGGACAGCGCCGTGTCCCCGTGCGCGTGGGGTTCGGCAGGGGCCGGGAGCAGCAGATAGCCGCGGAGGTCGACGCGGGTGCCGGCCGCTCCCGAGGTCAGGCTGCCCGCCGTGCCGACGGCCTCGATGCGCCCGCCGCCCAGCCGCACGTCCACCGTCCGCCCGTCGGTGAGCCGCGCTCCGCAGAGCAGGAGGGGGTTCGCGTCGGCCGGTCCCGACGACGAGGGCGACGAACGGGGCGGCTGCGGTCGGCTGTCGGGCATCGCGCTCCTGGGGTTCGGGGCGGCTGCGCACCGGAGGCAAGATCACGGAGAGTGAGTCGAGCCTAGGGTGACGACCGGGCCGGGACGGGGAGGAGCGCAATAGTCGTACCGGTGTGGTGCTTGCCGCTGTGGGGGGCGAAGGGGCTGCTGAGGCGGGCCGGGCAATGGATTTGGGCGAACGGCGGGCGACCGTGTAATGTCTTCATCGCTCGCCCCAATAGCTCAGTCGGCAGAGCGTCTCCATGGTAAGGAGAAGGTCAACGGTTCGATTCCGTTTTGGGGCTCTGGTGTGAGAGGCTCCCGTCGCAAGGCGGGGCCCGATCGCATCGCAGCGGTGTAGCTCAGTCGGTAGAGCAAGCGGCTCATAATCGCTGTGTCACCGGTTCAAGTCCGGTCACCGCTACTTACAGTAGCCGATTGCGGGGTCGGTCCTTCGATCGGCTACTCTTTCTTGCGTTAATTTCATTTCGTCAATCCGTTCGTCAAGGAGCACTCACGTGGCTGCCACCGACGTCCGCCCGAAGATCACGCTGGCCTGCGTGGAGTGCAAGGAGCGGAACTACATCACCAAGAAGAACCGGCGTAACAACCCGGACCGTCTTGAGATGAAGAAGCACTGCCCGCGTTGCAACGCGCACACCGCGCACCGCGAGACGCGATAAATCAGGCTCGTACGCGAGGCCGTCCCCTGTTATGGGGACGGCCTCGCGGCGTTACGGCGGCCGGAACCACGGGTTCTGCCGAGCCGGCGCCACAATGGGGCGTATCGGCCCACCGACCCCGTACCGGACCGGATCCCGTACCGGGCCAGATCCCGTAGAACAACCAGGAGGTACCGAGCCCATGGCGCTCGACCAGTCCTTCGTGGGGCGGTCCTACCCGCCCACCGACCCCTACGAGGTGGGTCGGGAGAAGATCCGCGAGTTCGCGGAGGCGATCGGGGACGCCAACCCGGCCTACACCGACCCGGAGGCCGCCAAGGAACTCGGTCACTCCGATGTGATCGCCCCGCCGACCTTCGTCTTCGCGATCACGTACAAGGCCGCGGGCCAGGTCGTCCAGGACCCCCAACTGGGCCTCGACTACAGCCGGGTCGTGCACGGTGACCAGAAGTTCACGTACACCCGCCCGGTGCGGGCCGGTGACCGGCTGAGCGTCACCTCGACCATCGAGTCGATCAAGTCGCTGGCCGGCAACGACGTCCTGGACATCCGCGGCGAGGTCCACGACGAGGCCGGCGAGCACGTGGTGACCGCCTGGACCAAGCTCGTGGCCCGGGCGGCGGAAGAGGAGGCAGGGCGCGCATGACCGCGAAGATCGCGTACGACACCGTCGAGGTCGGCACCGAGCTGCCGACGCAGACCTTCCCCGTCACCCGTGCCACGCTCGTGCAGTACGCCGGGGCCTCCGGGGACTTCAACCCCATCCACTGGAACGAGAAGTTCGCCAAGGAGGTGGGCCTGCCGGACGTCATCGCGCACGGCATGTTCACCATGGCCGAGGCCGCCCGTGTGGTGACCGACTGGGTGGGCGACCCGGGCGCCGTCGTCGAGTACGGCGTCCGCTTCACCCGGCCTGTCGTCGTCCCCAACGACGACCAGGGCGCTGTCGTCGAGGTCAGCGGCAAGGTCGCGGCCAAGCTCGACGACCAGACCGTCCGCGTCGACCTCACGGCGACCAGTGCGGGCCAGAAGGTGCTGGGCATGTCCCGGGCGGTCGTACGACTGGCCTGAGGGCCCTCACCGACGGCCGGCCGCACCTCACGGTGGCGGCCGAAGCCGCGTTCCGGCGCTTCGTGCACCCGTACGTGGACCGCGTACGGGTGTGTCGGGGCTGTCGGTGCCGTCTCGTAGTCTTGGCGCGTGCAGGAACTCCACGATGCTCCGCTCGCCCCGCTGACCACCTTCCGGCTGGGCGGGCCCGCGACCCGTCTGATCACCGCCACCACCGACGCCGAGGTGATCGCGGCGGTCCGTGAGGCCGACGACTCCGGCACCCCGCTGCTGCTGATCGGCGGCGGATCCAACCTGGTCATCGGTGACAAGGGCTTCGACGGCACCGCCCTGCACATCGCCACGAAGGGCTTCTCGCTCGACGGCACGACGCTGGAGCTGGCCGCCGGCGAGGTGTGGACCGACGCGGTCGCCCGCACCGTCGAGGCCGGACTCGCCGGGATCGAGTGCCTCGCCGGAATCCCCGGTTCCGCGGGTGCCACCCCGATCCAGAACGTGGGGGCGTACGGCCAGGAGGTCTCCTCCACCATCACCGAGGTGATCGCCTACGACCGCACGGCGGGCGAGACGGTCACGCTGACGAACGCCGAGTGCGCGTTCTCGTACCGCCACAGCGGCTTCAAGGCCGACCCCGAGCGCTATGTCGTCCTGCGTGTCCGCTTCGCGCTGGAGGACGCGCAGGGACTGTCGGGCCCGGTCAAGTACGCCGAGACGGCCCGCGCCCTCGGGGTCGAGCCGGGTGAGCGCGTGCCGCTGGCCGTCGCCCGTGAGACCGTCCTCAAGCTGCGTGCGGGGAAGGGCATGGTGCTGGATCCCGAGGACCACGACACCTGGTCGGCGGGCTCCTTCTTCACCAACCCGATCCTCACGGACGAGGAGTTCGCCGCCTTCCACGCGCGCGTGAAGGAGCGGCTGGGCGAGGAGGCGCAGCCGCCCGCGTACGCGGCGGGCGACGGCCACACCAAGACCTCGGCGGCCTGGCTCATCGACAAGGCGGGCTTCACCAAGGGCTACGGCACCGGGCCCGCCCGCATCTCCACCAAGCACACGCTCGCCCTCACCAACCGCGGCGGCGCGACCACCGAGGACCTGCTGGCCCTGGCTCGCGAGGTCGTCGCCGGAGTCCACGAGGCCTTCGGGGTCACGCTGGTCAACGAGCCGGTGACGGTGGGCGTGAGCCTCTGAGGCGCCTCCGCCCAGGTAGGCCCCACCAGTAGCCGCCCTGGCCGCTGCCCCTAAGAGGCCCTGATGGGTCTTGATGGGCGCTGAGGGGCCCTGATTTGGCCCCCTCAATAAGCCACCCCCACCCCCTGCTTCACCGTCCCCGGGTCTTCGGCCATCGCCAGCATCGCGTGGGCCACGTCGGCGCGCGCGATGAGGCGGCCCCGGCGCGGGAAGCCGCCGACGACCGTGCGGTAGGAGCCGGTGAGCGGCTTGTTCTGCAGGCGGGGCGGGCGTACGACCGTCCAGTCCGTGGCACTGCCCGCCAGCGCGGCCTCCATCTCCCGCAGGTCGGCGTAGACGTCCTTGAGCAGTGCCGAGACGAGCCCGCGCAGGGAGCGGTCCAGCACTCCGTCCCCCTCGGCCTCGGGGCCGACCGGTCCGGCGCTGACCACGAGCAGCCGACGGACCCCCTCCGCCTCCATGGCGTTCAGCACCGTGCGGGTCAGCCGGGTGGCGACCCCGGCGTCCTTGCGGCTGCGCGCGCCGAGCCCGGACAGCACCGCGTCGCGGCCGGCGACGGCAGGGCGGACCGTCTCGGGGGCGGACAGGTCGGCCCGGACCACCGTCAGGTTCGCCCCCGTCACGGTGAGCCGCGCCGGATCCCGGACCACCGCGGTGACCTCGTGCCCCGCGTTCAGCGCCTGCCGCACGATCTCCTGACCGATGCCACCGGTGGCACCGAAAACGGTGAGCTTCATTGGGTACTCCCGTACTCCCGTAATGCGTACGCTGCTGTGAGTGGGTGAGTGCTTACTCACCTTGCTGTCCTCCAGGGTGGGTAAGCACTCACCCACCCGTCAACCCTTTTGGGCCGTTCATGGAATCCTTGGTGCCCATGCAGCAGACGCAGCCGAAGCCGGCCCGGGTCCGAATCCTCGACGCCGCACACGACCTGATGCTCACCGTCGGGCTCGCCCGGGCCACCACCAAGGAGATCGCCAGGGCGGCCGGCTGCTCCGAAGCGGCGCTGTACAAGTACTTCCCGAGCAAGGAGGAGCTGTTCATCCAGGTCCTGCACGAGCGCCTGCCGCGGCTCACCCCGCTGCTGCGCAGTCTCGCCGCAGAGCCCGGGCAGCGCACCCTGGAGGAGAACCTCACCGAGATCGCCCGCCGGGCGGCCCTCTTCTACGAGCAGAGCTTTCCGATCGCGGCCTCGCTCTACGCGGAGACCCAGCTCAAGCGGCGGCACGACGAGGCGATGCGGCAGATGGGAGCGGGGCCGCACGTGCCCATCGAGGGCGTCGCCGCCTATCTGGAGGCCGAGCGGGCGGCTGGGCGCCTCCGCGCCGACGCGGACACCTTCGCGGCCGCGTCGCTCCTCCTCGGTGCCTGCGCGCAGCGCGCGTTCGCCTACGACGCGACGGCGACCGGTGCGCGGCCGCCCGTGGACGACTTCGCACACCGCCTCGCCCGGACGCTGCTCAGCGGGATCACCAGCCCGGGGAGCACGGAGAGCCCCTCGGCCCCGGGCCCCCAGGGCCCCTCCTGACCGGCCCCAGAACCCTCGCCGACGGCGCGCCCCAGCGGCCGGGGCGGCAGCCTTCCGTCACCGCGCCGCCCCGCGCCGCCCGCGCCGAGTCACACCTCCGTCAGGCCCCCGGACCCGCCAGCCACGCGTCTACGCCCGCCAGCAGCCTCGCCTTCTCGTCCTCGGGCGCCGCGGACGCGCGCAGCGACTGCCGTGCCAGTTCCGCCAGTTCGGCGTCCGTGAAGCCGTGGTCGCGGCGGGCGATCTCGTACTGGGCCGCGAGGCGCGAGCCGAACAGCAGCGGGTCGTCCGCGCCCAGGGCCATCGGGACGCCCGCGTCGAACAGTTTTCGCAGGGGGACGTCCTCGGGCTTCTCGTAGACGCCGAGCGCGACGTTCGACGCCGGGCACACCTCGCAGGTCACCCCGCGGTCCGCCAAGCGCTTCAGGAGCCGCGGGTCCTCCGCCGCGCGCACCCCGTGGCCCACCCGGTCGGCGTGCAGGTCGTCCAGGCAGTCGCGTACCGAGGACGGTCCGGTCAGCTCGCCGCCGTGCGGGGCCGACAGCAGCCCGCCGTCGCGGGCGATGGCGAAGGCGCGGTCGAAGTCCCGGGCCATGCCCCGGCGTTCGTCGTTCGACAGGCCGAAGCCCACCACCCCGCGGTCCCGGTGGCGCACCGCCAGGCGCGCCAGGGTGCGGGCGTCCAGGGGGTGCTTCATCCGGTTCGCGGCGACCAGGACGCGCATCCCGAGGCCGGTCTCCCGCATGGCCGAGTCCACCGCGTCCAGGATGATCTCCAGCGCCGGGATCAGACCGCCCAGGCGTGGTGCGTAGGACGTCGGGTCGACCTGGATCTCCAGCCATCTCGACCCGTCCCTGATGTCCTCCTCCGCGGCCTCCCGTACCAGCCGCCGGATGTCCTCCGGCTCCCGCAGGCACGAGCGCGCCGCGTCGTACAGCCGTTGGAAGCGGAACCAGCCCCGCTCGTCCGTCGCCCGCAGCCGGGGCGGCTCCCCGCTGACCAGCGCCTCGATCAGGGCCTCGGGCAGCCGTACGCCGTACTTGTCGGCCAGTTCCAGGAGGGTGGCGGGCCGCATCGACCCGGTGAAGTGCAGATGGAGGTGGGCCTTCGGCAGCTCAGAGACATCACGTACGTGCTCCATCCCAGGATCCTGCCGCACGTCCTGGGCGTCCCGGTAGCGGTTTCCCCGGACGTGGTCTTGCTCGCACAAACAACGGACGGACGATGGACGGACGATGGACGGACGAAGGGGGCGCCGAGGGATGTCTCCCCTGCGCCCCCTTGAGGTGTGCGTCCCGCCGGACGTCAGTCCCGGGCCTCCGCCAGCAGCTTCTGGATCCGGCTCACGCCCTCGACCAGGTCCTCGTCACCGAGGGCGTAGGACAGCCGCAGATAGCCGGGGGTGCCGAAGGCCTCGCCAGGGACGACCGCGACCTCGGCCTCCTCCAGGATCACCGCGGCCAGCTCCACGCTGTTCTGCGGACGCCTGCCGCGGATCTCCTTGCCGAGCAGCGCCTTCACCGACGGGTACGCGTAGAACGCGCCCTCCGGCTCGGGGCAGAGCACGCCGTCGATCTCGTTCAGCATCCGCACGATGGTCCTGCGGCGCCGGTCGAAGGCCTCGCGCATCTTCGCGACCGCCTCCAGGTCGCCCGACACGGCCGCCAGGGCCGCCACCTGTGCGACGTTCGACACATTGGACGTGGCGTGCGACTGCAGGTTCGTCGCCGCCTTCACCACGTCCTTGGGGCCGATGATCCAGCCCACACGCCAGCCCGTCATGGCGTACGTCTTGGCGACGCCGTTGACCACGATGCACTTGTCGCGCAGCTCGGGCAGGAGGGCCGGCAGGGACACGGAGGTCGCGTCGCCGTAGACCAGGTGCTCGTAGATCTCGTCGGTCAGCACCCACAGGCCGTGCTCCACGGCCCAGCGGCCGATGGCCTCGGTCTCGGCCTCCGTGTACACCGCGCCGGTCGGGTTGGACGGGGACACGAAGAGCACGACCTTCGTCTTCTCCGTGCGCGCCGCCTCCAGCTGCTCGACGGAGACGCGGTAGCCGGTCGTCTCGTCCGCCACGACCTCCACCGGGACACCGCCGGCCAGCCGGATCGACTCGGGGTACGTCGTCCAGTACGGCGCGGGGACGATCACCTCGTCGCCCGGGTCGAGGATCGCGGCGAAGGCCTCGTAGATGGCCTGCTTGCCGCCGTTGGTGACCAGGACCTGCGAGGCGTCCACCTCGTAGCCGGAGTCGCGCAGCGTCTTCGCGGCGATGGCGTTCTTCAGCTCGGGCAGGCCGCCGGCCGGCGTGTAGCGGTGGTACTTCGGGTTCTTGCAGGCCTCGACGGCCGCCTCGACGATGTACTCCGGAGTCGGGAAGTCGGGCTCACCGGCGCCGAAGCCGATCACTGGGCGCCCGGCGGCCTTGAGGGCCTTGGCCTTGGCGTCCACGGCGAGGGTGGCGGACTCGGAGATCGCGCCGATCCGGGCGGAGACCCGACGCTCGGTGGGAGGGGTTGCAGGGCTCATGGAACCCATCGTTTCAGACCGGAAACGCCCGCGGCACGGGGGTTTCACAGACTGAACCGGAGCGGACCGACGATCGGACACCAGTCCGGATCTCACGTGATGGCCTGGCCGATCTTCGACGGACAAAGTCCTTACGGGCACTTTCTGTTCGACGACCGGCCGCGGACCACGTACACTCTCACCTCGTTGGCCTCCAGCGGCAGCGATCGCGCCGGTGCACACCGAGCACCCGGCCGGATGCGGTACGTTGGGGTACAACCGAAGGGTCGTAGCTCAATTGGTAGAGCACTGGTCTCCAAAACCAGCGGTTGGGGGTTCAAGTCCCTCCGGCCCTGCTACACACTCCCCGACCAGGAAGTGTGCGCACAGTACGTATGTATTGCACTCGCCGTGCGGCTCCACCGGGCGCGGCACGGCCACGACCCGGGAATCAGGTGAGGACGAGTGACGGACGCCGTGGGCTCCATCGACATGCCTGACGCCCAGGACGAGCTGCAGGAGTCGAAGAAGAAGTCCCGCAAGGGTGGCAAGCGAGCCAAGAAGGGCCCGCTGAAGCGCCTTGCCCTCTTCTACCGCCAGATCGTCGCGGAACTCCGCAAGGTCGTCTGGCCGACGAGGAACCAGCTGACGTCGTACACCACTGTGGTGATCTTCTTCGTCGCGATCATGATCGCCCTGGTGACTCTGATTGACTATGGGCTCAACCACGCCGCCAAGTACGTCTTCGGCTGAGCCGAGAGCGAAGGACGCCGAGGTACCCGGCGTCCCTTTCGCGTGTTCCACCCCTATGTATCCAGGAAGAAGCAGCCACCGTGTCTGACCCGAACCTGAACGACGCCGTTGAGCCACGCGGCGAGTCCGCCGAGTCCGTGGATGACGAGCTCGACATCGTCGAGGGCGCGGACGAGCAGGACGAGTTCGAGGCTGCCGAAGCCGAGGCGGGGGAGTCGGCCGAGGAGGCCGCCGTGCGCGTCGTGGTCGAGGACGAGACCGTCGAGAGCGCCGACGAGGACGAGACCGTCGAGGCCGCCGACGAGGACGAGACCGCCGCGGCCGCCGACGAGGACGAGACCGCCGCGGCCGCCGACGAGGACGAGACCGCCGCGGCCGCCGACGAGGAGGAGACCGCTCCGGTCGACCCCGTCGAGGCTCTCCGTGCGGAGCTGCGCTCGCTGCCCGGCGAGTGGTACGTGATCCACACGTACGCCGGCTACGAGAACCGCGTGAAGACCAACCTCGAACAGCGCGCCGTGTCGCTGAACGTCGAGGACTACATCTTCCAGGCCGAGGTGCCCCAGGAAGAGGTCGTCCAGATCAAGAACGGCGACCGCAAGACCATTCGCCAGAACAAGCTCCCGGGTTACGTCCTGGTGCGCATGGACCTGACGAACGAGTCCTGGGGCGTCGTGCGCAACACGCCTGGTGTCACCGGCTTCGTGGGCAACGCCTACGACCCGTACCCGCTGACCCTGGACGAGATCGTCAAGATGCTCGCCCCGGAGGCCGAGGAGAAGGCCGCCCGCGAGGCCGCCGAGGCCGAGGGCAAGCCCGCTCCGCAGCGGAAGGTCGAGGTCCAGGTGCTGGACTTCGAGGTCGGCGACTCGGTCACCGTCACCGACGGCCCGTTCGCCACGCTGCAGGCGACCATCAACGAGATCAACGCCGACTCCAAGAAGGTCAAGGGCCTCGTGGAGATCTTCGGCCGCGAGACGCCGGTCGAGCTGAGCTTCGACCAGATCCAGAAGAACTAACCGCTTCTGGTACGAACACTTCCGATCAGGTCAGACAGGCTGCGAAAGCCGGTCTGACCTGCTCGGTTTTTGGCCCCGCAGCGGTACCCGTTATCGTTGTGCGGTATGCCTCCATCCGGATGATCCGGATCGGATGGCGAAAACTCTCACTAAGGACCCGGAGAGAGCAATGCCTCCCAAGAAGAAGAAGGTCACGGGGCTCATCAAGCTCCAGATCCAGGCCGGCGCAGCCAACCCGGCCCCGCCGGTCGGTCCGGCGCTGGGCCAGCACGGCGTCAACATCATGGAGTTCTGCAAGGCCTACAACGCCGCGACCGAGTCGCAGCGCGGTTGGGTCATCCCGGTGGAGATCACGGTCTACGAGGACCGCTCCTTCACCTTCATCACCAAGACTCCGCCGGCCGCGAAGATGATCCTCAAGGCCGCGGGCATCGAGAAGGGCTCCGGCGAGCCGCACAAGACCAAGGTCGCCAAGCTCACCCAGGCGCAGGTCCGCGAGATCGCCCAGACCAAGCTGCCCGACCTCAATGCCAACGACCTGGACGCCGCGGCGAAGATCATCGCCGGTACCGCGCGTTCCATGGGCGTCACGGTCGAGGGCTGAACCCCACCTTCGTAGATCATGCGGCCGTAGAAAGCCGCACGTGGCAGGGCCTGCTCGGCCCGTACCACGACTCCTTTCAGAACACACAGGAGCAGTTGTGAGCAAGCGCAGCAAGGCTCTCCGCGCTGCGGACGCCAAGGTCGACCGGGAGAAGCTGTACGCCCCGCTCGAGGCCGTCCGTCTCGCCAAGGAGACCTCCACGTCCAAGTTCGACGGCACCGTCGAGGTCGCCTTCCGTCTGGGTGTCGACCCGCGCAAGGCCGACCAGATGGTCCGTGGCACCGTGAACCTCCCGCACGGCACCGGTAAGACCGCCCGGGTCCTGGTCTTCGCGACCGGTGACCGTGCCGAGGCCGCTCGTGCCGCGGGCGCCGACATCGTCGGCGCCGACGAGCTGATCGACGAGGTGGCGAAGGGCCGTCTGGACTTCGACGCCGTCGTCGCCACCCCGGACCTCATGGGCAAGGTCGGCCGCCTCGGCCGTGTCCTCGGCCCGCGTGGTCTGATGCCGAACCCCAAGACGGGCACCGTGACGCCGGACGTCACCAAGGCTGTCAACGACATCAAGGGCGGCAAGATCGAGTTCCGCGTCGACAAGCACTCGAACCTGCACTTCATCATCGGCAAGACGTCCTTCGACGACACCAAGCTGGTGGAGAACTACGGCGCCGCGCTGGAGGAGATCCTCCGTCTGAAGCCGTCGGCCGCCAAGGGTCGCTACATCAAGAAGGCTGCGGTCAGCACCACGATCGGCCCCGGCATCCCGGTCGACCCGAACCGCACCCGCAACCTCCTCGTCGAGGAGGACCCGGCCGCCGTCTGATCCTGACGGCAGCCGCGGGCACCACGCGTAGCTGACGCCGGGCCCCGCACCTTCGCAAGGTGCGGGGCCCGGCGTTTTTCGTGCCTTCGCCCCGGGGAGCCCGGCAAGGGGCACATGCCGCTTCAGGGGAGGTGCGTGCCGTTTCCCCCGGGTCGGGGTTAGCGTGAAGATCACGGAGCACACGAGGGGGGAACGGATGAGGGACAGGATCGTCAGGCGCGGGCTCCTGCCGGTCGCGGCTCTCGCCGCGCTGTCCGCCCTGGCGGGGTGCAGCTTCTCCGGCGACCGCGACTCCCACAAGGCCTCAGCGGCGCCCTCCGGCAGCGCGGCAGGACGGGTCGACCCCCGGTCGGCCGCCGCTCTGCGCGCCGTGGAGCAGGCAACCGTGCGGGCCGGTTCCGCCCGCATCGAGTCCGCGACCGCCATGGGCGAGATGCTCTCCCTCAGGACGGACGGCGCGCTCGGCTGGTCCGGCAACCCGGCCGGAACGCTCCGCATCACCTACACCGGCGGACAGCTCGCCGCCACCATGCGCGCCCTCAGCAGCACCTCCATGGAGGCGCGGCTGCTGCCCGACGCCTACTACGCCAAGGTCGGCGAAACGTTCGCCCGCCGCCTTCAGGGCCGGCACTGGATCCGCTACGGCTACGACGACCTGGCGGCCCTGCCCGGCGGCTCGGGTGCGTATCTCACGGACCAGCTCCGCAACACCGCGCCGCTTCAGCCGGTCCGGCTGCTGCGCGCCTCCGGGAATGTGCGCAGGGTGGGCGAGGAGACGGTGCGCGGTCGGCGCACCACGCACTACTCGGGCACGGTCACCCCGGCGGCCCTCACCGGAGAGGACGCGGCCGCGCTGAGGGAGCGGCTGGCGCAGGCCGGGGTCACCAGGGAGACCGTCGACATCTGGGTCGACGACCACGACCTGCTGGTCAAGAAGGTCGAGAGGGGCGAGCTGGCCAGCGGCCGGATGTCCGCGACGGCCTACTACCGCGACTACGGCGTGAAGGTCTCGGCCGGCCGGCCCCCGGCGGCGGACACCGCCGACTTCAAGGAACTGATGAGCACCCGGGGCTCGTAGCGCCGCTGCCTCCTGTCTCCTGCCCGCTGACACTGAATTGACGCGCCTCTGTCAGTGGTTCGGGATAAGCTCGCGGTCTTGCTATGGATCAACCATGGGTTCTCTTGGGGGGAATCATGACCTTTGCTGTACGGAGCCGGGTGGAGCGCGGAGCGGTGGGTGCGGTGCTCGCGGCCCTGGTCCTGGGCGGCGGAGCGGTCGGCTGCTCGAAGAGCAACAGTGCCGAGGAGTCGCCGGCGATGACGCCCGCCGCGGCCGTCGCCAAGGCCGCGAAGAACAGCGAGCGCATCACGTCCCTGCACTACCGGATGACCGGCACGATGCCGGGCGCGGGCCAGATCAAGGCCGAGGCCCGAATGGCCATGAAGCCGCTCGCCATGAGCATGCAGATGACGTCGTCGCAGGAGAAGACCGACGGCCCGGTCGAGATCCGGTTCGTCGACAAGGCGATGTACATCGGTGCCGGTGCCGAGGCCGCCAAAGAGCTGGGCGGCAAGCACTGGATCAAGTTCGACCTGGGCGCGCTGGGCGCGGACATGCAGAAGAACGTCGACCAGATGGGGGCGGCGGGCCAGGCGAACCAGAACCCGGCCCAGGACGCCACGTTCCTGACCGGCTCCAAGCATGTGACGAAGGTCGGCAGCGAGACCGTCGAGGGCGTGAAGACCACGCACTACAAGGGCGACATCACCATCGCGGAGATGCGTGCCCAACTCAAGACCCAGAAGCTGGACAAGGCCACCCTGGAGCAGCGCGAGAAGGGCCTCGACCAGTACGCCAAGATGGGCGCCGACAAGATGGCCATGGACATGTGGATCGACGGTAGCGACCACACCAAGCAGTTCCGGCTGCGCGGCGACGCCGCCAAGGGACCGCTGGACATGACCATCACCTTCATCGACTACAACAAGCCGGTGACGGTGACGGCCCCGTCCGCCAAGGACACGGCCGACCTCGCGGAGATGATGAAGGGCGCCCAGCAGGGCTGACCCCCGCGGGCTGAGCCTCGTGGGCCGAGCCCCCGACGCTGAACCCAGCCGAGCGCGGGAACGGATTTGCCCCACGGCGATCCGTTCCCGTACTCTCCTACAGAAGCCAAAGACCGCTGGTCGTTGCCGTGCTCTCGGTTGAGGGTGCGGTGGCCGAAGGATCCGCTGTACTGCGGACGACCCGCGCAGGTGACTGTGGAAGTACTCCCGGAGTGCGCGTGTGAACCGCGTGTGCGCCCGGTCGAGTCCGCCCCGTGCGCCTGCGCCGGGGCGTTTCGTTTTAGCCCAGCCCCTTCCGAGCGGTCACATCACCCGGAAGGAGGCCGACGCTCTATGGCAAGGCCCGACAAGGCTGCCGCGGTAGCCGAGCTCGCGGAGCAGTTCCGCAGCTCGAACGCCGCCGTGCTGACCGAGTACCGGGGTCTCACCGTGGCGCAGCTCAAGACGCTGCGTCGTTCGCTCGGTGAGAACGCCCAGTACGCCGTGGTGAAGAACACGCTGACCAAGATTGCGGCCAACGAGGCCGGGATCACGACGCTCGACGACCTGTTCAACGGTCCGACGGCGGTCGCCTTCGTCACCGGTGACCCGGTGGTGTCGGCGAAGGGTCTTCGTGACTTCGCCAAGGACAACCCGAACCTCGTCATCAAGGGCGGTGTCCTTGACGGCAAGGCGCTGTCCGCCGACGAGATCAAGAAGCTTGCGGACCTCGAGTCCCGCGAGGTTCTGCTCGCCAAGCTGGCGGGCGCCTTCAAGGGCAAGCAGACCCAGGCTGCTCAGGTCTTCCAGGCGCTCCCGTCGAAGCTCGTCCGCACCGTGGACGCTCTTCGCGCCAAGCAGGCCGAGCAGGGCGGTGCCGAGTAATTCGGCTCGCGAAATGACCGCCGCCTGACGCGGTGGTCGTAGCGGGCCGAACGTACGCCCGCCAGACATGTACATCCGGCACCAGCCGACTCATTGGAAGGATCGCCCATCATGGCGAAGCTCACCCAGGAAGACCTGCTCGCGCAGTTCGAGGAGATGACCCTCATCGAGCTCTCCGAGTTCGTGAAGGCGTTCGAGGAGAAGTTCGACGTCACCGCCGCCGCCGCGGTCGCCGTCGCCGGTCCGGCCGGTCCGGCCGCCGCCGCCGAGGCCGAGGAGGAGAAGGACGAGTTCGACGTCATCCTCGCGGGTGCCGGCGACAAGAAGATCCAGGTCATCAAGGTCGTGCGTGAGCTGACCTCCCTGGGCCTGAAGGAGGCCAAGGACCTGGTCGACGGTGCGCCGAAGCCGGTTCTGGAGAAGGTCAACAAGGAGGCCGCTGACAAGGCCGCCGAGGCCCTCAAGGGCGCGGGCGCGTCCGTCGAGGTCAAGTAACACCTAACACCTCCCGGGTCCCCGCAGGGACCCACGGGCCGCACCACGGCCCACCGGGCCCGCCCAGGGCTCACAAGGGCCGTACGGAGCCTCGCTCCGTACGGCCCTTTCGCGTGTGCCGGTCCGGTTCACTCGAACGCCGCAGCCGGCGCCCACGGGATTCCGGCCGAGGCTCACTCGTGGGGCTGTAACGCGAACGCACCGAAGGGCGATCATCCATCCGGGTGGTCGCTCTTCGGCGTTCCGGGGGGTCCGGTGGCGGCTGCCTTGCACCCGTCGCCGCGGGGAGTATGGTGATCTTCGTCGTGCGTCCCGAGGGCCCCGGTGACAGTTGCAAGTGACGATGGCAGCACCTGGTTCGGCCATGGGGGGCCTTGACGAACTGCACGCAGCGCGCAATTCTCAGGACGCGTCGTCACAACGATCCGGATCCGAGGCATGGATCGACGACGAAGAGGGCAGTATCGATGTGCATCGAGGGCGTGGCTTGCCGCAGCTGTTGAGGGACAACGAGGGCTTCTGTCGTGGGCCTGCAAACCCGCACTGGACATCAGTGTGCCAAGTGGCTACACTGACCCTTTGCGCTGCCTGTTAGCTGCCTCCTGCCCGTCACCAGGAGGATGCCCCTCGCTTGAGCACCGACGATAAAGAGTCTCTGACCTGAGGCTTTCCATCTCTGTGCCTGGTGGGGACCGGTACGCGCGTAGTGAGTCCGAGCCCTCGGAAGGACCCCCTCTTGGCCGCCTCGCGCACTGCCTCGACCGCGAATACGAACAACGGCGCCAGCACCGCCCCGCTGCGCATTTCCTTTGCAAAGATCAAGGAGCCTCTCGAGGTTCCCAACCTGCTCGCGCTGCAGACCGAGAGCTTTGACTGGCTGCTCGGGAACACCGCCTGGCAGAGTCGGGTCGAGGAGGCTCTGGAGTCCGGTCAGGACGTCCCCACCAAGTCCGGTCTCGAGGAGATCTTCGAGGAGATCTCCCCGATCGAGGACTTCTCCGGGTCGATGTCGCTGACGTTCCGCGACCACCGCTTCGAGCCGCCGAAGAACTCGATCGACGAGTGCAAGGAGCGCGACTTCACCTACGCCGCGCCCCTCTTCGTCACGGCCGAGTTCACCAACAACGAGACCGGCGAGATCAAGTCCCAGACCGTCTTCATGGGCGACTTCCCGCTCATGACGAACAAGGGCACGTTCGTCATCAACGGCACCGAGCGTGTCGTCGTGTCGCAGCTGGTCCGTTCGCCGGGTGTCTACTTCGACTCCTCCATCGACAAGACGTCCGACAAGGACATCTTCTCGGCCAAGATCATCCCGTCCCGGGGTGCCTGGCTGGAGATGGAGATCGACAAGCGCGACATGGTCGGTGTCCGTATCGACCGTAAGCGCAAGCAGTCCGTGACCGTCCTCCTGAAGGCGCTCGGCTGGACGACCGAGCAGATCCTCGAGGAGTTCGGCGAGTACGAGTCCATGCGCGCCACCCTGGAGAAGGACCACACCCAGGGCCAGGACGACGCGCTGCTCGACATCTACCGCAAGCTGCGTCCGGGCGAGCCCCCCACGCGTGAGGCCGCGCAGACGCTGCTCGAGAACCTCTACTTCAACCCGAAGCGCTACGACCTCGCGAAGGTCGGCCGCTACAAGGTCAACAAGAAGCTGGGTGCGGACGCTCCGCTGGACGCGGGCATCCTGACCGTCGAGGACGTCATCTCGACGATCAAGTACCTGGTGAAGCTGCACGCGGGCGAGACCGAGACGGTCGGCGACAGCGGTCAGGCGATCGTCGTGGAGACCGACGACATCGACCACTTCGGCAACCGTCGTCTGCGCAGCGTCGGCGAGCTCATCCAGAACCAGGTCCGCACCGGTCTGGCTCGTATGGAGCGCGTCGTCCGCGAGCGCATGACGACCCAGGACGTCGAGGCGATCACGCCGCAGACCCTGATCAACATCCGGCCGGTCGTCGCCTCCATCAAGGAGTTCTTCGGCACCAGCCAGCTGTCCCAGTTCATGGACCAGAACAACCCGCTGTCCGGGCTGACGCACAAGCGTCGTCTGTCCGCGCTCGGCCCGGGTGGTCTCTCCCGTGAGCGGGCCGGCTTCGAGGTCCGTGACGTGCACCCGTCGCACTACGGCCGTATGTGCCCGATCGAGACGCCCGAAGGCCCGAACATCGGTCTGATCGGTTCGCTCGCCTCCTACGGCCGGGTCAACGCGTTCGGTTTCGTCGAGACCCCGTACCGCAAGGTCGTCGACGGCCAGGTCACCGACGAGGTGGACTACCTGACCGCCGACGAGGAGGACCGCTTCGTCATCGCGCAGGCCAACGCCGGTCTCACCGATGAGATGCGCTTCGCCGAGGCCCGCGTCCTGGTCCGCCGCCGTGGCGGCGAGGTCGACTACGTCGCCGGTGACGACGTGGACTACATGGACGTCTCGCCGCGCCAGATGGTGTCGGTCGCGACCGCCATGATCCCGTTCCTCGAGCACGACGACGCCAACCGTGCCCTCATGGGCGCGAACATGATGCGCCAGGCCGTTCCGCTCATCAAGTCGGAGGCCCCGCTCGTCGGTACCGGCATGGAGTACCGCTCCGCCGTCGACGCCGGCGACGTCGTCAAGGCCGAGAAGGCCGGTGTGGTCCAGGAGGTCTCCGCGGACTACATCACCACCGCCAACGACGACGGCACGTACATCACGTACCGCCTGGCCAAGTTCGCCCGCTCCAACCAGGGCACCTCGGTCAACCAGAAGGTCGTCGTCAACGAGGGTGACCGGATCATCGAGGGCCAGGTCCTCGCCGACGGTCCGGCCACCGAGAACGGCGAGATGGCGCTGGGCAAGAACCTGCTCGTGGCGTTCATGCCGTGGGAGGGTCACAACTACGAGGACGCGATCATCCTGTCGCAGCGCCTCGTGCAGGACGACGTCCTCTCCTCGATCCACATCGAGGAGCACGAGGTCGACGCCCGTGACACCAAGCTCGGCCCCGAGGAGATCACCCGGGACATCCCGAACGTCTCCGAGGAGGTCCTCGCCGACCTCGACGAGCGCGGCATCATCCGTATCGGTGCCGAGGTCATCGCCGGTGACATCCTCGTCGGCAAGGTCACCCCGAAGGGTGAGACCGAGCTGACCCCCGAGGAGCGTCTGCTGCGCGCGATCTTCGGTGAGAAGGCCCGTGAGGTCCGTGACACCTCGCTGAAGGTGCCGCACGGCGAGACCGGCAAGGTCATCGGTGTGCGCGTCTTCGACCGCGAGGAGGGCGACGAGCTGCCGCCGGGCGTGAACCAGCTGGTCCGCGTCTACGTCGCGCAGAAGCGCAAGATCACCGACGGTGACAAGCTCGCCGGCCGTCACGGCAACAAGGGTGTCATCTCCAAGATCCTGCCGATCGAGGACATGCCGTTCCTGGAGGACGGCACCCCGGTCGACATCATCCTCAACCCGCTGGGTGTGCCGTCCCGAATGAACCCGGGACAGGTCCTGGAGATCCACCTCGGCTGGCTCGCCAGCCGCGGTTGGGACGTCTCCGGCCTCGCGGACGAGTGGGCGCAGCGCCTGCAGGCGATCGGCGCCGACCAGGTCGACCCCCGGACCAACGTCGCGACCCCGGTCTTCGACGGTGCCCGCGAGGACGAGCTGGCGGGTCTGCTCCAGCACACCATCCCGAACCGCGACGGCGACCGTCTGGTCCTCCCGTCCGGCAAGGCGCGGCTGTTCGACGGCCGCTCGGGTGAGCCGTTCCCGGACCCGATCTCCGTCGGCTACATGTACATCCTGAAGCTGCACCACCTGGTCGACGACAAGCTGCACGCTCGGTCGACCGGTCCGTACTCGATGATCACCCAGCAGCCGCTGGGTGGTAAGGCCCAGTTCGGTGGCCAGCGGTTCGGCGAGATGGAGGTGTGGGCCCTCGAGGCCTACGGCGCCGCGTACGCCCTCCAGGAGCTGCTGACCATCAAGTCCGACGACGTCACTGGTCGCGTGAAGGTCTACGAGGCCATCGTCAAGGGCGAGAACATCCCCGAGCCCGGCATCCCCGAGTCCTTCAAGGTGCTCATCAAGGAGATGCAGTCCCTGTGCCTCAACGTGGAGGTGCTGTCCAGCGACGGTATGTCCATCGAGATGCGCGACACCGACGAGGACGTCTTCCGCGCTGCGGAGGAGCTCGGCATCGACCTGTCCCGGCGCGAGCCGAGCAGCGTCGAAGAGGTCTGACGGGAGTCCGGCGGGCCTGACTCCAAGGCCCGCCGACCCCCAGGCCCCCGTACAGACCGAAAGACTTACGACCCTGAGAGGGATTGACGCATAGTGCTCGACGTCAACTTCTTCGACGAGCTCCGGATCGGCCTGGCCACCGCTGACGACATCCGTCAGTGGAGCCACGGCGAGGTCAAGAAGCCCGAGACCATCAACTACCGCACCCTCAAGCCCGAGAAGGACGGCCTCTTCTGCGAGAAGATCTTCGGCCCCACCCGGGACTGGGAGTGCTACTGCGGCAAGTACAAGCGCGTCCGTTTCAAGGGCATCATCTGTGAGCGCTGTGGCGTCGAGGTCACGCGCGCGAAGGTGCGCCGTGAGCGGATGGGCCACATCGAGCTGGCCGCCCCGGTCACGCACATCTGGTACTTCAAGGGCGTTCCGTCGCGGCTGGGCTACCTGCTCGACCTCGCCCCGAAGGACCTGGAGAAGGTCATCTACTTCGCGGCGTACATGATCACGTACGTCGACGAGGAGCGCCGCACGCGTGACCTGCCCTCCCTGGAGGCGCACGTCTCCGTCGAGCGGCAGCAGGTCGAGAACCGTCGCGACGCCGACCTGGAGGCCCGCGCCAAGAAGCTCGAGGCCGACCTGGCCGAGCTGGAGGCCGAGGGCGCCAAGGCCGATGTGCGCCGCAAGGTGCGCGAGGGTGCCGAGCGCGAGATGAAGCAGCTGCGCGACCGCGCGCAGCGCGAGATCGACCGTCTCGACGAGGTGTGGACCCGGTTCAAGAACCTCAAGGTCCAGGACCTCGAGGGCGACGAGCTGCTCTACCGCGAGCTGCGGGACCGCTTCGGCACGTACTTCGACGGTTCGATGGGTGCCGCGGCGCTGCAGAAGCGCCTGGAGTCCTTCGACCTCGAGGAGGAGGCCGAGAAGCTCCGCGAGATCATCCGCACCGGCAAGGGCCAGAAGAAGACCCGTGCCCTGAAGCGGCTGAAGGTCGTGTCCGCGTTCCTGCAGACCTCCAACAGCCCCAAGGGCATGGTCCTGGACTGCGTCCCGGTCATCCCGCCGGACCTGCGTCCGATGGTGCAGCTGGACGGTGGCCGCTTCGCGACCTCCGACCTGAACGACCTGTACCGCCGTGTGATCAACCGCAACAACCGTCTGAAGCGCCTGCTCGACCTGGGTGCTCCGGAGATCATCGTCAACAACGAGAAGCGCATGCTTCAGGAGGCTGTTGACGCCCTCTTCGACAACGGTCGTCGCGGCCGCCCGGTCACGGGCCCCGGCAACCGCCCGCTGAAGTCCCTCAGCGACATGCTGAAGGGTAAGCAGGGTCGCTTCCGTCAGAACCTGCTCGGCAAGCGTGTCGACTATTCGGCGCGTTCCGTGATCGTCGTCGGTCCGCAGCTGAAGCTGCACCAGTGCGGTCTGCCGAAGGCGATGGCGCTGGAGCTGTTCAAGCCGTTCGTGATGAAGCGCCTGGTCGACCTGAACCACGCGCAGAACATCAAGTCGGCCAAGCGCATGGTGGAGCGCGGCCGCACCGTCGTGTACGACGTCCTCGAAGAGGTCATCGCCGAGCACCCGGTGCTGCTGAACCGTGCGCCCACCCTGCACCGCCTCGGCATCCAGGCCTTCGAGCCGCAGCTGGTCGAGGGCAAGGCCATCCAGATCCACCCGCTCGTCTGCACCGCGTTCAACGCGGACTTCGACGGTGACCAGATGGCCGTGCACCTGCCGCTGTCCGCGGAGGCGCAGGCCGAGGCCCGCATCCTGATGCTGTCCTCGAACAACATCCTCAAGCCGGCCGACGGCCGCCCGGTCACGATGCCGACCCAGGACATGGTCCTCGGTCTGTTCTTCCTGACCACGGACGGCGAGCTGCGTGACGTCAAGGGTGAGGGCCGGTCTTTCGGCTCCACCGCCGAGGCGATCATGGCGTTCGACGCCGGCGAGCTCTCGCTGCAGTCGGCCGTGGACATCCGCTTCCCGGTGGGAACCATCCCGCCGCGCGGCTGGACCCCGCCGGTGCAGGAGGAGGGGGAGCCGGAGTGGCAGCAGGGTGACAGCTTCCGTCTGAAGACCACGCTGGGCCGTGCGCTCTTCAACGAGCTGCTGCCCGAGGACTACCCGTTCGTCGACTACTCGGTCGGCAAGAAGCAGCTCTCCGAGATCGTCAACGACCTCGCCGAGCGCTACCCGAAGGTCATCGTGGCGGCGACGCTCGACAACCTGAAGGCGGCCGGCTTCTTCTGGGCGACCCGTTCCGGCGTCACCGTCGCCATCTCCGACGTCGTCGTTCCCGAGGCGAAGAAGGAGATCGTCAAGGGTTACGAGGCGCAGGACGAGAAGGTCCAGAAGCAGTACGAGCGCGGTCTGATCACCAAGGAAGAGCGCACTCAGGAGCTCATCAACATCTGGACCAAGGCGACCAACGAGGTCGCCGAGGCGATGAACGCGAACTTCCCCAAGACGAACCCCATCTTCATGATGGTTGACTCGGGTGCCCGAGGAAACATGATGCAGATGCGTCAGATCGCCGGTATGCGCGGTCTGGTGTCGAACGCGAAGAACGAGACGATCCCGCGTCCGATCAAGGCGTCGTTCCGTGAGGGTCTGTCCGTGCTGGAGTACTTCATCTCCACGCACGGTGCCCGTAAGGGTCTCGCGGACACCGCTCTGCGTACCGCCGACTCGGGTTACCTGACCCGTCGTCTGGTCGACGTCTCCCAGGACGTCATCATCCGCGAGGAGGACTGCGGCACCGAGCGTGGCCTGCGGCTCCAGATCGCGGAGGTCGGCGCGGACGGCGTGCTGCGCAAGGCGGAGAACGTCGAGACGTCCGTGTACGCGCGCTGCCTCGCCGAGGACATCGTCGTCGACGGTCAGGTGCTGGCCCCGGCCGGTACCGACCTGGGTGACGTCCTCATCGAGGAGCTCGTCGCCCGTAACGTCGCGGAGGTCAAGACCCGTTCGGTCCTGACCTGTGAGTCCGCCGTCGGCACCTGCGCCATGTGCTACGGCCGCTCGCTCGCCACCGGCAAGCTGGTCGACATCGGTGAGGCGGTCGGCATCATCGCCGCCCAGTCCATCGGTGAGCCCGGTACCCAGCTGACGATGCGTACCTTCCACACCGGTGGTGTGGCCGGTGACGACATCACCCAGGGTCTGCCGCGTGTCGTCGAGCTCTTCGAGGCCCGTACCCCGAAGGGTGTCGCCCCGATCTCCGAGGCCCAGGGCCGCGTGCGGATCGAGGAGACCGAGAAGACCAAGAAGATCGTCATCACGCCGGACGACGGCAGCGACGAGACGGCGTTCCCGATCTCGAAGCGCGCCCGACTCCTGGTCAGCGAGGGCGAGCACGTCGAGGTGGGCCAGAAGCTCACCGTGGGTGCCACCAACCCGCACGACGTGCTGCGCATCCTGGGCCAGCGTGCCGTCCAGGTCCACCTGGTCGGCGAGGTCCAGAAGGTGTACAACTCGCAGGGTGTGTCGATCCACGACAAGCACATCGAGATCATCATCCGGCAGATGCTCCGCCGTGTGACGATCATCGAGTCCGGCGACGCGGAGCTGCTGCCCGGCGAGCTGGTCGAGCGCTCGAAGTTCGAGACCGAGAACCGTCGTGTGGTCCAGGAGGGCGGTCACCCGGCCTCCGGCCGTCCGCAGCTCATGGGTATCACCAAGGCCTCGCTGGCGACGGAATCCTGGCTGTCGGCCGCCTCCTTCCAGGAGACGACCCGAGTCCTGACGGACGCGGCGATCAACGCCAAGTCCGACAGCCTCATCGGCCTCAAGGAGAACGTCATCATCGGTAAGCTCATCCCGGCCGGTACGGGTCTGTCCCGCTACCGCAACATCCGGGTCGAGCCGACCGAGGAGGCCAAGGCCGCGATGTACTCGGCCGTCGGCTACGACGACATCGACTACTCGCCGTTCGGCGCCGGCTCCGGCCAGGCGGTGCCGCTGGAGGACTACGACTACGGTCCGTACAACCAGTAAGCGAGCAGCCTGAACCGAAGGGCGGTCACCCTGTGGGTGGCCGCCCTTCGGCGTGTCCGGGGCCGGTCCGCGGCCGGCTCAGTGCCCCGGCCGGAGGTAGGGCTCCAGGTGGTGCAGCCGGGTGTGGTAATCCGGGTGCGAGGAGAGCAGCCTGCCGAGAGTGCCCTCCGCCACGGGGACACCTCCGTTGCGAGCGGCCAGCTCGGCCGCCGTCCGCTGCTCCTGCTGGTGCAGCTTGTGCAGTACGGCGGCCAGCATCGGGGCGAAGCCGAGGGCGGCGGCGTGCTCGTCGGCACGCAGCTCGGAGCGGCGGCCGACGGCGGCGAGCGCGTAGGGGACGCCGAGCAGCAGCAGCGGCAGCCCGTAGAGCGTGCTGACCGTCGCCAGCGCGAGGCCGCCCGTGAACAGCACCACGAAGGCGACGCCGAAGCAGCCGAACGCCCGCGACACCTTGAACGCGAAGCCGGAGAACGCCTTGAGGAGGCGCCAGGCGACCCGGCCGGGCAGCGCGTACCAGTAGCCGAGCAGCGAGGACCATGCGTGTCCGCCGACGTGGTGGCCCAGCTCGTGCGCCAGTACGGCGGCCAGCTCGCCGTTGGGCAGCTGGTTCATGGCGAAGCGGGTGACGCCGACGATATGGCCGGCCGCGGCGACCGCGTTGAGGCCCTCGCTGTCCTCCACCCACAGCTCATAGGTGCGGCCCTCGATCCCGGCGCGGGCCGTGACCGTACGCCACACGGGTTCGAGTTTGGCTCGCTCTTGCGGAGTGGGGTAGCGCAGACGAAGCAGATGGCGCGCGAGGGCGCTTTCGGTGGGGCGGTGGAACACGAGTGCGCCGCTGGCGAGCCAGGCGAGGATCACCAGGACGGCGAACTTGCCGAAGAAGGCCGAGACCAGGGCGACCACGAAGAGGCTGCACAGGAAGTTCGGCAGATGCAGCAGGAGGTTGCCGACGGCGGTGGCGTCGGTGCGGCGCTGGTCCTTGGACAGGTGGACACGGCCGTGGTGGGTGCTGATGTGGTGCGGGTGGGCGGGGTCGTCGGGGGACAGGGGCGGCGTGGTGGGGGGTACGGGGGGCGGGGGAGTCGGACCGGCCTGCGGAGGGTGGGGCGGTGGCGGTGACTGGGGATACGAGGGAGGGGCTGACTGCGGGTAGGCGGGCGGGGTCGGATACGGGGGCGGGGGTGCCGCCTGGGGGTACTGCGGGGCCGGGTCCGACTGCGGGTGGTGCGGGGCGGGGTCCGACCGGGGGTACTGCGGGGCGGCGGGGTCGGGCTGCGGGTACTGCGGCGGTATCGGCTGCTGTGCTGCGGTGTGGGCCGGTGAGCCGGGGTACTCCGGCGGGATCGGTCGGGGCGGTTGGGACATGGTCGATCTTTCCTTCATATGCGGGTGCGGGGACGACTGCGCTACGGCGGGCCGGCGGATCAGTGGATGAGCAGGGAGGCGGGCAGCAGGACCGTGCCGGAGCCGAAGGCGACGAGTCCCGCCCGGATCCACTGGTGCTTGCGCGCGGCGATCCGGCTCGTCTCGGTGAGCGCCCTGGTCAGGCCGGCCGTGGGAAGGCGTTCGGTGTCGGCGAGCGCGCTCTCCAGGTGGCCGCGCCTGACGGCCTGTTGGATGTCACCGAAGTAGGACAGGGGAAGGCCCGGCGCCCAGGTCCCGGAGCGGTAGCGGGGCAGGACGGCGAGCAGCAGGGCGAACAGCGAGAGGGCGAGGCAGACGGCTCCGGCCCACCACAGCACGGTGCCCGCGCCGGAGAGCGCGGCCGGGGTCCACTTCCGCCCGGCGAGCAGGCCGCTGAAGACACCGGCGGTCATGCCGAGGGCGGCGACGAGGACCGACGCCTTGCTGTCGGCCCGGGCGATCTCGGCCCGCAGCTCGGTCAGGAGTCGCTCACAGAGCTGGGTGCGCGCCGCGGGGTCGGCGGGGCTGCCGGTGGGCGGGGCGGGCGCCGGGCCGGGGGCGGTCATGCGCCGCCTCGTTCGGTACCGCTCCCGGTCCCCCCGGGTCCCGTGGACGTTCCGGTGCCCTCGCCGCCCTCGGTGTCCGAGGTATCTGCGAAGTCCCGGGGATCCTTGCCGTCGACCGGGACCGTGGACCCGGTGGGCACGGTGGGCACGGTGGGCGTGGTGCCATAGCCGGGCGGGGGCTGCCAGGCCGGGGCCTGCGGGCCGTACGCGCCGATGCGCGGATCCTGCGCCCCGCCATCGGCTCCGTACGGCACGGCCGTCTGCCAGGGCTGCGGCGCGCCCGGAGGCGGCGGGACGAAGGGCGGGGCGCCCGGAGGCGGCGGGACGAAGGGCGGGGCGCCCGGGGGCGGCGATGTGAACGGGGGCGCGCCCGGAGCCGACGGCGTGAATGGCGGGGCGCCTTGAGCCGGCGGTGTGAACGGCGGGGCGCCCGGCACCGGTGGCGGGAAGGGCGCGGCGGTCGGCACCGGCGGGGGGAACGCGGGTCCGCCCGGGACCGTTCCCGGCTGGGGGCCCGGGAACCCGGGCGGGGTGCCGGGTCCCGGGGCCGCCGCGGTCGGTGGCATCTCGCCCGGCGCGGCGTCGTCCTGTGAGACCGCCGACGGGTGCGCGGGCGGCTTGGGTGCGCCCGGATAGACCGGTCCCGTTGCTTCGGGCAGCGGGGGCGGGGTCTGGGGGACGCCGGGGAGTCGCTGGGTGAGGATGTCGTTGACCGTGCGGAGGGCCAGTTGTTTGGGCCCCTCCAGCTCGTAGCCCTCCGCCGCGTCACCGCTCAGGAGCTGCCGTACGAGTTCCATCTGCGCCTGGATCATGCGGAGTTGGTCCTCGCGCATGCTGGCCATGACGAGCCGTGAGTCCTCCGGGTGCTGGGCGAGGTGAAGCGCCCAGGCGTGCACGCCGCCCTGCTGGAGGTGCCACTCGTAGAAGGCGACCTTCTGGGCCTCGATCTGTTGGAGTTCCAGCTGCTGCTGACCCTGTTGCAGTGCGAGCTGGTGCTGCTGTCCGCTGTGCAGCAGGGCCTGCTCGTACTGCCACCGCTGCTGCTGGAGCATCAGTTCCTGCTGCCGGGCGCCGTAGGCCATCGCCCGTTCGATCTGCAGGGAGTCCTGTTGCCGCCCGCGGCGGTCCGCCTCGGCGTCGACCTCCATGCCCCGTTGGCTCACGCGAACCTGTTCGGCCGCGGTGTGGTCGATGGCCTGCAACCGCTGCTGGTGCTCGATGTTGGCCTTGTCGCGCTTGATGCGCAGGGTCCAGGTGACCTGGAGTCCCGCCGGTGCCCCGAGCGGCCCGAGCACGGTGACCGCCTGGAGCAGCTCCTGTTCGGCCGCCGCGCTGTCGGTGACGGCGAAGCGGCGGGTCACCGGCCGGGCGGCCTGCTGGAGTTCGCTGAGGACCAGTCCCGGCACGTCCCGGTGACCGCTCGCCACGAACCGGGCCGGGTCCAGGACCTGCCAGGAGATGTCGACCTCGGCCGTGAACTCGAAGGCGTCGTTGTCGCTGGGCAGCGCGAGTTCCGCCGTCCAGGGATGCACGCCCATGTCCACCTCGTACACGGCGGTGTACCGGTTGGCGGCGACCTCGGCGCGCGTCGGGCGCCGAGGCGGCAGATACGCCTCGTAGGAACCCTTGGGGGTGGAGAAGACGAGCGCGTGGTCGATACGGACCAGTTGTCTCAGGTTGAACTCGAAACGCGACAGCTGACGCACGGTGAGCACCGGGTCGACCAGCTGCGTGTGCCGGTCCGCCGACTGCTGCCACTCGGGCTGGCGGTGGAAGGTGGGCATGGTGCGTGTGGCTCCTCGGGACGTACCGACGGACGTACGGACGGATGCGCGGACGGATGCGCGGGCTTGTGCGCGGGCTTGTGCGCGGAGGTCAGCGGGTGGGCAGAGTGGTGAGCAGACGGGACGCGACCAGCGGCGGAGGAGCACCGTCCTCGCCGGGCATGGTCCGCAGCAGATGGCTCAGCCGCTGGTGCTCGGCGGCCGTGGTGACGAGGGCGGGCAGCAGCGCGGCCAGTGCCCACTCGACCGCCGTGGACCGGTCGGCGATCAGCACCCACTCGCGCAGCGCGCCCAGCGCGTGCCGGGTGGTGCGCGGGTCGGCCAGGGCGGCGCGCCACAGATACGGGACGCCCTGCGCGGCCGGGCCGCCCTCGGCCGCCGAGCGGGCGTACCAGCCGAGGACCAGCGGAGTGCCGTAGCGCTGGTCGTCGTTCTCGGTGTGCCTGCAGGCGCCGACGAATCCGCCGAGCGTGAGGTCGTGCACGGCCCGGTCGTCGTCCAGATGGGTGCGCAGCTCGGCGAGGACCGTCTCGCTCGCCGAGGACAGCAGGAGCAGCTCCACCGCCTCGGCGAGTTCCCGTGCCAGCTCGCCGTCGATGTCGTCGGGGGCGTCCGCGTACAGCCGCCGTACGGCGCCGCGCAGCGCGGCGAGGGCCTGTTCCGGGCGCTCCGTGCCGATCAGCCCGTACGCCCGTACGGCCACCCAGCGCAGTCGCGGATCGCCGCCCTCGCACCAGGTGTCGAGGATGCGCGGGATGTTGGGCGTGTCGATGAGGTGGGCGAGGGTGAGGGAGTTGACGGCGACGAGCCGGTGCCGGAACAGCTTGGAGGTTCCCCATGGCTCGATGACCAGGGCCATCGCCGACGGCAGATCGGTGCGGGCGAGGACGGCGACGGTCGCGGCGGCGCGGGTGCGGACCAGGGGGCGGCCGTCGTCGGCGAGCCGGCGCAGCCAGCGGATCAGGGCCGGGCGGGCGGACGGATGCCCGGTCCACACCTCGCGCAGCAGCACCAGGGAGGCCCGCTCGTCGCGGAACCGGGCCTTCTGCTGGGTGACCGGGCCCCACTCGGTCTGCTCGTCCGCCGAGTACCGCTCGGCACGTGCCCGTTGGAGCCGCTTGCCGACATGCGTACCGAAGACGGGGACCTGGGGGACGCACGCCGGATTCTCGGTCTCCTGAAGGAAGCGGTAGAGCAGGTCGCTGAGTTCGGCGGTCAGCGCGTACGGGCCGCCGTCGAAGGCGGCCAGCGCGACGAGGAACGCCTTGTCGCGCAGTTGCAGGGAGGCGTCGTCCTCCTCGAACCACTCCTGGACCTGGGATTCCAGCGAGACCAGGGAGAACTGGCCGACCGCGTGCTCGGCGACCTCCCCGGCGGCGTACCGGCCGAGCAGCTGGGCGAACGCGGCGGCCTCGCGCGGCTGGTGGCTGCGCTCCAGGAAGTCGGCGACCTGCGGCAGGTCGAGCAGCTTGGCGGCGGTCTCCTCGTCGGTGCGGGTGCGCAGATGCGCGGCGAGGACATCCGCGGCGGCCGGTGCGCGCCACTCCTCGGCGGTCACGTCGTCCAGGGCCGCGCCGGGCTCGAGGGTGACGACCAGAAAGGCGTCCTGTTCGGCGAGACGGTCCCGGGCGGCCAGCAGATGGGTCCAGCGCAGCGGGTCGTCGCGGCGCGGGGCGAGGTCGCACAGGACATGACCGCGGGCCTGGTGCTCGCCGGCGACCAGGTCGGCCAGACCACTCGGGCCGGTGTCGCGCGCCAGGGTGCGCACCGGGAGGGCGCCGAGGCGGTGCAGCAGCATGAGGGCGGCGGTGCGCCGACCGGTGAACCGGCCGCCGGACAGCACCAGGACGCGGTCGTCGTGCAGCCGGCCGAGCAGCCGGGACATGAGCTTCTCGTCGGCGACGAACCGGCTCGACAGCTCCTGAAGGGTGGCCGCCGGTATCTCGCCGGAGGCGGAGGCGGCGGTGGTGAAGCCGGGGGCCGTGAGCTGGTAGATCTCCGTCTTGCTGCCGAGGAAGACATCGCCGGAGAAGTGGCCGCCGCTGATGCCGCCGTGCTGGTCGCCGCCGAGCAGTCCGCCGCTGAAGCGGGACCGGGCGCCGACGTTCATGGACCGCGGGCTGTGGTCGACCAGGTCACGCCGGGCCGACCAGGCGTCCTGCGGCTGGTCGCGCTCCTCGGGCTCCGTCCGGTCGTCGTGCCCGGTGTCGCCGGAGGGGCCCGGGTTGCCCGGGGGCTGGTCCTTCGCCGCGCTCCCGGCATCGGGCACCGGGCGCGGGGGAGCCGGTGTCTCGGGGGCGCTCATGCGCGCTCGCCCCGCTCCCGTCCGCCGCCCTCGCCGAGGGCGACGTCACCGGAGAAGTGGCCGCCGCTGATGCCGCCGTACTGGGAACCGCCGATCAGGCCCCCGCTGAACGTGCCGCCCTGGACGGTGACGACAGGGCCCGGCGCCGGGGCTCCCCCTGATCCGCCCGGCGCCGGGCGGCCCTCGGGGGCCGGGGTGCCGCGCGGGGGCACCCGCGGCGCCGGGCGGTCCCCCGATCCGCCCGGCGCCTCCCCCGCCCCCGTGTCACCGTGGTCTTCGCGGCCGTCCGCGGCCGTGGCGCCGGGGACCGGTCCGTGCAGCCACGCCGTGAGGGGGCCGTTCTTGCTCTCCACCGTCACCGGGTGGAAGTCGGCGGCCGGGACGCCCACGTGGTCGTGGCGCACCACCCCGGCGTACAGGGCGTCCGAAACGCACAGTGCGAAGTCGTTCGTCCGCTCGCGCAGTGCCTTGCGCAGCAGCCGGGCGTCCAGCAGCCGGCAGGCGTGGTTCAGATCGGAGCCGACCCAGCCGTCGTGCTCGTCCACCGCGACATAGCCGGTGGCGACGACGCCGCGCAGCCGGATCTGCGCGGAGCGGGAGGCCATGCGGTTGACCGTCCGCAGATGCGCCGGGACATCCGTGAGCAGGGCCCGCAGCAACGCCGTGACCGGGGCGTTCGCGTCGATGAGGGCCATCACCGAGTCGCCGCGGTCGGCCCGCAGCCGCCGGGTCTCGTCGATGCCGGCGCCTTCCAGCGTGCGGTCGGTGATGTCGTAGAGCATGCGCCGCAGATACGCCTGCTCCACGTCGTCCCGGTCGCTGAACCTCTCGATGTCCAGCAGCAGGATCGTGCGGCTCACGGGATCGGTCATGGTCGCCTCTCGAGGGGGGAACTGCGTGCAGGGCAGAAGACTGGCCGCGCGGCTTCCCGACTGGTGAGGGCGGATGACGCACTCGGAGTGTGACCGTGTGCACAGAGCGTCGGACGGGACGACGGGGATCCCGCCTCTTCGAGGACGGGACGGCCCCCGTCACCCCTCCAGGGGCTCGGACGGCGCGGGAACGCCGAGTGCGGGTCCTGCGGCGGCGATACGACGCAGCAGGTCGGGGCGCAGGATCAGCAGGGTGCGGCGGCCCGTCACGACGGCTTCCTTGTCGCGCAGTTCGCGCAGCAGCCGCTGCACCATCTCTCGTGAGGCGCCCACCGATCCGGCCAGCTCCTGCTTGCTCAGCGGTACGGCCAGCTCGATGCCGTCCGCGGTGCGCCGGCCGTGGGTGCGGGCGAGGTCCAGCAGCAGGACCGCGAAGCGCTCGCGCACGCTCATGGACGCGAACTCCAGCCGGCGCCGGTCGGCCGCGCGGGTGCGGTCGGCGGTCAGCCCCAGCAGGGCGAACGAGACGGCGGGGGAGCGGTTCAGGAAGTCCTTGAACCGCTCGTGCTCCACGGCCGTCGCCCGCACCGGCTCCAGCGCGGTCACCGTCGCCGACCGCGGCCGGCCGGTGAGCGCGGCCGACTCGCCCACGATGTCGCCGGGCCCGCGCAGCGCGAGGAGCGCCTCGTAGCCGTTGGCCGCGGAGGCGGTGACCTTCGTCCAGCCATGTACGAGGAAGAGGACGTGGGACGAGGGCTCGTGCTGGTGCACGAGCACCATGCGCGGGCTGAAGGTCAGCTCGCGGCCGAGCGCCAGCAGGGCCGAGCGGTCCTCGGCCTCCAGGCGCGCCAGGAAGGGCACCCGGTCGTCCAGGCCGCCGTCGTCCGGTGAGTACGCCGTTGGCGGCCTCGGTGTCGTCGCCATCCCATCCCCCGATTTCTCGCGCCCGAGCGGACGGATCAACGTACTCAAAGCGCAAGACCGCGTGGCGGGGAAGCACGGGTTTCGGCCAAGGGTGGCCGAAGGACTCGGGGGCGTCCGGCGACCTGCTGCTCGACGGCGCGTGCCGCTTCTGGGGGAGCGCCGGGACAACCGGGACGAATCCCAGGTGAGGAGGTGGAACGACCGGCGTGTCGCGGGGGACTCCATTTGTTTTGACCGAAGTCCGTGCGGTAGGTACGCTCAGACCTTGTGCCTGGGGTGTGCCCTGGCTCTCGTGCGTGCCTCCAAACCGCACAGAGAGTTCTGACCGGCCGCCGTAATCTGCGCCCTTTTCGCCTCGCGGCGGGAGTTTGCTGGATTCGACACACCCGACCGCGTGGGTCGGAGATGTTCCAGGTTAGCTGTACCTATCGGCACACAGAAACCGGAGAAGTAGTGCCTACGATCCAGCAGCTGGTCCGTAAGGGCCGGCAGGACAAGGTCGAGAAGAACAAGACGCCCGCACTTGAGGGTTCCCCTCAGCGTCGTGGCGTCTGCACGCGTGTGTTCACGACTACCCCGAAGAAGCCGAACTCGGCCCTCCGCAAGGTCGCGCGTGTGCGTCTGACCAGCGGCATCGAGGTCACTGCTTACATTCCGGGTGAGGGACACAACCTGCAGGAGCACTCCATCGTGCTCGTGCGCGGCGGCCGTGTGAAGGACCTGCCGGGTGTTCGCTACAAGATCATCCGCGGCTCGCTCGACACCCAGGGTGTCAAGAACCGCAAGCAGGCTCGCAGCCGTTACGGCGCCAAGAAGGAGAAGTAAGAATGCCTCGTAAGGGCCCCGCCCCGAAGCGCCCGGTCATCATCGACCCGGTCTACGGTTCTCCTCTGGTGACCTCCCTGATCAACAAGGTGCTGCTGAACGGCAAGCGCTCCACCGCCGAGCGCATCGTGTACGGCGCCATGGAGGGTCTGCGTGAGAAGACGGGCAACGACCCGATCATCACGCTGAAGCGCGCGCTGGAGAACATCAAGCCGACCCTTGAGGTCAAGTCCCGCCGTGTCGGTGGTGCGACGTACCAGGTTCCGATCGAGGTCAAGCCCGGTCGCGCCAACACCCTCGCGCTGCGCTGGCTCGTCGGCTACTCCCGCGCCCGTCGCGAGAAGACCATGACCGAGCGTCTGCTCAACGAACTTCTCGACGCTTCGAACGGCCTCGGTGCGGCCGTCAAGAAGCGCGAGGACACGCACAAGATGGCCGAGTCCAACAAGGCCTTCGCGCACTACCGCTGGTAGTCGCTACCCACATCGAGACCGAGAGAAGACTGAAGCCTTATGGCTACCACTTCACTTGACCTGGCCAAGGTCCGCAACATCGGGATCATGGCCCACATCGACGCGGGCAAGACGACCACCACCGAGCGGATCCTGTTCTACACCGGTGTGTCTTACAAGATCGGTGAGGTCCACGACGGCGCTGCCACCATGGACTGGATGGAGCAGGAGCAGGAGCGTGGCATCACGATCACCTCTGCTGCCACCACCTGCCACTGGCCGCTGGAAGACGTCGACCACACCATCAACATCATCGACACGCCGGGCCACGTCGACTTCACGGTCGAGGTGGAGCGTTCCCTGCGTGTGCTCGACGGTGCCGTGACGGTGTTCGACGGCGTCGCCGGCGTTGAGCCCCAGTCCGAGACGGTGTGGCGTCAGGCGGACCGCTACGGCGTTCCGCGTATCTGCTTCGTCAACAAGCTCGACCGCACCGGTGCCGAGTTCCACCGCTGCGTCGACATGATCTCCGACCGTCTGGGTGCGCAGCCGCTGGTCATGCAGCTGCCGATCGGTGCCGAGGCGGACTTCAAGGGCGTCATCGACCTCGTGACGATGAAGGCCCTGGTCTGGTCGGCCGAGGCGACCAAGGGCGAGATGTACGACACCGTCGACATCCCGGCCACGCACACCGAGGCTGCCGAGGAGTGGCGCGGCAAGCTGCTCGAGGCCGTCGCGGAGAACGACGAGGAGCTGATGGAGCTGTACCTGGAGGGCGAGGAGCCTTCCGTGGAGCAGCTGTACGCGGCGATCCGTCGTATCACCATCGCCTCCGGCAAGGGCACCGGCACCACCGTCACCCCGGTGTTCTGCGGCACCGCGTTCAAGAACAAGGGCGTTCAGCCCCTGCTCGACGCGGTCGTGCGCTACCTCCCCTCCCCGCTCGACGTCGAGGCCATCGAGGGCCACGCCGTCAACAACGCGGAGGAGATCGTCAAGCGCAAGCCGTCCGACGAGGAGCCCCTCTCGGCGCTGGCGTTCAAGATCATGAGCGACCCGCACCTCGGCAAGCTCACCTTCGTCCGGGTGTACTCGGGCCGCCTGGAGTCCGGCTCTTCGGTGCTGAACTCCGTCAAGGGCAAGAAGGAGCGCATCGGCAAGATCTACCGCATGCACGCCAACAAGCGTGAGGAGATCGAGTCGGTGGGCGCCGGCGACATCGTCGCCGTCATGGGTCTGAAGCAGACCACGACGGGCGAGACGCTGTGCGACGACAAGGCCCCGGTGATCCTGGAGTCCATGGACTTCCCGGCGCCGGTGATCCAGGTCGCCATCGAGCCCAAGTCGAAGGGCGACCAGGAGAAGCTGGGCATCGCGATCCAGCGCCTGGCCGAGGAGGACCCGTCGTTCCAGGTCCACTCGGACCAGGAGACCGGCCAGACCATCATCGGTGGCATGGGCGAGCTGCACCTCGAGGTGCTGGTCGACCGTATGCGCCGTGAGTTCAAGGTCGAGGCCAACGTCGGCAAGCCCCAGGTCGCGTACCGCGAGACGATCCGCAAGGCCGTCGAGCGCATCGACTACACGCACAAGAAGCAGACCGGTGGTACCGGCCAGTTCGCCAAGGTGCAGATCGGCATCGAGCCGCTCGAGGCCGGCGACACCTCGTACGAGTTCGTGAACAAGGTGACCGGTGGCCGTATCCCGAAGGAGTACATCCCTTCGGTCGACGCCGGTGCTCAGGAGGCCATGCAGTTCGGCATCCTCGCCGGTTACGAGATGACCGGCGTGCGTGTGATCCTGCTCGACGGTGGCTACCACGAGGTCGACTCCTCCGAGCTGGCGTTCAAGATCGCTGGTTCGCAGGCCTTCAAGGAGGCCGCCCGTAAGGCCAGCCCTGTGCTGCTCGAGCCGATGATGGCCGTCGAGGTCACCACGCCCGAGGACTACATGGGTGAGGTCATCGGTGACATCAACTCCCGCCGTGGCCAGATCCAGGCCATGGAGGAGCGTGCCGGCGCCCGTGTCGTGAAGGGCCTGGTTCCGCTGTCGGAGATGTTCGGCTACGTCGGCGACCTCCGCAGCAAGACGTCGGGTCGCGCGAGCTACTCGATGCAGTTCGACTCCTACGCCGAGGTTCCGCGGAACGTCGCCGAGGAGATCATCGCGAAGGCCAAGGGCGAGTAACGCACCCCGTTTACACGCTTTAGGCTTGACACCGACCGCCGGGGGTTCTTCCTCCAGAAGGACCCCGGCGGGCGGCACCCCAGCAAAGATCACCTGGCGCCGATGAGTAAGGCGTACAGAACCACTCCACAGGAGGACCCCAGTGGCGAAGGCGAAGTTCGAGCGGACTAAGCCGCACGTCAACATCGGCACCATCGGTCACATCGACCACGGTAAGACGACCCTCACGGCCGCCATTACCAAGGTGCTGCACGACGCGTACCCGGACCTGAACGAGGCCACCCCGTTCGACAACATCGACAAGGCGCCCGAGGAGCGCCAGCGCGGTATCACCATCTCCATCGCGCACGTCGAGTACCAGACCGAGTCGCGTCACTACGCCCACGTCGACTGCCCGGGTCACGCGGACTACATCAAGAACATGATCACCGGTGCCGCCCAGATGGACGGCGCGATCCTGGTGGTCGCCGCGACCGACGGCCCGATGCCGCAGACCAAGGAGCACGTGCTCCTGGCCCGCCAGGTCGGCGTTCCGTACATCGTCGTCGCCCTGAACAAGGCCGACATGGTGGACGACGAGGAGATCCTGGAGCTCGTCGAGCTCGAGGTCCGTGAGCTCCTCACCGAGTACGAGTTCCCGGGCGACGACGTTCCGGTCGTCAAGGTCTCCGCTCTGAAGGCCCTCGAGGGCGAGAAGGAGTGGGTGGACTCCGTCCTCAGCCTGATGGCCGCCGTCGACGAGTCGATCCCGCAGCCCGAGCGCGACGTCGACAAGCCGTTCCTGATGCCGATCGAGGACGTCTTCACGATCACCGGTCGTGGCACCGTCGTCACCGGTCGTATCGAGCGCGGTATCCTCAAGGTCAACGAGACCGTCGACATCATCGGCATCAAGACCGAGAAGACCACCACCACGGTCACCGGTATCGAGATGTTCCGCAAGCTGCTCGACGAGGGCCAGGCCGGTGAGAACGTCGGTCTGCTGCTCCGTGGCATCAAGCGCGAGGACGTCGAGCGCGGCCAGGTCATCATCAAGCCGGGCTCGGTCACGCCGCACACGGAGTTCGAGGCGCAGGCCTACATCCTCTCCAAGGACGAGGGTGGCCGCCACACGCCGTTCTTCAACAACTACCGTCCGCAGTTCTACTTCCGTACGACGGACGTGACCGGCGTCGTGACCCTCCCCGAGGGCACCGAGATGGTCATGCCGGGTGACAACACCGAGATGTCGGTGCAGCTCATCCAGCCCATCGCCATGGAAGAGGGCCTGAAGTTCGCCATCCGTGAGGGTGGCCGCACGGTGGGCGCCGGCCAGGTCACCAAGATCGTCAAGTAAGTACCCCTTGCTTGAGGGTCACTCGCTGACCTGAAGAGGCCCGTACGACTCCGGTCGTACGGGCCTCTTCGCGTTCCCGCGCCCGATGTTCGGATCACCTCACTCGGCGTGGCCGAATGCGCCTACCGTGAGGGGTGATCGAGTGGTTGCGTGTGGTGACTGTCGGCGGGTTGTCCAGTGTTGTCCGGGCTGTCGGGCTCGTTGCCACAGGTAGGGCGTCGCGGTACGCGCGGGACTACGGAGGGGCGCGGTATGTCGGTGGACGGCGAGGCGGGGCAGCTCCGCGGCGAGGCGGACGAGCCGGGGTGGGAGGTGGATCCGGACGACGAGTGGGGTGTCGCCGTCATCACCACCGTGGGGCGGCAGCTGAAGCTGCGCAGGGAGGCCGTGGGGCTGCGGGCCGCCGAGTTCGGCAGGGCCGTGGGGTACGGAGAGGACCTGGTCTACAAGGTCGAGGGCGGGAAGCGGATCCCACGGCAGGACTACCTGGTGCGGGCCGACGAGGTGCTGGACGCGGGCGGACTCATCGCGGCGACCTGGGAGGACGTGCGGCGGGTCCGGTATCCGAAGAAGGTCCGGGAGCTAGCCAAGTTGGAGGCCCTGGCGGTGGAGATCGGCATCTACGAGAGTAACGGCATCAACGGGCTTCTCCAGGTCGCCGACCACGCGAAGGCGCTCTTCGAGGCGATGCAGCCCCCGTACTCTCCTGACGAGGTGGAACGGATGGTGGCCGCACGCGTGGCTCGCGCTTCGGTCTTCGAGCGTTCGCCCGCGCCCGCGATCAGCTTCGTGCTGGAAGAGGCGGCCCTGCGGCGCCCCATCGGGGGCACAATGGTGCGGCGCCGACAGCTCGATCGTCTCCTGGAAGCGGGGCGACTGCACAACGTCGTGCTCCAGGTGATGCCGCTGAACTGCGAGACGCACTCCGGCATGGACGGCAAGATCGAACTGCTGAAGTTCGCAGACGGCACGGCAGTCGGGCGCTCGGATGGTGCGTTCAATGGTCGACCGACCTCCGACCCCAAACACCTGCGCATCCTTGAGCTGCGGTATGGCACCATCCGGGCTCAAGCGCTCTCGCCTCGGGAGTCGCTGGCTTATATCGAGCAACTGCTGGGAGAAACATGATCCGCAAGTACACGGCCGGGGACTCCTTCGAGCCGACGTGGTTCAAGAGCAGCTACAGCAGCGGCAACGACGGCAATTCCTGTGTCGAGCTGGCCGTCACACCCAGTGCCGTGCACGTCCGTGACTCCAAGCAGGCCGAGGGTCCCCGGCTGGCGCTGACCCGTGCCGCGTGGTCCGCCTTCGTGCCCTATGCCTCCGGGAGCTGATCTCCGGGGCGGGACACGCCGGTTCGCGGTTTGACGTGTGCCACTCTCGGGGTATTCTCCCCCGCTCGATTGGCCAGGCCCCCGCCTGGTATGGCAGACTAGCGGGGTTGCTCGGTCGAGTGTTGATGCTGCGCGCCTCCCGCCGGGAGGACTGGAAGCGAGTCCCACAGTACTCGTCGCCCTAACTGCCTAACGGCAGCGCTGGGGCGGACGTACGGGAATCTTCCGGGAAGTGTGGGTGCGACACCGGCCAGGCGCCCGGTGGGTTTTTCCGCCCTCGGTCCCACGGTTCCGGCAGGGCCGTGCGCAATCCCCGTCAGGGATGTTCGAACAAGGGACATTCTTGTCAGTGAGAGTGCGACACGCCCGACCGCGTGGGTCGGAGAAGAAGGCTGGAGCGCCGGGTTCCAGAGCGTAAGAAGAGACAGGACTACGGAGTAGCCATGGCGGGACAGAAGATCCGCATCCGGCTCAAGGCCTACGACCACGAGGTCATCGACTCTTCGGCGAAGAAGATCGTCGAGACGGTGACCCGTACTGGTGCGTCGGTCGCGGGCCCGGTGCCGCTGCCCACTGAGAAGAACGTGTACTGCGTCATCAAGTCGCCGCACAAGTACAAGGACTCGCGCGAGCACTTCGAGATGCGCACGCACAAGCGCCTGATCGACATCCTCGACCCGACCCCCAAGACCGTTGACTCTCTGATGCGACTCGACCTCCCGGCCGGTGTCGACATCGAGATCAAGCTCTGAGGCCGGTGATCTGAGAATGGCTAAGCAGATCAAGGGCATCCTGGGCGAGAAGCTCGGCATGACGCAGGTCTGGGACGAGAACAACCGCGTTGTTCCCGTGACCGTCGTCAAGGCCGGACCGAATGTCGTGACCCAGGTTCGTACGAACGACGCTGACGGCTACGAGTCCGTCCAGATCGCCTTCGGCGAGATCGACCCGCGCAAGGTGAACAAGCCCCTCAAGGGCCACTTCGCCAAGGCGGACGTCACCCCGCGTCGCCACCTCGTCGAGATCCGCACGTCGGATGCCGCCGAGTACACCCTCGGCCAGGAGATCACCGCTGAGGTGTTCGAGGCCGGCGTGAAGGTCGACGTCACCGGCAAGAGCAAGGGCAAGGGCTTCGCCGGTGTCATGAAGCGTCACAACTTCAAGGGCCTCGGCGCCGGTCACGGCGTTCAGCGCAAGCACCGCTCTCCCGGTTCCATCGGTGGCTGCGCCACCCCGGGCCGTGTGTTCAAGGGCGTCCGCATGGCGGGTCGCATGGGCAACGAGCGCGTCACCACCCAGAACCTGACCGTCCACGCCGTTGACGCGGAGAAGGGTCTGCTGCTCATCAAGGGCGCGGTTCCCGGTCCGAACGGCGGCCTCGTCCTGGTCCGCACCGCGGCCAAGGGGGCCTGAGGTAACCGATGAGCACTGTTGACATCCTTTCGCCTGCCGGCGAGAAGACCGGTAGCGTCGAACTCCCCGCGGAGATCTTCGGCGTGGAGAAGGTCAGCATTCCGCTGATCCACCAGGTCGTCGTCGCGCAGAACGCGGCTGCCCGTCAGGGCACGCACAAGACCAAGACCCGTGCCGAGGTCCGTGGTGGTGGCAGGAAGCCGTACCGCCAGAAGGGCACCGGCCGCGCCCGTCAGGGTTCGACCCGCGCGCCGCAGTTCGCCGGTGGTGGCGTCGTGCACGGTCCCGTGCCGCGTGACTACTCGCAGCGGACCCCGAAGAAGATGAAGGCTGCCGCTCTGCGTCACGCCCTCACCGACCGGGCCCGCCACAACCGCATCCACGTCGTCACCGGCGTGATCGAGGGCGAGACCCCCTCCACCAAGGCCGCCCGGACGCTGTTCGGCAAGATCTCGGAGCGCAAGAACCTGCTCCTGGTCGTCGAGCGCGCCGACGAGGCCGCGTGGCTGTCCGCCCGCAACCTGCCCCAGGTCCACATCCTGGAGCCGGGCCAGCTGAACACGTACGACGTGATCGTCTCCGACGACGTGGTCTTCACCCAGGCCGCTTTCGAGTCCTTCGTGTCCGGCCCGAAGGCCACTGACACCGAAGGGAGCGAGGCCTGATGGCTATCCGTCACCCCGCCATTGCCTCGAAGGCCGCCAAGGCCGCCAAGGTCGCGCGCGTCGCCAAGGCGAAGCGCCACGCCACCGAGGGCAAGAACACCGTCGTCACCCCGATGAGCAAGTCGTACACGGACCCCCGTGACGTCCTGCTGAAGCCGGTCGTGTCGGAGAAGAGCTACGCGCTCCTGGACGAGAACAAGTACACGTTCATCGTCGACCCGAGTGCCAACAAGACCCAGATCAAGCAGGCCGTGCAGGCGGTCTTCTCGGTCAAGGTCACCGGGGTCAACACGATCAACCGCCAGGGCAAGCGCAAGCGCACGAAGACCGGTTTCGGTCAGCGTGCCGGCAGCAAGCGCGCGATCGTGACCCTCGCCGAGGGCGACCGTATCGACATCTTCGGCGGTCCGACCGCCTAAGGGCGGTCCGGATCGTCCGATATCGGACGAGGACTGAGAAATGGGAATCCGCAAGTACAAGCCGACTACGCCGGGCCGTCGTGGCGCCAGCGTCGCCGACTTCGTCGAGGTCACGCGGTCCACGCCGGAGAAGTCGCTGGTCCGCCCGCTGCACAGCAAGGGCGGCCGTAACAACGCCGGTCGTGTGACCGTTCGCCACCAGGGTGGCGGACACAAGCGCGCCTACCGCGTGATCGACTTCCGTCGTCACGACAAGGACGGCGTGCCGGCGAAGGTCGCGCACATCGAGTACGACCCCAACCGCACCGCGCGTATCGCGCTGCTGCACTACGCCGACGGCGAGAAGCGCTACATCCTCGCCCCGCGCAACCTGTCGCAGGGCGACCGGGTCGAGAACGGCCCCGCGGCCGACATCAAGCCGGGCAACAACCTGGCGCTCCGCAACATCCCGGTCGGTACGACGATCCACGCGATCGAGCTCCGTCCGGGCGGCGGCGCCAAGCTGGCCCGCTCCGCAGGTGCCTCCGTGCAGCTGCTGGCGCGTGAGGGCGCCATGGCGACGCTCCGTATGCCGTCCGGCGAGATCCGCATGGTGGACGCGCGCTGCCGCGCCACCATCGGTGAGGTCGGCAACGCCGAGCAGTCGAACATCAACTGGGGCAAGGCGGGTCGCAAGCGCTGGCTGGGCGTCCGCCCGACCGTGCGTGGTGTGGTCATGAACCCTGTCGACCACCCGCACGGTGGTGGTGAGGGCCGTACCTCCGGTGGTCGCCACCCGGTGTCCCCGTGGGGTCAGAAGGAAGGCCGTACTCGTTCCGCCAAGAAGGCGAGCAACAAGTACATCGTCCGCCGCCGCAAGACGAACAAGAAGCGCTAAGGACGGGTTGAGATGCCTCGTAGCCTGAAGAAGGGGCCCTTCGTCGACGACCACCTCATGAAGAAGGTGGATGTCCAGAACGAAGCCGGCACCAAGAACGTCATCAAGACCTGGTCCCGCCGCTCGATGATCGTCCCGGCCATGCTGGGCCACACGCTGGCGGTGCACAACGGCAAGACCCACATCCCGGTGTTCGTCACCGAGTCGATGGTCGGCCACAAGCTCGGCGAGTTCTCGCCGACGCGCACCTTCCGGGGCCACGTCAAGGATGACCGGAAGTCGAAGCGCCGCTAATAGCGGATCGCATTCAGACACGTAAGTAACTCTGAAGGGACAACCATGGAAGCCAGGGCCCAGGCGCGGTACATCCGCGTCACGCCCATGAAGGCCCGCCGTGTGGTGGACCTCATCCGTGGCATGGACGCCACGGAGGCCCAGGCTGTTCTGCGATTCGCTCCGCAGGCAGCCTCGGTACCGGTCGGCAAGGTGCTCGACAGCGCCATTGCCAACGCCGCGCACAACTACGACCACGCCGATGTCGACAGCCTCTTCATTTCCGAGGCCTACGTCGACGAGGGCCCGACCCTGAAGCGGTTCCGTCCGCGTGCCCAGGGCCGTGCCTACCGGATCCGCAAGCGGACCAGCCACATCACCGTGGTCGTCAGCAGCAAGGAAGGAACCCGGTAATGGGCCAGAAGGTAAACCCGCATGGGTTCCGGCTCGGTGTCACGACCGACTTCAAGTCGCGTTGGTACGCCGACAAGCTGTACAAGGACTACGTCAAGGAAGACGTCGCCATCCGTCGGATGATGACGTCCGGCATGGAGCGCGCCGGCATCTCCAAGGTGGAGATCGAGCGCACCCGTGACCGCGTTCGCGTGGACATCCACACCGCGCGTCCGGGCATCGTCATCGGCCGCCGTGGCGCCGAGGCCGACCGCATCCGCGGCGACCTCGAGAAGCTCACGGGCAAGCAGGTCCAGCTGAACATCCTCGAGGTCAAGAACCCCGAGACCGACGCTCAGCTGGTTGCTCAGGCCGTTGCCGAGCAGCTCTCCTCCCGCGTCTCCTTCCGCCGCGCCATGCGTAAGAGCATGCAGTCGGCGATGAAGGCGGGCGCCAAGGGCATCAAGATCCAGTGCGGTGGCCGCCTCGGCGGCGCCGAGATGTCCCGCTCGGAGTTCTACCGCGAGGGCCGTGTGCCCCTGCACACGCTCCGTGCGAACGTGGACTACGGCTTCTTCGAGGCCAAGACGACCTTCGGCCGCATCGGTGTGAAGGTCTGGATCTACAAGGGCGACGTCAAGAACATCGCCGAGGTCCGCGCCGAGAACGCTGCGGCCCGTGCGGGTAACCGCCCGGCCCGCGGTGGTGCCGACCGCCCGGCCCGTGGTGGCCGCGGTGGCGAGCGGCGCGGTCGCAAGCCGCAGCAGGCTGCCGGCGCCGAGGCCCCCAAGGCCGAGGCTCCCGCGTCCGCTCCGGCTGAGAGCACCGGAACGGAGGCCTGACCGACATGCTGATCCCCCGTAGGGTCAAGCACCGCAAGCAGCACCACCCGAAGCGCGATGGCGCTGCCAAGGGTGGAACGACGGTTGCGTTCGGCGAGTACGGCATCCAGGCGCTCACCCCGGCGTATGTGACGAACCGCCAGATCGAGGCCGCTCGTATCGCCATGACGCGTCACATCAAGCGTGGTGGCAAGGTCTGGATCAACATCTACCCGGACCGTCCGCTCACGAAGAAGCCCGCCGAGACCCGCATGGGTTCCGGTAAGGGTTCGCCGGAGTGGTGGATCGCCAACGTCAAGCCCGGACGCGTGATGTTCGAGCTGTCGTACCCCAACGAGAAGATCGCCCGTGAGGCGCTGACCCGTGCGGCCCACAAGCTGCCGATGAAGTGCCGGATCGTCAAGCGCGAGGCAGGTGAAGCGTGATGTCGGCCGGTACCAAGGCGTCCGAGCTGCGCGAGCTGGGCAACGAGGAGCTTCTGGGCAAGCTCCGCGAGGCCAAGGAAGAGCTGTTCAACCTCCGCTTCCAGGCGGCGACGGGCCAGCTCGAGAACCACGGCCGTCTGAAGGCGGTCCGCAAGGACATCGCGCGGATCTACACCCTGATGCGCGAGCGTGAGCTGGGCATCGAAACGGTGGAGAACGCCTGATGAGCGAGAACAATGTGACTGAGAACACTGAGGCGCGCGGCTTCCGCAAGACCCGTGAGGGTCTCGTCGTCAGCGACAAGATGGACAAGACCGTCGTCGTCGCTGTCGAGGACCGTGTCAAGCACGCGCTGTACGGCAAGGTCATCCGCCGTACGAACAAGCTCAAGGCGCACGACGAGCAGAACGCCGCGGGTGTCGGCGACCGCGTCCTCCTGATGGAGACCCGGCCGCTGTCCGCGAGCAAGCGCTGGCGCGTCGTCGAGATCCTCGAGAAGGCCAAGTAATTCTCCTGCGAGGCATTCCTCGCAGGACAGTTCCGCCAGGCTCCGGGGGCCGCTCGTTGAGCGGCCCCCGGGGAACCGGCAGACAAACAGGAGATAGACGTGATCCAGCAGGAGTCGCGACTGCGTGTCGCCGACAACACTGGTGCGAAGGAAATCCTTTGCATCCGTGTGCTCGGTGGCTCCGGTCGCCGCTACGCGGGCATCGGTGACGTCATCGTCGCCACCGTCAAGGACGCGATCCCCGGTGGCAACGTGAAGAAGGGTGACGTCGTCAAGGCGGTCATCGTTCGCACCGTCAAGGAGCGCCGCCGTCCGGACGGCTCGTACATCCGCTTCGACGAGAACGCCGCCGTCATTCTGAAGAACGACGGCGACCCTCGCGGCACCCGTATCTTCGGCCCCGTCGGCCGTGAGCTGCGCGAGAAGAAGTTCATGAAGATCATCTCGCTCGCGCCGGAGGTGCTGTAAGCATGAAGATCAAGAAGGGTGACCTGGTCCAGGTCATCACCGGCAAGGACAAGGGCAAGCAGGGCAAGGTCATTGCCGCTTACCCGCGCGACGAGCGTGTCCTGGTCGAGGGTGTCAACCGGGTCAAGAAGCACACCAAGGCCGGTCCGACGGCTGGGGGCTCCCAGGCCGGCGGCATCGTGACCACCGAGGCCCCGATCCACGTGTCCAACGTTCAGCTGGTCGTGGAGAAGGACGGCAACAAGGTCGTCACGCGTGTCGGCTACCGCTTCGACGAGAACGGCAACAAGATCCGCGTTGCCAAGCGGACGGGTGAGGACATCTGATGGCTACCACCACCACTCCGCGTCTGAAGCAGAAGTACCGCGACGAGATCGCGGGCAAGCTGCGTGACGAGTTCAAGTACGAGAACGTCATGCAGATCCCGGGCCTCGTCAAGATCGTGGTCAACATGGGTGTGGGCGACGCCGCCCGCGACTCCAAGCTGATCGAGGGCGCCATCCGCGACCTCACCACGATCACCGGTCAGAAGCCGGCCGTCACCAAGGCTCGCAAGTCCATCGCGCAGTTCAAGCTGCGTGAGGGTCAGCCGATCGGTGCCCACGTCACGCTCCGTGGCGACCGCATGTGGGAGTTCCTGGACCGCACCCTGTCGCTCGCGCTGCCGCGCATCCGCGACTTCCGTGGTCTGTCCCCCAAGCAGTTCGACGGCCGTGGCAACTACACCTTCGGTCTCACGGAGCAGGTCATGTTCCACGAGATCGACCAGGACAAGATCGACCGTACCCGGGGTATGGACATCACCGTGGTCACCACGGCGACCAACGACGCTGAGGGCCGTGCGCTCCTTCGTCACCTCGGCTTCCCGTTCAAGGAGGCGTGAGCGAGATGGCGAAGAAGGCTCTGATTGCCAAGGCTGCTCGCAAGCCCAAGTTCGGTGTGCGCGCGTACACCCGCTGCCAGCGCTGCGGCCGTCCGCACTCCGTGTACCGCAAGTTCGGCCTGTGCCGCGTGTGCCTTCGTGAGATGGCTCACCGTGGCGAGCTGCCGGGCGTGACCAAGAGCTCCTGGTAACAGCCCAGTTGGGTTGATACCGGGCTCTCGGTAAGCATCTGGGTCGGCAGGCGACCCAACTCACATGCCTTAGGCTTGTGGGGTTGGGCGTCTGCCGCCCGTACGACTTACTACGCCGTAGGTCCACCGCGCCGCACCCGTCCCGTCTCGGATCGGGGAGAGGGATGGCGCACCAGGAAACCCCGGCGAGAGAGGCCGAAGGCCAATTCATGACCATGACTGATCCGATCGCAGACATGCTGACGCGTCTGCGGAATGCGAACTCGGCGTACCACGACTCCGTGACGATGCCGGCATCGAAGATCAAGTCTCACATCGCGGAGATCCTCCAGCAGGAGGGCTTCATCACGGGCTGGCGTGTCGAGGACGCCGAGGTCGGCAAGAACCTCGTCCTCGAGCTGAAGTTCGGCCCGAACCGTGAGCGCTCCATCGCGGGCATCAAGCGGATCTCCAAGCCCGGTCTCCGGGTTTACGCGAAGTCCACCAACCTGCCGAAGGTGCTCGGCGGCCTCGGCGTGGCGATCATCTCCACGTCTCACGGGCTCCTCACCGACAAGCAGGCCGGCAAGAAGGGCGTGGGTGGGGAAGTCCTCGCCTACGTCTGGTAACGGAAGGGAACGGAGGAAACAGCTATGTCGCGCATCGGCAAGCTCCCCATCGCGGTTCCCGCCGGCGTGGACGTCACCATCGACGGCAACGCGGTTTCGGTCAAGGGCCCCAAGGGCGAGCTGACCCACAACCTCGTCACGCCGATCGAGATCGTCAAGAACGAGGACGGCACCCTCCAGGTGACCCGCCCCAACGACGAGCGTCAGAACAAGGCCCTCCACGGCCTGTCCCGCACGCTGGTGGCGAACATGATCACCGGCGTGACCCAGGGTTACGTGAAGAAGCTCGAGATCAGCGGTGTCGGTTACCGCGTGACCGCCAAGGGATCGAACCTCGAGTTCGCCCTCGGCTACAGCCACCCGATCCTGGTCGAGGCCCCCGAGGGCATCACCTTCAAGGTGGAGACCCCGACCCGTTTCCAGGTCGAGGGCATCGACAAGCAGAAGGTCGGCGAGGTTGCGGCCAACATCCGCAAGCTGCGCAAGCCTGACCCGTACAAGGCCAAGGGCGTCAAGTACGAGGGCGAAGTCATCCGCCGCAAGGTCGGAAAGGCGGGTAAGTAAGCCATGGCATACGGGCAGAAGATCCTCAAGGGCGACGCCTACAAGCGCGCCGCGATCAAGCGCCGTCACATCCGGATCCGCAAGCGGGTCTCGGGTACGGCGGAGCGTCCCCGTCTGGTCGTGACCCGCTCCAACCGCCACATCGTGGCGCAGGTGATCGACGACCTCAAGGGCCACACCCTGGCTTCCGCGTCCACGCTGGACGCGTCGGTCCGTGGTGGCGAGGGCGACAAGTCGGCGCAGGCCAAGCAGGTCGGCGCCCTGGTCGCCGAGCGTGCCAAGGCCGCCGGTGTCGAGGCTGTCGTGTTCGACCGTGGTGGCAACCAGTACGCCGGGCGCATTGCCGCTCTGGCGGACGCCGCCCGCGAGGCCGGGCTCAGGTTCTGAGCCGCCGTAGCTAGCGGAAAAGAGAGAGGTAAATCCAATGGCTGGACCCCAGCGCCGCGGTGGCGGTGCCGGTGGCGGCGAGCGGCGGGACCGGAAGGGCCGTGACGGCGGCGCTGCTGCCGCCGAGAAGACCGCGTACGTTGAGCGCGTTGTCGCGATCAACCGCGTCGCCAAGGTTGTGAAGGGTGGTCGTCGCTTCAGCTTCACCGCGCTGGTCGTGGTGGGCGACGGTGACGGCACCGTGGGTGTCGGATACGGCAAGGCCAAGGAGGTGCCGGCCGCCATCGCCAAGGGTGTTGAGGAGGCCAAGAAGCACTTCTTCAAGGTCCCCCGGATCCAGGGCACCATCCCGCACCCGATCCAGGGTGAGAAGGCTGCCGGCGTCGTGCTCCTGAAGCCCGCGTCGCCCGGTACCGGTGTGATCGCCGGTGGTCCGGTGCGCGCCGTGCTCGAGTGCGCCGGTATCCACGACGTGCTGTCGAAGTCGCTCGGCTCCGACAACGCGATCAACATCGTGCATGCGACCGTGGCGGCCCTGAAGGGTCTGCAGCGTCCCGAGGAGATCGCGGCTCGCCGTGGTCTGCCGCTCGAGGACATTGCTCCCGCGGCCCTGCTGCGTGCGCGTGCCGGGGCGGGTGCGTAATCATGGCGCAGCTCAAGATTACGCAGGTCAAGTCCTACATCGGCAGCAAGCAGAACCACCGCGACACCCTGCGGTCCCTTGGTCTCAAGGGCATCAACACGCAGGTCGTCAAGGAGGACCGCCCCGAGTTCCGCGGCATGGTGCACACCGTCCGCCACCTCGTGACGGTCGAGGAGGTCGACTGATCATGGCGGAGAACAACCCGCTCAAGATCCACAACCTCCGTCCCGCCCCGGGCGCCAAGACCGCCAAGACCCGTGTCGGTCGTGGTGAGGCGTCGAAGGGTAAGACGGCCGGTCGTGGTACCAAGGGCACCAAGGCCCGTTACCAGGTTCCGGAGCGCTTCGAGGGTGGGCAGATGCCCCTCCACATGCGCCTCCCGAAGCTGAAGGGCTTCAAGAACCCGTTCAAGACCGAGTTCCAGGTCGTGAACCTCGACAAGCTGGCCGCGCTCTACCCCGAGGGTGGCGAGGTCACCGTCGAGGGTCTGGTGGCCAAGGGTGCCGTTCGCAAGAACAGCCTCGTCAAGGTCCTCGGCCAGGGCGAGATCTCCGTGGCGCTGCAGGTGACGGTCGATGCCGTCTCCGGCTCCGCCAAGGAGAAGATCACCGCTGCCGGCGGTACCGTCACCGAGCTCGTCTGAATCTTTCGGGCGTGTCGATGACCTGAACGGTCGCAACCGGGGATATCCCACATATGGGGTATCCCCGGTTGGTCGTTCCAAGGGGGGCAGTCTCGCCGGTAAGGTGGCCTCCACTGCCAACTTTCACAGGGTGCCGCGCTTTCGGGCACTCAGGACGGCAGTCGTCCGTTACCCATGTCGTTGTTCGTTCCGTCGGAATCTCAAGACCGTCACCCTTGACGCAGTTGCGCGGGGGTCGCAGGAGGCACCGTGCTCACCGCGTTCGCCCGGGCGTTCAGGACGCCCGACCTGCGCAAGAAGCTGCTCTTCACGCTCGCGATCATCGTGGTGTACCGGGTCGGTACGCACATCCCGATCCCCGGCGTCGACTACAAGAGCGTCCAGACCTGTATGGAAGTGGCCAGCTCGAACCGTGGGCTGTTCAGCCTGATCAACATGTTCAGCGGCGGGGCGCTGCTCCAGATCACCCTTTTTGCGCTCGGCATCATGCCGTACATCACGGCGAGCATCATTCTCCAGCTGCTGACCGTGGTCATCCCGCGCCTCGAAGCCCTCAAGAAGGAGGGCCAGGCCGGTACGACGAAGATCACGCAGTACACCCGCTACCTGACGGTGGCGCTCGCCATCCTGCAGGGCACGGGCCTGGTGGCCACCGCCCGCAGCGGCGCCCTGTTCCAGGGTTGCCCGGTGGCGACGCAGATCGTGCCCGACCAGTCGATCTTCACCACCATCACCATGGTCATCACGATGACGGCGGGCACCTGCGTCGTCATGTGGCTCGGTGAGCTCATCACCGACCGTGGTATCGGCAACGGCATGTCGATCCTGATGTTCATCTCGATCGCCGCGACCTTCCCGAGCGCGCTGTGGACGATCAAGATTCAGGGCAAGCTGGCCGGCGGCTGGATCGAGTTCTCGACCGTGATCCTCGTGGGTCTCGTCATGGTCGGTCTGGTCGTGTTCGTCGAGCAGGCCCAGCGACGGATCCCCGTGCAGTACGCGAAGCGCATGATCGGGCGCCGGTCGTACGGCGGCACGTCCACGTACATCCCGCTGAAGGTCAACCAGGCGGGTGTGATCCCTGTGATCTTCGCCTCGTCGCTGCTGTACATCCCGAGCCTGGTGGCCCAGTTCGCGGGCGGCAACTCCAGCTGGAAGACGTGGGTCCAGAACAACCTCACCAAGGGTGACCACCCGATCTACATCACCGTGTACTTCCTCCTGATCGTTTTCTTTGCGTTCTTCTACGTGGCGATCTCATTCAACCCCGAGGAAGTCGCGGACAACATGAAGAAGTATGGTGGCTTCATCCCGGGCATCCGGGCCGGTCGGCCCACCGCTGAGTATCTCTCCTACGTGCTCAACCGGATCACCTGGCCGGGTTCGCTGTACCTGGGTCTGATCGCTCTCGTACCGACAATGGCGTTGGTTGGCTTCGGGGCGAGCCAGAACTTCCCGTTCGGTGGGACCAGCATCCTGATCATCGTGGGTGTCGGTCTCGAGACGGTGAAGCAGATCGAGAGCCAGCTCCAGCAGCGCAATTACGAAGGGTTCCTCCGCTGATGCGAATCGTCCTCGTCGGGCCGCCCGGTGCAGGCAAGGGAACGCAGGCCGCGTTCCTCGCCAAGAACCTGTCGATCCCGCACATCTCCACGGGCGACCTGTTCCGCGCCAACATCAGCCGCCAGACGGAGCTCGGGAAGCTCGCGAAGTCCTACATGGACGCGGGCAACCTGGTCCCGGACGAGGTCACCATCGCGATGGCCAAGGACCGCATGGAGCAGCCGGACGCGCGAGGCGGCTTCCTGCTCGACGGCTTCCCGCGCAATGTCTCGCAGGCCGAGGCGCTGGACGAGATGCTCAAGGCCGAGTCCATGAAGCTCGACGCGGTGCTCGACCTGGAGGTCCCCGAGGACGAGGTCGTCAAGCGCATCGCCGGCCGCCGCGTGTGCCGCAACGACTCGTCGCACGTCTTCCACGTGTCGTACAAGCCCGCGAAGCAGGACGGCGTCTGCGACATCTGCGGCGGCGAGCTGTACCAGCGCGACGACGACTCCGAGGAGACCGTCCGCACGCGGCTGGAGGTCTACCACACGCAGACCGAGCCGATCATCGACTACTACAAGGCCCAGGGCCTGGTGGTCACCATCTCGGCGCTCGGCAAGGTGGAAGAGGTCACCGGGCGCGCGATGGAGGCGCTCAAGCAGAAGGTCGCCGACCAGTAGACCAGTGGTCGTCGCCGCTGCCACGGCCGCGGTTCCCCTGCCGGGGGCCGCGGCCGAGCTGTGGGCGGTGCCGGTGGCGCCGGCTCTTTGAGGCCCTGCCTCCGAGCCCCCGTCGGCCCCTCTTCGCCCGCCGGACGGGCCGGATCCCCTCCCCGCACGCAGGACCGGCCGGATGGCGTGGCCCCGTATCGTTGAAGGTATTCGTAGCCCCGGTCAGAAAGGCCGCAGCCCTCATGGTGCAGATCAAGACCCCCGAGCAGATCGCCAAGATGCGTGAGGCGGGGCTGGTCGTCGCCGCCGTGCACGCGGCCACCCGTGAGGCGGCGGTTCCGGGCGCCACGACGAAGGACCTGGACGAGGTGGCGCGCAAGGTCCTCGCCGAGCACGGGGCGAAGTCGAACTTCCTGGGCTACGGCGGCTTCCCCGCCACCATCTGCACCTCCGTGAACGAGGTGGTCGTCCATGGCATCCCCTCCGACGAGGTGGTCCTGAAGAACGGCGACATCATCTCCGTCGACGCCGGCGCGATCGTGGACGGCTGGCACGGGGACGCGGCGTTCACCGTCTTCGTGGGATCCGGTCACGCCCCGGAGCTGATCGAGCTGTCCCGGGTGACCGAGGAGTCCATGTGGGCCGGGATCGCGGCCGTGAAGCAGGGACACCGGCTCGTGGACGTCTCGCGGGCGATCGAGACGTACATCCGCCGGCAGCCCAAGCCGGGCGGCGGGCGCTACGGGATCATCGAGGACTACGGCGGGCACGGCATCGGCACCGAGATGCACATGGACCCGCACCTGCTGAACTACGTCGACCGGCGGCGTGGCAAGGGCCCGAAGCTGGTGCCCGGTTTCTGTCTGGCCATCGAGCCGATGGTCTCGCTCGGCACGCCGCGGACCGAGGTCCTCCAGGACGACTGGACCGTCATCACCACCGACGGCACCTGGTCCTCGCACTGGGAGCACTCCGTCGCCCTGACCGAGCAGGGCCCCCTGGTGCTCACGGCTCCCGACGGCGGCAAGGCCAAGCTCGCGGAGTACGGCGTCACCGCGGCTCCCGACCCTCTCGCATAATGATCTCCGGTGTGGGGCAGACTTCCCCGATTCGTGTTTCCTGGTGCGCTGACGTAGACTGACTCGTCGGCTCTCGTGCACCCGCATGTCCGCATGCGCTCGTACGGAGTCGATCAAGGTAGTCGATTCGAAGGGCGAAGCGTGGCCAAGAAGCAAGGTGCCATCGAGATCGAGGGCACTGTCGTCGAGTCTCTGCCGAACGCCATGTTCAAGGTCGAGCTCCAGAACGGCCACCAGGTCCTGGCACACATCAGCGGCAAGATGCGTATGCACTACATCCGCATCCTCCCTGACGACCGGGTCGTGGTGGAGCTTTCTCCGTACGACCTGACCCGTGGCCGGATCGTCTACCGATACAAGTAGATCTTGCCCGCCCCCCGCATCCGCAGGGGGTCGCATCCCGCGCTCGCGGGGTGGTGGCACTGACCCGGAGAACCTCACACCCATGAAGGTCAAGCCGAGCGTCAAGAAGATCTGCGACAAGTGCAGGGTGATCCGCCGTCACGGCCGGGTCATGGTCATCTGCGAGAACCCGCGCCACAAGCAGCGCCAGGGCTGAAGCAGGACCGCACCCTCTGCACCTATACGCAGAGATTCGCGCGACGCAAGCTGAATAGTTCATACGCAGAGCCCGAGCCGTATGGCTCGATACCCCCGGTTCGGAGGCCGGGGACCCAGTTCGTACCTCGTACGGCGGCTGGGAGTCGGTTCTGTGGAAGACCTCCGAGTAGTTAACTGGAGCCATTGAATGGCACGCGTTTCCGGTGTTGACATCCCGCGCGAAAAGCGCGTGGAGGTCGCCCTCACCTACGTGTTCGGCATTGGCCGGACCCTCTCGCAGGAGACGCTGGCTGCGACCGGCGTCGACCCGAACACCCGCGTTCGCGACCTGACCGAAGAGCAGCTCGTCGCGATCCGCGAGTACGTCGACAACAACATCAGGACCGAGGGTGACCTCCGTCGTGAGATCCAGGCCGACATCCGCCGCAAGGTGGAGATCGGCTGCTACCAGGGTCTGCGGCACCGCCGCGGTCTGCCCGTCCGCGGTCAGCGCACCAGCACCAACGCCCGTACCCGCAAGGGCCCGCGTCGCGCCATCGCCGGCAAGAAGAAGCCGGGCAAGAAGTAGTCCGCAGCGGACACCTGTCCACGGTCTTCGCTGTAGGACCGACCACCTCCCGTAGGAGTTAGTAGATGCCCCCCAAGGGACGTCAGGGCGCTGCCAAGAAGGTGCGCCGCAAGGAAAAGAAGAACGTCGCTCACGGCCACGCGCACATCAAGAGCACGTTCAACAACACGATCGTGTCGATCACGGACCCGTCCGGCAACGTGATCTCCTGGGCCTCCGCCGGCCACGTCGGCTTCAAGGGCTCCCGGAAGTCCACGCCGTTCGCCGCGCAGATGGCCGCCGAGTCGGCTGCCCGCCGCGCCCAGGAGCACGGCATGCGCAAGGTCGACGTGTTCGTCAAGGGCCCGGGCTCCGGTCGTGAGACCGCGATCCGCTCCCTGCAGGCCACGGGCCTCGAGGTCGGCTCCATCCAGGACGTCACCCCGACCCCGCACAACGGCTGCCGTCCGCCGAAGCGCCGCCGCGTCTGACGCACGGCTGCTTCGTCCGGCAGCTGCCGGGCAGTGGTTTCCGGGCGGTACGGCTCCTGCGGGCCGTGCCGCCCGTACCCTTGCAGTACCCGCGCTTTTCAGGGGCGCGGTTTCCGTCGGGCGTCAAATAGCGGGCGTCCACGAATGAAGGATCTGATCCACACATGCTGATCGCTCAGCGTCCCTCGTTGACCGAAGAGGTCGTCGACGAGTTCCGCTCCCGGTTCGTGATCGAGCCGCTGGAGCCGGGCTTCGGCTACACCCTCGGCAACTCCCTGCGTCGTACGCTCCTCTCCTCGATCCCGGGTGCGGCGGTCACGTCCATCCGTATCGACGGCGTTCTGCACGAGTTCACCACCGTGCCGGGCGTCAAGGAGGACGTCACCGACCTGATCCTCAACATCAAGCAGCTGGTCGTCTCCTCGGAGCACGACGAGCCGGTCGTG
>NZ_JBFAWW010000008.1:181653-285294 GCF_040680495.1 Streptomyces sp. NPDC052036 | reverse complement strand
TCAAACCCCGCCACCAGAGCAACGAGCACCATCTGCGCTGGTCACGCTTCCGACGCCGCAGCCAGGCCCGAGCCCGCCGATCCCACTACAAACGCCGAGGCCAAAACCCTCAAATGCGGTTGCAGTACTAGCCTGAATGGACCCTCGGTGGGCGTGAGGCCGGGCAGCGGAATGCGCAGCAGAGAGCCCCGGAAGCGCGTGAACGGCTTCGATGCTGCTCGTGCCGGTCCGCGGGGTGGGACTGCGTGAAGACTGACAGGCCGCGAACCCGGTTTTGTTGATCGATCACCCATTGGTCTCGGAACGGGCTGCTCGCAGTACTGTTCTTAGCGCGCATGATGGCGGTCCCAGATCCGTGGTGGCGAGGATCTGGGACCGTGTTGATCGTCTTCGGACTGCAGCCGACGCGCCCTATCTGACCTGGACATTTACGGCTGAGACTCTCAGCGTTGGTTGGGCTGCTTGCGTCTTATCGCCTCGGCCATCTGCTGACGGGCGACGTACAGCGCCGTGTCCAGTCGGCGGGTCCCAGTGAGTAGGCACAGCATGTGGGTCGCATCTTCGAGCCGACGGGCGGTCTCGGCGCTGTGGTCGACGGCCAGGCGGCGCCTCAGCGTTTCGCATCGTTCGACCAGCTCGCGCAAGTGCGAAGGGTACGCCATGACCAAGTCTGCCTCCCGTGCCGACCGGGCCCCACCGATCACTCTTCACCCATACGGTCGCAGCCATCGACGCCTGTCGCATCCCGGGAACATGCAGCGACAGCTTGTTCGCACCGGTGTCCTGCGGCCCCCGGGCGTCGGGCCGGGGACCGTTCTAGGCAATAGAACGCAGCACCGTGGGAGGCCGGACTCGTACGACTCCGTTGGCGGCTGTCTTCTGGAGCAGGCCGTAGGCGAGGACCGGGAGCAGTAGGTGCGGTTTGTCGGGGAGCACGGCGGTGATCAGGACGGCGCTGGCGCTGCTGTTGTTCATGCCGCAGGCGAGGGTGAGCGAGGAAGCGGCGGGCGGGTCCAGCCGCAGCAGCCGCGCCGCGCAGCGGCCGAGCACGAACGACAGCTGGCAGACGAGTGCCGCCACGACCAGCGCGGCGCCCAGCAGTAGCGGGCGTGGCCGAGCGACGAAGGAGCCGAGGGCGCCGCTGGCGTTGACGTACGTCAGGACCAGCGAGCCGGCCAGGGCCACAGGCACGACTGCGCCCAGCGCCCGGCCGAGCAACGACGCGGGCAGGGCGAGCCGGAACAGGATGCCCGCCGCGCAGGGCAGCACCACGCCGACGAAGGTGAAGCCACCGCCCGCAGTGTGGACACTCGCCGCGAGCGAGCCGGCGTAGCCGCCACTGAGCAGCGGAGACAGCAGCTCGATCACCAGCGGTGTGGTGATTGGGCTGATGAGGGTAGAGGCGAGGACCAGGCCGACCATGGTCGGTTGGTCGCCGTCGCCCTTGCCGGTCCACACCGTGGCGCCGGCCGCCACGGGCATCGCCACGATCAGGATCATCGCGGTGACCAGGCCGCTGCCGCCGTCGGAGTCGGGCGAGGCGTGCAGCAATACCGCGATGAACGGGATGACCAGCAACGGGATCGCCAGGCGCAGCGCGAGCCCGGCGAGCAGTGCACTCGGGCGCCGCAGGACTCGGCCCAGCTCACGGACGGGGACCTGGAGCCCGGATGAGAACAACACCAGCCACAGCAGGCACGGGGCGGTGGACACCGGCAGTCGGATCAGCGGTCCCAGCGGCAGCGCGTGGGAGTGGCGCAGCCACAGGCCGGGGCCCGGCACGAGCAGGGCTGCGGCGTAGGACAGGACGACGGCCCGGCCCAGACGGCGCCGCAGCCAGGCGGTCGCGCGGTCAGTGGGCGCCGAGGTGGCGGGGGGAGCGGGTGCGTGCATGGCGGTCTTCTTCCGTCGCGGGGGGCAGGGGCGGGACGGAAGACCGCTATGCGGAGACCATGTGCGTGCGTGTGCATGGAGCCATGGTGCGCGCACGGAACGGGCGGGGCGGGTGATCCACGGCGGCAGTCAGGATGTGTTCAGGCACCCGATGCCACGGTCGGGCAACATGGCATACGAGACATCTGAGAATCCGGTGCTTGAGGAGGTCGGCCAGGCAGCCCCTTCCCGTCACCGGCTGCGCAGGAACAAGGTGCCCGAGGTCACCGTCTGCTTCTGGGTGATCAAGGTGCTGTGCACCACGGTCGGCGAGACCGCCGCCGAGCTCCTGAACGAGAAGGCTGGCCTCGGGCTGACCGGAGTCTCGCTGCTGATGAGCGCGCTGCTCACCGTCGTCCTGGTGGTGCAGTTCCGCACAAAGAGCTACCGCCCGGGCGTGTACTGGCCCGCCGTCGCCCTGATCAGCGTCGTCGGAACCCTGGTCAGCGACAATCTCACCGACAACATGGGCGTGGCGCTGGAGACCACCGCCACGGTCTTCGCGATCGCCCTAGTCATCGTCTTCGCCCTCTGGTACCACACCGAGCGCACCCTGTCGATCCACCACATCGACACCACCCGCCGCGAGGCGTTCTTCTGGCTCGCCGTCCTGTTCACCTTCGCGCTCGGCACCTCCGCCGGCGACCTGGTCGCCGAGGAGATAAACCTCGGCTACTGGGTGTCGGCCGTGCTCCTCGCCGCGGCCATCGCCGCGATCGCCCTCGCGTGGTTCTCCCTCGACCTGAACGCGGTCTGGACCTTCTGGATCGCCTACATCCTCACCCGGCCTCTCGGCGCCTTCGTCGGCGACTACCTCTCTCAGCCCACCGGCGACGGCGGCTTGGGCCTGGGCACCGTCGTCACCAGCGTGCTGTTCCTGGCGGTCATCCTCGGCCTGGTCGTGTACAGCGCCCTGCGGCGTCGTGCCGCCTGCTCATAACGCCTCGTGCCGGACCGTCCGCTCCCGCATCGGGGCACGCGCGGAAGGGGCTTGACCAGGCACGGACCGGCTTTGGAGGAAGCACTACAGGCGGGCGATGATCGTGAGGAGCCGACCCCTGAGTGGTGGACACGCTGATACTGGATCTGCTTGATCCGGAGGAAGCGAGAAGACCGCCGATGGCAAAAACATCCGGCCGCCAGAGGCGGTCACCCGCAAGGAGAAGAAGGCGAACGCCGCCTCCTACGGCTACAGGGGCAGCCTCGGTGACGTCGAATACGACCACCTGATCAGCCGAGGTACCAGCGGCGAAACTCTCCATGAGTAGAAAGAGTCCATCGCCTTTTATTCCTGTGCTCCGGTATCTGTCATACTCATGCCGAAACCCCGCGATCAACCTCGGTGGAAAGTCTGGGTCGACATGGGTGACCATGCTTTGCAGGTATTCCGCCACGAGTGGAGCTTGCATGAGCCTCATAGTGATCTTCTTGGAGCTGCTAAGGCCGAGGTCGTTTAGGTTTATTTTGTCGCGAGGTGACAGCGAGTGAAGGGCCGTTGAATCGGCGAGTTCACTCGATATAAGTCGACTGCAGACGACCTCAAGTTCCGGGAACTTGATATCGCTCATCTCGTTCTCAAGATTCCTGTCCACCCAATCGAGGTGCTCCTTCTTCATTGCTCTCAGCACCTCATCGGGGTAGTCGGCCGGCTGGCCGTCCACGAGTCGATGGCAGGCCGCACATAAGAGTAGTAGATTCTCGAAACTGTTCCTGTCTTTGTCGGAGACGGTCGAGTCGGCGCGCGGGCCTTCATTCGAAAAGGCTACGATATGCGCAATGCCACCAACGATCGTGATGCTGCTTTGTTTCGTGGCGGGATAGATGAGCTTCCTCCGGCCCGATGGAAAGGCACAGCGACCAGCGGCGGAGCCGAACAGCTGCTTGATCGTCTGCTCCGTGTAGGACCTCGATACTATGCTCCCCCCAACTTCTGCGGTACCAGGCTATGTTCATGGGCCGATCAATGCCAGATCCATGTAGGTTCATCACTCTGGCCAGTGTCGTGCAGCCCCGCAGCGGCCTGCCTGTGGAGGCGCCAGCTAACTACCGATCTCAGGTGCAACGCTCCGGGTGTGCTGCCGGCCACTTGTGAACTGAGGTCGGCGGAACGGCTTTGACCGGTGGCCTGCCTGGTCTGGGGTCGAGCATGATCAGGGGGCCGTACGCTGGTTGGCAACTCGGGCAGGCTTTGGGCCTGACCGCAATGTGCACGAGTGGCCCCTGGTCTTGCTCGACGCGGGACCCGGACCGGGGAGGTGGCTAAAGCCGTGGAGCTGACCGCCCCAGTCACGACGTACCCCCTCTCTGACGTCAGGCGGCTAAGGCCGGGGCCAGCATCGGGCACGGGCGATGAGTACGGCGACGTCGTCGTGGTCGTCCGGATCGCGCAGTGCGTCCAGGAGCCGGTCGCAGGTTTCTTCCGAGGATCGGTTGGGGCTGTGGAGCAGTTGGAGGAGGAGGTCCAGGCGGTCGTCGATGGCGTGGTGGCGGGTCTCTCGACCAAGCCGTCGGTGTAGAGGACCAGTCGGTCGCCGGGGGCCAGGCCGAACGTGGTGACTTCGAAGGCGACCCCGCCGATCAGCATGGGCGCATGGTGGAACGCACGACAGTCGTGCACACCCTCACCCCGGAACAGAACCCACCGGGGAGGATGGATCGAGCATGACCCGACCGGGCACGCAGTGGTGCGATGCACCTGCGGCCTTGACAGCGGCAGCGTGCCGGAAACACAGGCAGTGCAGATTGCGGCCGAGGGCCGGGCCGCGCGCGGGGAGCGGAGCGAGCCGCCTTGATGACGCACAGAAAGTCGTAACTCACCCCCCTGAGGCAGTCCACAGCGGCAAAGCTCATGGACTCACATGCCTCCTAACGCCAACGAGCCCCCTTCCCAGTCAGGAAAGGGGGCTCGCGGAACCATGCAGTCACGCACAGGCAGTGCGGACCTCAGACCCACTCCACCTCGGAGACGATGTGCGGGGAACTTCCAGGGCCCGGCAGCGGCGTCCGAGAGGGCGCCGGCGGCGCCGAGGGGCGAGTGACCGAAGCGCCGACCGCACCCAATGCAGCCGCCACCTCGTCCTTGCTCACAGCCGCCAGCGTCTCAATCACCCGATCGAGTGCCTCGCCCACCTCAGTGCGCGTGACCACTCGAAGCGGGTGTCTGACCTGCGTTCTTGACCGTCAGAGGAAGCAACTTCTTGCCGGTCGGGCCGATTTGTATCCGAGTGTCCATCTGGGGGCACACCCCGCAGTCGAAGCACGGTGTCCAGCGGCAGTCCTCGACCTCCGTCTCGTCGAGGGCGTCCTGCCAGTCCTCCCAGAGCCAGTCCTTGTCGAGGCCCGAGTCGAGGTGGTCCCAGGGGAGGACCTCCTCGTAGGTGCGCTCGCGGGTGGTGTACCAGTCGACGTCCACGCCGAAGGGAGCCAGCGCCTTGTCCGCGCAGGCCATCCAGCGGTCGTACGAGAAGTGCTCGCGCCAGCCGTCGAAGCGGCCGCCGTCTTCGTAGACCGCGCGGATCACCGCGCCGATGCGGCGATCGCCGCGAGAGAGCAGGCCCTCGACGATGCCCGGCTTGCCGTCGTGGTAGCGGAAGCCGATCGAGCGGCCGTACTTCTTGTCGCCGCGGATCTTGTCGCGGAGCTTCTCCAGACGCACGTCCGTCTCCTCCGCGGACAGCTGCGGAGCCCACTGGAAGGGGGTGTGCGGCTTGGGGACGAAGCCGCCGATCGAGACCGTGCAGCGGATGTCGCCCGAGCCGGAGACCTCGCGGCCCTTCTGGATGACGTGCGTCGCCATGTCGGCGATCTGCAGCACGTCCTCGTCGGTCTCCGTGGGCAGGCCGCACATGAAGTACAGCTTCACCTGACGCCAGCCGTTGCCGTACGCCGTGGCGACCGTCCTGATCAGGTCCTCTTCCGAGACCATCTTGTTGATGACCTTGCGGATGCGCTCCGAGCCGCCCTCGGGGGCGAAGGTGAGGCCCGAGCGGCGGCCGTTGCGGGTCAGCTCGTTGGCAAGGTCGATGTTGAAGGCGTCCACGCGGGTGGAGGGGAGGGACAGGCCGATCTTGTCCTCCGTGTACCGGTCCGCGAGGCCCTTGGCGATGTCGCCGATCTCGGAGTGGTCCGCGGAGGACAGGGAGAGGAGGCCGACCTCCTCGAAGCCCGTCGCCTTCAGGCCCTTGTCGACCATGTCACCGATGCCCGTGATGGAGCGCTCGCGCACGGGGCGGGTGATCATGCCCGCCTGGCAGAAGCGGCAGCCACGCGTACAGCCGCGGAAGATCTCGACGGACATGCGTTCGTGGACCGTCTCCGCGAGGGGGACGAGGGGCTGCTTCGGGTACGGCCACTCGTCGAGGTCCATGACCGTGTGCTTGGACACGCGCCACGGGACGCCCGACTTGTTGGGGACGACGCGGCCGATACGGCCGTCGGGGAGGTACTCGACGTCGTAGAAGCCGGGGACGTACACCCCGCCGGTCTTCGCCAGGCGGAAGAGGAGTTCCTCGCGGCCGCCCGGGCGGCCCTCCTCCTTCCAGGCGCGGATGATCTTCGTGACCTCCAGGACGGCCTGCTCGCCGTCGCCGATCACCGCGCAGTCGATGAAGTCGGCGATCGGCTCGGGGTTGAAGGCGGCGTGGCCGCCGGCCATCACGATCGGGTCGTCGACGGTGCGGTCCTTGGCCTCCAGCGGGATGCCCGCCAGGTCCAGGGCCGTCAGCATGTTCGTGTAACCCAGCTCCGTGGAGAAGGACAGGCCGAACACATCGAAGGCTTTCACCGGGCGGTGGCTGTCCACCGTGAACTGCGGGACGCCGTGCTCCCGCATCAGGGCCTCCAGGTCGGGCCACACGCTGTACGTGCGCTCGGCGAGGACGCCCTCCTGCTCGTTCAGGACCTCGTAGAGGATCATGACGCCCTGGTTGGGCAGACCGACCTCGTACGCGTCCGGGTACATGAGCGCCCAGCGGACGTCACAGGAGTCCCACGGCTTGACGGTGGAGTTCAGCTCACCGCCGACGTACTGGATCGGCTTCTGCACATGCGGGAGCAGAGCTTCGAGCTGCGGGAACACCGATACAGCGGCTTCGGCAGACATCTCGCGACTTTCGTGGGCTGGAGGGAACTGATGGGGGTGACCATCAAGCCTAACGCGCTCTGGGCTCCGCCCCGGACGGCCGGACGGTCCGACGGCCGGGCGGACCGGACCGACGGCCCGTCCGACCGGCTCAGATGTCGGTGGCGGTCCGCACCTTCTGCCACATCTCCGGGAGGGCCGCCTCCGTGGCCGCCGCCCGCTGTTCCTCCCGCCCGTACAGAACGCCGTATGTGAAGGTGCTCTCCCTCGCCGCGTTCGCCTGGGCCGACAGGTCCAGCAGGGCGTCGCGGACCATCACGCTGTCCTGGTGGTCGCCCAGCAGCGTCTGCAGCGACTTCATCGACTTGACCAGGGTCCCGGCGGGCTTGCCCAGCGCGGGCACGGCGGCCTCGGCCGCGTACCGGGTGCGCTTGGTCTTCTTGCGCGCCTCGTGCACCGCGACGTCCCGGTCGTGGCCCGGGGGCAGGTCGAGGGCCTGGCCGACCAGGCCGGCGACCTTGCGGAAGTCCTTGCGCACGGCCTTGGCGAGCGCCTTCTCCGGGTCCTTGGCGGCCGCCTTCAGCAGGGGCGGGTCGGCGATCAGAGTGTCGAGCGTGTTCAGCAGGTCCAGGTAGCGCTCGCCGTCCAGGACCTCGATCAGCCGGCGCCGGGAGCCGCCGCGCCGGGCCTCGGACCAGGAGCGCAGGCGGTTTCGGACGGGGCCGGAGACCAGGGGCGCGGGCAGTTCGGACACGGCGGTCGTCAGATGCTCGGTGAGGACCTCCAGGTCGCGGCCGAGGCCCAGCTCGCCGGCCAGCCACTTCAGCTCGTCGGCGATCGGGTCGGTGACCCCGCGGTCCAGGATCTTGCCGAACGAGCGGAACGTGCTGCGCAGCCGGCGGGTGGCGACGCGCAGGGAGTGCACCGAGTCGAAGACGTCCCGGCGCACCGCGGGGTCGAGCTCGACGATGGCGTCGCGCTGGGCGCGGACGTAGGCGAGGACGTGGTCGCCCGCGGTGGCGGGGGGCCCTGGTGCACGGACCGGAGCCGGGGACGGCTGCCGCTCGCCGGTCTCGGCGGGCTCGGGGCGGCCGCCGGTCTCCTCCAGTGCCCTGGCGAGCTTGGAGGCGGCCGAGGAACGGTTCACGCCCGCCTTGCGGAGCTTCTTGTCGACCTTGTCGAGGAAGGCGGGGTCGCCGTCGTCCGCGAGCTCCACCTCGATCTCGGTCCAGTCGGCGGTGCCCGTGCCGCCGCTGAGCCGCTCGGCGTGCACCCGGTCGAAGCAGACCTCGGCGAGCAGGGTGCCGTCGGCGTCGACGAGGTGGCGGGTGTCGCGGGAGGAGCGCAGCCGGACCACGGGGATGAGTTCGGCGCCCCGGACACGGGAGCGGACGAGGCCGTGGAGGTACGGGGGGACGGTGTCGGAGAGCGGGGCGTGGACCTCGTCGCGCACGCCCTCGGCGACCGGCAGCTTGAGGTGCCAGCCGGCGTCGCCGCCGCCGGTGCGACGGCGCAGGGTCAGGGAGGCGTCGGCCAGCCTCGCGTCGGCCGTGTCGTAGTAGGTGGCGTCGAGTTCGGCGATGCCCTGGTCGACGACGGCCGAGACGCCGCCGACGACGGTCAGGTCGGGCAGTTCGTCCCCGATCTCGGCCTCGTATTTGCGCTCGATTTCGCGTTTCGTGTCCGCCATGGACCGAATCTAGTGGCAATCCGGCCGGGAGGGCAGGGTTCGTCGTCGTTCGTCCGGAACGCGCCCCTCCGGCCGGACCGCGGGCCGCGGTCCGGTCGGCCGAAACACCTCCGGGCCCACCTCGCGCCCCACTCACCGAGCCATGCGCCCTACGAGGCACAGCCCCGTGCGCCGACACTGCCCCCTACGCCGACGCGACCGCCACAGCCGCCGCTCAGGCCGACATCGGCCGTTGCACCCGGATCGACTGCAGCAGTCCCACCGCTATCCAGACGGCGAACATGGAGGAGCCGCCGTACGACACGAACGGCAGGGGCAGGCCCGCGACCGGCATGATGCCGAGGGTCATGCCGATGTTCTCGAAGGCCTGGAAGATGAACCAGGCGATGATGCCGGCGGCGACGATCGTGCCGTACAGCTCGGTCGTCTCCCGGGCGATCCGGCAGGCCCGCCACAGGACGACCCCGAGCAGCACGATGATCAGGCCGGCGCCGACGAAGCCCAGCTCCTCGCCCGCGACCGTGAAGACGAAGTCGGTCTGCTGCTCGGGCACGAACTGGCCGGTGGTCTGCGAGCCGTGGAAGAGGCCCGCGCCCGTGAGGCCGCCGGAGCCGATCGCGATGCGCGCCTGGTTGGTGTTGTAGCCGACGCCCGCCGGGTCGAGGCTGGGGTTGGCGAAGGCGGCGAAGCGGTTGATCTGGTACTCGTCCAGGATGTGCAGCTGCCATACGGAGACCGCGCCCAGGGCGCCCGCGCCGAGCAGGCCGAACACCCAGCGGTTGGAGGCGCCGGAGGCGAGCAGCACGCCCAGCACGGTGACGGCCATGACCATCGTCGAGCCGAGGTCGGGCATCAGCATGACGACCATCATCGGGACGGCGGCCAGGCCCAGGGCCTGCGCCACGGTCCGGTGGTCGGGGTAGGGCTTGTCGCCCGCGTCGACCCGGGCCGAGAGCAGCATGGCCATGCCCAGGATGATCGTGATCTTCACGAACTCGGAGGGCTGGAGGGAGAAGCCGCCGCCGAAGACGATCCAGTTGCGGTTGCCGTTGATGGTGGCGCCGAGCGGGGTGAGCACCAGCAGGATCAGCAGGAGCGAGAGGCCGTACAGGATCGGTACGGCCGTGCGCAGCGTGCGGTGGCCGAGCCAGATCGTGCCGATCATCAGGGCGAATCCGATGCCCATGTTCATCAGATGCCGGATCAGGAAGTAGTACGGGTCGCCCTGGTTGATCTCGGTGCGGTTGCGGGTCGCCGAGTAGACGAGGGCGGCGCCGATCAGGGACAGGGCCGTGGCCGACAGCAGTATCGGCCAGTCGAGCCGGCGGGCCAGTCCGTCGCGGGCGAAGATCCGGGTCCAGCGCGCCCGGTCGGGGCCGTACCCGGGGACGGAGAAGCTGTTCGCTCCGGTCATGTGAGGATCCTCCGCCTCTTCTTCGGGCGGGCCGAGCGCCGGGCGGTGCGGCGGTTGCTCGCGGTGGGCGAGGGCACGGTGGCCGACGGGTTGTCGGTGGGGGCGTTCCCCTGCTGGTCCTGCCCGCTCGCCTGGTCGGCGCTCGGGTCGTACTTCTGGACCTTCTGGGCCTCGATCGAGCCGTCGGGGTGGATCTTGGGCAGGCCCTGCTGCGGGGTGGGCAGCAACGCCTTGCTCTTGTCGATCGAGCCGTCCTTCTGGACGCCGTACAGCGCGTTGTAGATGTTGTGCACGGCCTCACCGGAGGCGCCGGAACCCGTACCGGCCTGAGCGATCGTCATGATGACCGCGTAGTCCTTGGAGTAGGTGGCCAGCCAGGACGTGGTCTGCTTGCCGTAGACCTCGGCGGTACCGGTCTTGGCGTGCAGCGGGATCTTGTCCTGGGGCCAGCCGCCGAACTTCCAGGCGGCGGTACCGCGGGTGACGACGCCCGCGAGGGCCTGCTCCATGACGTCCCGCGTCTTCTGGCTGATCGGCAGATGCCCGTGCGACTTGGGCTTGATCTCGGTGACCTTCTTGCCGTCGGGGCTGACGACCGCCTTGCCGATGGTCGGGTTCCACAGGGTGCCGCCGTTGGAGATCCCCGAGTAGATGACCGCCTCCTGTATCGGCGTCAGGAGTGTGTCGCCCTGGCCGATGGAGTAGTTGATCTCGTCACCCTCGCGCATCTTGTTGCCTTCGAGGCAGTTCTCGTACGCGATCTTCTCGACGTAGTCGCCGTCCTTCTTGCCCGTCTTGCACCAGGCGTCCTTGTTGGCCTTCCAGTAGTCCTGCTTCCACTGGCGGTCGGGGACCCGGCCGGAGACCTCGTTGGGCAGGTCGATGCCGGTGGGCTTGCCGAGGCCGAACTGGTGGGCGGTCTTGAAGAACCAGTCCTTGGGCTGCCCCTTCTTGGGGTTGATGCCGCCGTCCTTCTTCCACTCGTTGTCGGCGAGGCCGTAGAAGACGGTGTCGCAGGAGACCTCGAGGGCGCGGCCGAGCGAGATCGGGCCGAAGTTCTCTCCCTCGAAGTTCTTGAAGACCTGGCCGCCGACGGAGTACGAGCTGGTGCAGGGGTAGTTGCCGTCGAACTCGTAGCCGGCCTGGATCGCGGCGGCGGTGGAGACCACCTTGAAGGTGGAGCCGGGTGCCGACTGCCCCTGGATGGCCCGGTTGAGCAGCGGGTAGTCGGAGTCCTTGCCGGTGAGCTGCTGGTAGTCCTTGGCGGAGATGCCGCCGACCCAGACGTTCGGGTCGTAGGTCGGGGCGGACGCCATGGCGACGATCCGGCCGGTCTTGGCCTCCATCACGACGACGGCACCGGAGTCCGCCTTGTAGTTCTCGCCGGTGATGTTGTCGAACTGGTTACGGGCGACCTTCATCGCGTTGTCCAGCTCGTACTCGGCGACCCGCTGGACACGGGCGTCGATGCTGGTGACCAGGTTGGAGCCGGGCTCGGCGGCGTCGCTCTTCGCCTTGCCGATGACGCGGCCGAGGTTGTCGACCTCGTAGCGGGTGACGCCCGCCTTGCCGCGCAGCACCTTGTCGTACTGGCGCTCCAGGCCGGAGCGGCCGACCATGTCGGAGCGCAGATAGGGCGAGTCGGTGTCCTTGGCCTGCTGGATCTCGCCGTCGGTGACGGGCGAGAGATAGCCGAGGACCTGGGCGGTGTTGGCCTCGCCGGGGCTCGGGTAGCGGCGCACGGCCTCGGGCTCGGCGGTGATGCCGGGGAAGTCCTCGGAGCGCTCGCGGATCTGCAGGGCCTGACGGGGGGTGGCCTCGTCGGTGATGGGGATCGGCTGGTACGGGGAACCGTTCCAGCAGGGCTGCGGTGTCTTCGCGTCACACAGGCGGACCTTCCCCTCGACGTCCTGCGGCTTCATGCCGAGGACGCCGGCCAGCTTGGTGAGGACCGCCTTGCCGTCGTCCTTCATCTTCAGCAGGTCGGTGCGGGAGGCGGAGACCACCAGCCGGGTCTCGTTGTCGGCGATGGGCACGCCCCGCGCGTCCAGGATGTCGCCGCGTACGGCGGGCTGGACGACCTGCTGGACATGGTTGCCGGAGGCCTCCTTGGCGTACTCGGCGCCGTTGCGGATCTGGAGATACCAGAGGCGGCCGCCGAGGGTGCCGAGGAGGGAGAGGACGAGGATCTGGATGACGACCAGCCGGATCTGGACGCGGGGCGTCCGTCCGGTCTCGGGGATGTTAGTCATCGGCGAAGCCCACTGAGGTCGAGGGTGGTTGCGGAGGACGGGCGGGTGTCGGTCACTGCTGCCGCCCCGGCCCCGTGCACGTACGCGTCATAGGTGTACACGGCGGACCTGTGCGAACGGGCGGCCGGCTCCGGCGGGGTCACAGCCGTTTGACCCCCTTGATGCGTCCGGCCCGGGCCACCCGGGCCTTGGCGGCCTTGACCCGCAGGACCCCGCGCTGGCTGCCGATGCGCAGTCCGGTGCCCGAGGAGAGCCAGCCGGAGGAGACGTCGGCGGCCTTGGCGGATCCGGTCTCGGCGAGCGGGTCGTTGTCGATACGGCGGGCCAGCGCCATGATCCCGGGGACCACGAAGGGCGCGAGCAGCAGGTCGTACACAGCGGCCGTGGCCAGCAGGCTGGTGAGGCCCACATGGCGGGCGGCGGTGTCGCCGACGAGGGCGCCCACGCCCGCGTAGAGCAGGGTGGAGCCGATCGCGGCGGCGACCACCACGAACATCGGGCCGCTGGCGGACTTCAGACGGCCGTTCTCGGGCCGGGCGAGTCCGGCGAGGTAGCCGATGACGCACAGCACGAGGGCGTAGCGGCCGGCGGCGTGGTCGGCGGGCGGGGCGAGGTCGGAGAGCAGGCCGGCGCCGAAGCCGATGAGGCAGCCGCCGACATGGCCGTAGACCAGGGCGAGGGCGACGACCGTCAGGAGCACCAGGTCCGGGACGGCACCGGGCAGATGCAGGCGGGCGAGGACGCTCACCTGGATCACCAGGGCGACGATCACCAGGGCGGTGGAGAGCAGCATCCGGTTGAGGCGCATCTGGTTCGGCTCCTTGAGCGTCTGCTACTGGTCGTCGGACGACTGGTAGTCGCTGGACGCCTGGTTGTCGGCGGACGCCGAGGGCGTGACGGTGACGGTCACGGTCGGGGTGGGTGTCGGCTGGGGCTTCGGCGGCAGAACGGTGTCGCGCGGGTCCCTCTTCGGTGCCTGGACGACGACGCCGACGACATCGAGGCTGCTGAAGGACACGAACGGCTTCACATAGATCGTGCGGGTCAGACCGCCGCCCGACGGGTCGATCCGGGAGACCACGCCGACCGGGACACCGGGCACGAACGGCTTGTCGGCCTCGGAGCCGAAGGTGACGAGGCGCTCGCCCTTCTTCACGTCGGCCTTGCCGTTGAGGAGCTGGACGCGCAGCGGGCGGTCGCCCTGCCCGGCGGCGAACCCGAGTTCGTCGCTGCCCTCCATACGGGTGCCCACGGTGAAGTCGGGGTCGTTGGCCAGCAGCACGGTGGAGGTGTCGGGGCCGACGGTGGTGACGCGGCCGACCAGTCCGTCGCCGTTGAGGACGGTCATGTCGCGCTTGATACCGTCGTGGGCGCCCACGTCGATGGTGACCGTCCAGGAGAAGCCCTGGGCCGCTCCTATGGCGATGACCTCGGCGCCCTTGATCCCGTACTGTCCCTCGCCCGCCACCCGGATCATCTTGTCGAGCTGCTTGAGGCGGCTGCGGTTGCGGTCGTCGCTGCCCAGCTTCGCCTTCAACGCGGCGTTGGAACGTTCGAGTTGGGCGATGCGGTCGTGCCGCCTGGCGGAGTCGCGGACGGCCGCGACCGCGTTGCCGACGGGGTCGACGGCGGACGCCACCCCGTTCTCGATCGGGCCGAAGGCCGTGGCGGCGGCCTGGCGGGCACCTTCGACCGGTGAGTCCTGGCCGCCGCGGATGTCGACCGTGATCAACGCGAACGCCACGGCGATCAGCAGAACCAGGAGCAGCCGGCTCTCTCGTGTGTCCCTCACGTGCGGCGGCCGTGCCTTCCTCGTCGGAATGTGTAGGGGAACCCGGGGATGTAGGGGGGAGCTTATGTCTCTATATCAACGATCCGCCGCACGAGAGGCGATCGTCTCGTACGGCGGAGTCGGCGCGTCGCCTCATCTGCGGGGCTGGGCGTCCAGCACCTGCTGGAGTGCCTCGAACTCCTCGACGCACTTGCCCGAGCCGAGCGCCACGCTGTCGAGCGGGTCCTCGGCGATATGGATGGGCATGCCGGTCTCCCGGCGCAGCCGCTCGTCGAGGCCGCGCAGCAGGGCGCCGCCGCCGGTGAGGACGATGCCGCGGTCCATGACGTCACCGGACAGCTCCGGCGGGCACTTGTCGAGGGTCGTCTTGACCGCGTCCACGATGGCGTTGACCGGTTCCTCGATGGCCTTGCGGACCTCGGCCGCGGAGATGACCACGGTCTTGGGCAGTCCGGAGACCAGGTCCCGGCCGCGGATCTCGGTGTGCTCGTCGGCGTCGAGGTCGTACGCGGAACCGATCGTGATCTTGATCTGCTCGGCCGTCCGCTCGCCGAGGAGGAGGGAGTACTCCTTCTTGACGTACTGGATGATCGCGTTGTCCAGTTCGTCACCCGCGACGCGGATGGACTGGGCGGTGACGATGCCGCCCAGCGAGATGACCGCGACCTCCGTGGTGCCGCCGCCGATGTCCACCACCATGTTGCCCGTGGCCTCGTGGACCGGCAGGCCCGAACCGATGGCGGCCGCCATGGGCTCCTCGATGATGTGCACCTGGCGGGCGCCGGCCTGGGAGGACGCCTCGATGACCGCGCGGCGCTCAACGCCCGTGATGCCCGAGGGCACACAGACCACGACCCGCGGGCGCGCGAGATAGCGTCGCTTGTGGATCTTCAGGATGAAGTAGCGGAGCATCCGCTCGGTGATCTCGAAGTCGGCGATGACGCCGTCCTTGAGCGGACGCACGGCGACGATGTTGCCCGGGGTCCGGCCGATCATCTTCTTGGCTTCCGCACCGACGGCGAGGATGCCTCCGGTATTGGTGTTGATCGCGACGACCGACGGCTCGTTGAGCACGATCCCGCGACCCCTGACGTACACCAGCGTGTTGGCGGTCCCGAGGTCGACAGCCATGTCACGGCCGATGAACGACATTGAGTTCCCCATCAGGATTCGTCTGGCCTTCCCAAGATGAGCGTATGACAGCTTTTGTTGGGGCGGCGAAGTGGGTGCTGTGACGTGAAGGCTTACATCGTAGTCTCGCCCGCACGAAACACTGCGCGAGGGTCTTCGCCATTGTCAGCAGATGACGCGTCGCCTCGCTTGTGGAGACGGGCGTTCGGGGGTAGCCGTTCCCCCGAACGGCACGCATATGCCAGGGAGCGGCCGGGTTTGTTCGACCGGTTTCCACGGCCGCTCTTGGTCATACGTCCGAGTGACGTGAAAGGCCCTCAGGAATTGTTCACATTGCGGGAACGAAAGTTCATCATCCGGACGCCGGGGAAGCGTCCGGGGCTCAGAAGCGGCCCGGGAAAAAGATCTTGAGTTCCCGCTCGGCGGACTCCTCCGAGTCGGAGGCGTGCACCAGGTTCTCACGGACGATCACACCGTAGTCGCCGCGGATGGAACCGGGCGCGGCGGCGATCGGGTCGGTCGGCCCGGCGAGCGCGCGCAGGCCCTCGATGACCCGCTCACCCTCCACGACGAGCGCGACGACCGGACCGGAGGCCATGAACTTAACCAGCGGCTCGTAGAAGGGCTTTCCCTTGTGCTCGCCGTAGTGCTGCTCCAGCGTGTCCTGGTCCAGGGTGCGCATCTCCAGCGCACTGATGGTCCAGCCGGCCTTGCGCTCGATGCGGCTGATGATCTCGCCGATCAGCCCGCGACGGACGGCGTCGGGCTTGAGGAGGACGAGGGTGCGCGAGGTCACGAGAGGGCTCCTTCATCAAGGTGGTGCGGTGCGTAGAGGGTACAGGGCAGGTTCGAGTGACCGTCACGCAGCGTCAGGTCGACCCCGGCCCGGAAACGCTACGGGGCCGCCGGGCTGCTCTCGTGGTCCTGCATGGCCGCGAAACGGGCCTTGGCCTCGTCGATCTTCTTCCCGAAGTGCACCGACGCCCACCACAGTGCCGCGAAGACCGCGCCCATGAAGAACATCGTCGGCACGAAGAACCCGGAGGCGATCAGCGCGATCTGCAGGGTCCAGCCGAGCTGGACCCCGCCCGGGCGGGTGATCAGGCCGCACAGCAGGACGCACAGCGCCATCGCGATGCCGCTGACGGTCCAGACCGTGGTCGTGGACAGATTCGGGTCCTTCATGGCGACCAGAGCCGCGAAGCCGATGACGAAGAACTCGCCGATCAGGGTCGAAGCACAGAGCGTACGCACGACAGAGTCAGCCCTTCCCCAGGAGCAGTCGGGCCTCGCCGACGGTGATGACGGAGCCGGTGACGAGCACGCCGGCCCCCGCGTACTCCCCCTCCTCCTCGGCGAGCGTGATCGCGGCCTCCAACGCGTCGGGCAGCCGCGGCTCGACCTGGACGCGCTCCTCGCCGAAGACCTCGACGGCGATCGCGGCCAGCTCGTCGGCGTCCATCGCCCGGTGGCTGGAGTTCTGGGTGACCACGACCTCGGCGAAGACCGGCTCGAACGCCTCCAGCAGGCCCCGGACGTTCTTGTCGGCGCTCGCGCCGACGACCCCGATCAGCCGGCTGAAGTCGAACGCCTCGCTGACGGCCTCGGCGGTGGCGCGGGCGCCCGCCGGGTTGTGCGCGGCGTCCAGGACGACGGTCGGGGAGCGGCGTACGACCTCCAGACGGCCCGGGGAGGACACCGCCGCGAACGCCTTGCGGACGGTGTCGACGTCCAGCGGCTCGGGGCGCTGGGAGCCCACGCCGAAGAACGCCTCGACGGCGGCGAGCGCCACGGAGGCGTTGTGGGCCTGGTAGGGGCCGTGCAGCGGCAGATACACGTTGTCGTACTCGCCGCCGAGGCCGCGCAGGGTGAGCAGCTGGCCGCCGACCGCGATCTGCCGGGCGACGATCCCGAACTCCAGGCCCTCGCGGGCCACGGTCGCGTCGACCTCCACTGCCTTCTTCAGCAGCACCTGGGCCGCGTCGACCGGCTGCTGGGCCAGGATGACGGTGGCGTCCTGCTTGATGATGCCGGCCTTCTCCTCGGCGATCTCGCCGGGCGTGCCGCCGAGCCGGTCGGTGTGGTCCAGGTCGATGGGGGTGACGACGGCGACGTCGGCGTCGATGACGTTGGTGGCGTCCCAGCTGCCGCCCATGCCCACCTCGACGACCGCGACATCGACGGGCGCGTCCGCGAAGGCCGCGTACGCCATGCCCGTGAGGACCTCGAAGAAGGACAGCCGGTACTCCTGCGAGGCGTCGACCATCTCCAGGTACGGCTTGATGTCCTGGTAGGTCTCGATGAACCGCTCGGCGGAGACGGGGGCGCCGTCGAGGCTGATCCGCTCGGTGATCGACTGGACGTGCGGGCTGGTGTACCGGCCGGTGCGCAGCTCGAAGGCGCCGAGCAGGGCCTCGATCATGCGGGCGGTGGAGGTCTTGCCGTTGGTGCCGGTGATGTGGATGGACGGGTACGAACGCTGCGGCTCCCCCAGGACGTCCATCAGTGCCGCGATACGGCTGACGGACGGCTCCAGCTTGGTCTCGCCCCAGCGGGTGGCCAGCTCGGCCTCGACCTCGCGCAGCGCCTGGTCGACCTCGGGGTCGGCCGGGCGCGCGGGCACGTCGGCCTGCGGCAGGCCGCCCTGGGTGCGCAGGGTGCGGCTGCCGGCCTCGATCACCGCGAGGTCAGGGTCACGGGTGGTCTCGGCCTCGACGATCTCCTCGAAGGGATCGCTCTCGTTGGGGTCGCGCGGCGGCAGGTCACTCACGATGCCAGTCTACGGAGCGCCGGTGACAGACGCGGCCAAGGCCCCCGGACCGTAAGGTGCCGGGGGCCTTGGGTTCACCGTCGGGCGACGGTCGGGACCTGCTCAGGCGGCGGGAAGCCGGTCCAGCTGGGCCTGGATCCGCGTGATGTCCTCCTGCGCCTTGGCGAGCCGGGTGCGGATCTTGTCGACCACCTGGTCCGGCGCCTTGGCGAGGAAGGCCTCATTGCCGAGCTTGGCCTCGGCCTGCTGCCGCTCCTTCTCCGCCGCGGCCAGGTCCTTGGCGAGCCGCTTGCGCTCCGCCGCCACGTCGATCGTGCCGGACAGGTCCAGCGCGACCGTGGCGCCCGCGATGGGCAGGGTGGCCGTGGCCGTGAAGCCCTCGCCCTCCGGCTGCAGCCGCAGCAGCTGGCGGATGGCGGCCTCGTGCGGGGCGAGCGCCGTGCCGTCGAGGCTCAGCCGGGCCGGGACGCGCTGGCCGGGCTGCAGGCCCTGGTCGGCGCGGAAGCGGCGGACCTCGGTGATGACCGACTGGAGGGTCTCGATCTCCCGCTCGGCGGCCGCGTCCCGGAAGCCACTGTCCTTGGGCCACTCGGCGACGACGACCGACTCGCCGCCGGTGAGGGTGGTCCACAGCGTCTCGGTGACGAACGGGACGACCGGGTGCAGCAGCTTCAGCGTGACGTCGAGGACCTCGCCGAGGACGCGCTTGCTGACCTCGGCCGGCTCGCCGCCCGCCTGGAACGTCGTCTTGGACAGCTCGACGTACCAGTCGAAGACCTCGTCCCACGCGAAGTGGAAGAGGGCGTCGGACAACTTGGCGAACTGGAAGTCGTCGTAGAGCGCGTCGACCTCGGCGACCACCGAGTTCAGCCGGGACAGGATCCAGCGGTCCGTGGCCGACATGCGCGAGGCCTCGGGCAGCGGGCCCTCGACCGTCGCGCCGTTCATCAGGGCGAACCGCGTGGCGTTCCAGATCTTGTTGGCGAAGTTGCGGGAGCCCTGGACCCAGTCCTCGCCGATCGGGACGTCGACACCGGGGTTGGCGCCGCGGGCCAGGGTGAAGCGCAGCGCGTCGGAGCCGTACTTGTCCATCCAGTCCAGCGGGTTGACCGCATTGCCGAAGGACTTCGACATCTTCTTGCCGAACTGGTCGCGGACCATGCCGTGCAGGGCGATGGTGTGGAACGGCGGGGTGCCGTCCATCGCGTACAGGCCGAACATCATCATCCGGGCGACCCAGAAGAAGAGGATGTCGTAGCCGGTGACCAGGACGGAGTTCGGGTAGAACTTCGCGAGGCTCTCGGTCTGCTCGGGCCAGCCCAGCGTGGAGAACGGCCACAGGCCGGAGGAGAACCAGGTGTCGAGGACGTCGGTCTCCTGGTGCCAGCCCTCGCCGGTGGGGGGCTCCTCGTTCGGACCGACGCAGACGACCTCGCCGCCGGGCCCGTACCAGACCGGGATGCGGTGGCCCCACCACAACTGCCGCGAGATGCACCAGTCGTGGAGGTTGTCGACCCAGTCGAAGTACCGCTTCTCCATCTCCTGGGGGTGGATCTTGACCTTGCCCTCGCGGACCGCGTCACCGGCGGCCTTGGCGAGCGGGCCGACCTTGACCCACCACTGCATGGACAGACGCGGCTCGATCGTGGTCTTGCAGCGCGAGCAGTGGCCGACGGAGTGGACGTAGGGCCGCTTCTCGGCGACGATCCGGCCCTCGGCGCGCAGGGCGGCGACGATGGCCGAGCGGGCCTCGAAGCGGTCCAGGCCCTGGAAGGGGCCGTGGACGGTGATGACGGCGTGCTCGTCCATCACGGTGATGGCGGGCAGGCCGTGGCGCTGGCCGATCTCGAAGTCGTTCGGGTCGTGGGCCGGGGTCACCTTGACGGCGCCGGTGCCGAACTCGGGGTCGACGTGCTCGTCCGCGACGACGGGGATGGAGCGGTCGGTCAGCGGCAGCTTGATGAGCTTGCCGATCAGGTGCTGGTAACGCTCGTCCCCGGGGTGGACCGCGACGGCGGTGTCGCCGAGCATGGTCTCGGCACGGGTCGTGGCGACGACGATGGTGTCGTCCCCCTCGCCGTACTTCATGGAGACCAGCTCGCCGTCGTCGTCCTGGTACTCGACCTCGATGTCCGAGATCGCGGTCAGACAGCGCGGGCACCAGTTGATGATGCGCTCGGCGCGGTAGATCAGCTCGTCGTCGTAGAGCCGCTTGAAGATGGTCTGGACAGCCTGGGAGAGCCCCTCGTCCATGGTGAAGCGTTCACGGGACCAGGCGACACCGTCGCCTAGGCGGCGCATCTGCCCGGAGATCTGTCCGCCGGACTCGGCCTTCCACTGCCAGACGCGCTCGACGAAGGCCTCACGGCCGAGGTCGTCGCGCGACTTGCCCTCCTTGCCCAGCTCCCGCTCCACGACGTTCTGCGTGGCGATGCCGGCGTGGTCCATGCCGGGCTGCCACAGCGTCTCGTAGCCCTGCATCCGCTTGCGGCGGGTCAGGGCGTCGATGAGGGTGTGCTCGAACGCGTGCCCGAGGTGCAGGCTGCCGGTGACGTTCGGCGGCGGGATGACGATGGTGTACGGCGGCTTGTCGCTCTTCTCGTCCGCCTCGAAGTAACCTCGCTCTACCCAGCGTTCGTACAGCGGCCCCTCTACGTCGGCCGGCGCGTACTGGGTCGGCAGTTCGGTGGCGGGCGCTGTTGGCTGCTGCTGAGCGTTGTCGGTCACGGAGTCAGTTTAGAGGTGTCACGGCCCCGTCCCGAAACGGGATTCTTCGGTGACGGTGCGCCCCCCCCGGCCCCGTCGTGTCCCTCCGCTTGCGTCAGGATGTCGGATACGCATAAGCATCTGGAGGGGAACCCAGACGATGAGCAGCAACCAGCCGGGCCCGTACGGCGGACCGCCCCAGCAGCCCGGACCGTACGGTCAGCCGGGCCCCTACGGCCAGCAGCCGGGGGCGCCCCAGCCCGGCTACGGCTATCCCCAGCAGGCCCCGCCGGGTGTCCCGCCCCAGCAGAACCCGTACGCCCAGCAGCCGCCCGCGCCCCAGCCCTACGGCCAGCCTCCGGCCCAGCCCCAAGGTCAGCCGCCGTACGGCCGGCAGCCTCCGTACGGCCAGCAGTCCTACGGCGTACCGCAGCCGCCGGCGCCGGGCGGCGGCAAGAAGAAGACGGTGCTGATCGTCGCGGCGGTGGCGGTCGTGGCGGCGATCGCGGTGGGCGCGTATCTGGTGCTCGGCGGCAGTGGCGGCTCGGTCGCCGACGACGGCCCGCACAAGCTGACGACGCCGGCGACGGTCGTCGGCGGCACCTACAAGAAGGCGGACAGCAGCGGTTTCCCGGACGCCATGAGCGACGACGACCTCGCAGAGTTCGAGAAGTGGGGGGTGAAGAACCCCAAGGACGTCAGCGCCGGATACGAGAAGGGGACGGGTCTCTCGGTCAAGAACCTCACCTTCGGTGGCGTCTACGGCACCATCGACAACCCCGAGGCCGTCGTGGATGCCATGTTCACCAAGATCAAGGCGGAGTCCCAGAAGGACAAGACGGACAAGGGCAAGCTGCTCGGCAGCCCGGAGACGGTGCACCCGTCCGGCTTCTCCGGCGCCATCATGAAGTGCCAGCTGGCCCAGTTCGAGAACGACGAGGCGTCGGGCAGCGGTACCGCGAAGAGCTTCACCATGCCCATCTGCATCTGGGGCGACCACAGCACCGTGGCCGACGTCACGGCGTTCAGCTTCGCCTCCCTGACCGCCGGCCACGGGGGCACCGTCGACGAGACGGCGGACCTCGCCGCCAAGCTCCGCGACGACGTGCGCGTCAAGGCCTGACGCGTCGCCGAGGACACGACGGCGACGATCGCACCGTGGAAGGGGCCCCGGCCGATCGGCCGGGGCCCCTTCCACGTCCGACGACCCGGACGGTGGTTACGCCGTCTTCTGCTCCCCCGGTCCCCGGCCGCGGGCGTCCCTCGGGATCAGGGTCGGGTTCACGTTCGACAGGACCACGTCGGCGGTGATGACCACGCGGGCCACGTCCTTGCGGGACGGCACCTCGTACATCACCGCCTGGAGGACCTCCTCCATGATGGCGCGCAGACCGCGGGCGCCCGTCTGGCGGAGGATGGCCTGGTCCGCGATGGCCTCCAGGGCCTCGCGCTCGAAGTCCAGCTCCACACCGTCGAGTTCGAACAGCCGCTGGTACTGCTTGACCAGGGCGTTGCGCGGCTCCACCAGGATCTGCAGGAGGGCCTTGCGGTCGAGGTTGTGGACCGACGTGATGACCGGGAGACGGCCGATGAACTCCGGGATCATCCCGAACTTCACCAGGTCCTCGGGCATGACGTCCTCGAACTGGTCCTTGGACTCCAGCTCGCGCTTGGAGCGGATCGTCGCGCCGAAGCCGATGCCCTTCGCGCCGGCCCGGGACTCGATGAGCTTCTCCAGGCCCGCGAACGCGCCGCCCACGATGAACAGCACGTTCGTCGTGTCGATCTGGATGAACTCCTGGTGCGGGTGCTTGCGGCCGCCCTGCGGGGGCACCGACGCCGTCGTGCCTTCCAGGATCTTCAACAGGGCCTGCTGGACGCCCTCGCCGGAGACGTCGCGCGTGATCGAGGGGTTCTCGCTCTTGCGGGCCACCTTGTCGATCTCGTCGATGTAGATGATGCCCGTCTCGGCCTTCTTGACGTCGTAGTCGGCGGCCTGGATGAGCTTCAGGAGGATGTTCTCGACGTCCTCGCCGACATAACCCGCCTCCGTCAGCGCCGTCGCGTCGGCGATGGCGAACGGCACGTTCAGCATGCGGGCCAGGGTCTGGGCGAGCAGCGTCTTGCCGGAGCCCGTGGGGCCCAGCAGCAGGATGTTCGACTTCGCCAACTCGATGGCGTCGTCGCGGCCTTGGGCCCCGCCGTTCTCACCGGCCTGGACCCGCTTGTAGTGGTTGTACACCGCGACGGACAGGGCCTTCTTGGCTGCCTCCTGGCCGACCACGTACCCCTCGAGGAACTCGTAGATCTCGCGGGGCTTGGGGAGTTCCTCCCAGCGCACCTCGCTCGTCTCCGCGAGCTCTTCCTCGATGATCTCGTTGCAGAGATCGATGCACTCGTCGCAGATGTACACACCGGGGCCTGCGATGAGCTTCTTGACCTGCTTCTGGCTCTTGCCGCAGAACGAGCACTTGAGCAGATCGCCGCCGTCACCGATGCGTGCCACGGTGTGCTTCCCCTTCGCCTGGGAGACGCCTTACGTCCAGCGGCTCCTGGTGCTGCCTTATGTCCGACGGTACCTTGCCGGGCCCCCCGTTCGGGCCCCCCTTGGCACGGTTCACTTTGACGTGCACCGTTTCAAACCGTGCCAAGGGGCGGCAGAAGATACGGGTCCGGCGGTGATACGCCTCAGCGGACCGAGCTGTTGTTCATCTTCCGGGTGGAGATGATCTGGTCGATCAGGCCGTACGACAGGGCGTCCTCGGCCGTGAGGATCTTGTCGCGCTCGATGTCCTCGCGGATCTTCTCGATCGGCGTGCTCGAGTGCTTCGCCAGCATCTCCTCCAGCTGCGAGCGCATCCGGAGGATCTCGTTGGCGGCGATCTCCAGGTCGGAGACCTGGCCGCGGCCGGTCTCGCTGTAGGGCTGGTGGATCAGCACACGGGCGTTCGGGAGCGCCATGCGCTTGCCCGGGGTGCCCGCGGCCAGCAGCACCGCGGCGGCGGAGGCCGCCTGGCCCATGCAGACCGTCTGGATGTCCGGCTTCACGAACTGCATCGTGTCGTAGATGGCCGTGAGCGCGGTGAAGGAACCGCCGGGGCTGTTGATGTAGACCGAGATGTCCCGGTCGGGGTCCATCGACTCCAGGCACAGCAGCTGCGCCATGACGTCGTTGGCCGAGGCGTCGTCGATCTGGACGCCCAGGAAGATCACGCGCTCCTCGAAGAGCTTCGCGTACGGGTCGTACTCGCGGATGCCCTGCGAGGTGCGCTCCACGAAGCGCGGGATGACGTAACGGGATTCGGCCGAGGGGCCGGTGTACTCGGCGCGCGCGCGGTCGTAGATGCCGCTGCCGGGGAAGTCGTTCACGATGTCTCCTGAGAAGGGCTGAGGCGGTGGCTGGGGGCTGAGGGGCGCTGGGGCCGTTACGGGGCCCGGTGGGGCCGTCACGGGCCTACCGGGCGGCCTGGGACCCCCGGCTGCGCCAGGAGTCTCTACCGGCCGTACGAGGCCCGCTGAGCCCTTACGAGCCTGCCCCGGTGCCTCCGCCGCCCGGCATGCCGACAGCAGTGGTGATGACCTCGTCGATCAGGCCGTACACCTTGGCCTCCTCCGCGTCGAACCAGCGGTCGCGGTCCGAGTCACGGGTGATCTGCTCGACCGACTGGCCGGTGTGGAAGGAGGTGAGCTCTGCCATGCGCTTCTTGGTGTGCAGCAGCCGCTCGGCGTGGATCTTGATGTCCGACGCGGAGCCGGCGAGGCCGGCCGAGGGCTGGTGGATCAGGATCTCGGCGTTGGGCAGGGCGAAGCGCTTGCCCGGCGTGCCCGCGCTGAGCAGGAACTGGCCCATGGAGGCCGCCATGCCCATGGCGACCGTCACCACGTCGTTCTTGATGAACTGCATGGTGTCGTAGATCGCCATGCCCGCCGTGATGGAACCACCAGGGCTGTTGATGTACAGGTAAATGTCCTTGTCCGGGTCGGCGGCAAGGAGCAGCAGCTGTGCGGTGATCTTGTTGGCGATGTCGTCGTCCACCGGCTGGCCGAGGAAGATGATCCGCTCGTTGAGCAGCCGGTTGTAGACCTGGTCACCGAGGCCGCCACCGATGGAAGGCTCGCCGGCGGCGGAGGGCATCAGATTCGTCACGTATCCACCTGCTCGTCTTACGACGGCGCGGAGCCGTCTCACGTGTTCTGCTGGGGCGTGGGACCCCGCGCGTCCCCCTGCGGGGCGGCTTCGGGGACTCCCCTGCCCTCGTATTCATGGACCCTAACGCGCAGGCAGTCGGGTGCCATCCCGCTTCCGCGGGTGTTCGCTGTCAGCGCATGGAGGTTGGCTGTGCGGTGACCGGTGGCCGACGGCCGTCACGAACCGCGCCCCGGACCCCTGTGAGATCACGGTAGCCCCGACGGCTGTGGGCCGCCTCCGATCGGCCGCGCCCGGGGCCGCTCGGGCCCCTTGCGGCCACGGGGGCGCGGTCCCCCTCGCGGCGGTTCATGGCGGGTTACGGCGGCCTATGGAGACGGGCCCCGGGACGCGTGGTGCGTCCCGGGGCCCGTCGGTGGCCGGTGGCCCCAGCGAGAGTGGGGCCGGTGGTCCAGGAGGGTTACGCCTCCGGCTTCTCCTCGGCGGCCTCGGCGGCCTCGGCGGCCTCAGCGGTCTCCGTGGAGCCCTCCGCCTCGTCCTCGTCGTCCAGGTCGACGATCTCGCCGTTGGTGTCCTTCACCGTGGCGGCCTCGACGACGACCGCCAGGGCCTTGCCGCGGGCGACCTCGCCGACCAGCATCGGAACCTGGCCGCCCTCGACGACCGCCTGGGCGAACTGGTCGGGGGACATGCCGGAGGAGGCCGCACGCCGCATGAGGTGCTCGGTCAGCTCCTCCTGGTTGACGTTGAGCTTCTCCTTGTTGACGAGCTCGTCGAGCACGAACTGCGTCTTGATGCCCTTGACCGCGGCCTCGCGCGTCTCGGTCTCGAACTCCTCGGCCGTCTTGCCCTGGATCTCCAGGTAGCGGTCGAGGGTCAGGCCCATCTGACCGAGCTGGTGGTGCTCGAGGTTGTGCTTACGGGTGTTGATCTCGTCCTCGAGGAGCTTCTCGGGGACCGGGACCTCGACCAGCTCCAGCAGCTTGTCCAGGACACGCTCCTGGGCCTGGGTGGCCTGGTCGTACTGCTTCATGTTCGCGAGGCGCTTGCGGCTGTCCGCCTTCAGCTCCTCCAGCGTGTCGAACTCGGACGCGAGCTGCGCGAACTCGTCGTCCAGCTCCGGCAGTTCACGGGCGGCGACCTGGGTGACCTTGACCGTCACCTCGGCCTCCTGGCCGGCCGCCGAGCCGCCCTTCAGCTCGGAGGCGAAGGTGCCCGACTCGCCGGCCGAGAGGCCCTTCACGGCGTCGTCGATACCGTCCAGCAGCTCACCGGAGCCGATGGTGTACGAGACGTCGCTGGCGACGCCGTCCTCCAGGACCTCGCCGTCGACCTTGGCCTCCAGGTCGATGGTGACGACGTCGCCGTCCTCGGCGGCGCGCTCGACCGGGGTCGTCGACGCGAAGCGCTCGCGCAGCTGCTCGACAGACTTCTCGATGTCCTCGTCGGTCACCTCGACCGCGTCGACCTCGACCTCGATGCCGGAGTAGTCCGGGATCTCGATGGTCGGGCGGATGTCGACCTCGGCGGTGAAGGACAGCACCTCGTTGTCCTTCAGCTCCTTGATGTCGACCTCGGGCTGGCCCAGCGGGTTCAGCTCGGCCTCGTTGACCGCCTCGGTGTAGAACTTGGGAAGCGCGTCGTTGACGGCCTCCTCCAGCACCGCACCGCGGCCGAACCGCTGGTCGATGACGCGGGCCGGGATCTTGCCCTTGCGGAAGCCCTTCACCGTGACCTGCTGGTTGATCTTCTTGTACGCCGCGTCGAGGCTGTCCTTGAGCTCCTCGAAGGGCACCTCAACAGTGAGCCGAACCCGGGTCGGGTTCAGGGTCTCGACGGCGCTCTTCACGGTTCGGTCTCCTTGTGGCTGACTTCTTGGGGTTCTGCGGGTTCTGCCGAGTTGCCGCGCCCTGACGGGCGCTGCCTTCGGCGGATCAGCGGGCCCCTGCCTGAGAGACATGGCAGTGCAGACACACGGGCGCGCAGCTTGCATAGTAACCGGAGCCGCGGGGCGCCCCAAAAGGCGATCATGCGAGGCGGGGCCGGACGGCGCCTGCCGGTTGGTCGGGGTGGCGGGATTTGAACCCACGGCCTTCCGCTCCCAAAGCGGACGCGCTACCAAGCTGCGCCACACCCCGTCTGGTGCGACACGTAGGGTACATGCCCGAACAGGCCACGTCGGCCGCTTTGCCGACCGGCGGCGGCACGGACCGACGCGTTGGCCTACGGGGCGGGCGACCCGCTACGATGCCTCCTGTGCCGCGGTCACTGACCTGCGGCGCGTCCGTTGCGGGCGTAGCTCAATGGTAGAGCCCTAGTCTTCCAAACTAGCTACGCGGGTTCGATTCCCGTCGCCCGCTCTGTATGGCTCAGGGCCAGGTCGGAGGGTTGATCCTCTGTCTGGCCCTGATGCGTTTCGGACCTTGATCCGCCCTTGCGTGCCCGCCGCGTGCCCGTTCGTGGCGCATCCGGGTCGGCGAGGGGGCTGCGGTCGGCGGTACGTCGGGGCATGATGATCCGATGACTTCCTGGCTGAGCAGCCGGAGCGCATGGTTGCTCGTACTGCTTTTATGGGCGATCACGCTGGCAGCCGCCCTGATCGGAATTGCGTTCGATCGGGCCTTCCTTGAACGACCCCCTCTGGGGCCGTTCGCCGCTCGCCTCCCTTTGACAGTGGGCGGCACTTTCTTCCTCGCCGTCGTCGGCGCCGGGGGGTTGCGCCGCAGACGGCGGCAGCAGGACGGATGAGGTGGAGCCGGCCCGGCTGTTCTTCGGTCCAGGTCGGCGTCTCGGCAGGTCGGCAGGGGCGCATGCGCGCCGTCTTCCGGACCGGCTACGCGGCTCAGTCGCCGCCCAGCAGCGGGCTCAGGAACGCGATGATCAGACAGAGCCCCGCGCCCAGCAGCAGAACGACCCCTGCCTGCCCGACGCGGAGCCCTGCGCTGCCGGTGGGGCCGGCGCGGAACTCGGGTCGGCCGGAGGGGTTCGTCCGGGAGGCGAATCCGGCCCCTCCGAAGGCGAACAGCGCCGCCCCGAACAGGGTCAGCGCCGCGTACCCCTCGGCGCGGGCCGGGCTGATCCGCACATAGGAGCCGGTGTGCACCCGGTCGAGGCGGATGCTCTCCCCCGCGGCCAGGGACGGGTTCACGACGATATGGGCCGCCGGGTCGAGGGAGCGGCCGCCGTCCGGGCGGAAGGTGCCGGTGCAGCGGATCTCGGGCTTCACCCGGCCGGCCTCCGCGCAGGAGGCGACGGTGAGCCTGCCGGGCTCGCCCAGCAGACCGAGGGCGTGGCCGGCCTGGTAGCCGCCGAAGGCCATCAGCCCCATCCCGATCAGCACGAACACGACGAGGTACGCCGACGCCCGGGCCGGGCTCACCGGCCGCGACGGCCCGTGGTTCGAGATCACCGGTGCCATGCGTCGCTCCTCTGACCAGGGAATCCCGTACAGACGTCAGGTGACGGTACAGGGCGGGTCCGGGCCGGGGCCGACCGGCTGGGGGCGGCTCCGATCGGCTCCGCACGACGGATGGAGCGGAGCGCGTCCGGCGGGGCCGCGCCTGCCGCGTCCGGTCGGAACCTGATCGATCAGAAGCTGATCGAGTTGATGGTCTCCGCTATCGAGTTCAGGAAGCGGCTGATGGACGGGGCCATGCCGGTCGAGGCGAGGAAGAAGCCGAACAGGATCGCCACGATCGCCGGACCGGCCTTGATCGAGCCCCCTCGGATCAACACCACCAGGATGATCGCCAACAGCAGCACCACTGACAGTGAAATGGCCACAACTGATCACACCCTCGGTCGGTCCGCTCTCCCGGCCCGGGGGCGCCAACCCCTCGCACCCCCGCCAGAACCATGGTGCCACCAACAGGCCCGCCCTATGCGGCCCGTGAGGCATCGTCGGTCCCCTCAGCCGCGCGGGCCGCGCGAGCGCATCGCCGAACGATCGTTAACTCGGGGTTCCCGCACAGCAATTCGGGGGATGCCCGGCAGGAATTACCTCCGATCGTTTCCATGCCCACACATCGCGTTCGCAGGTAATTCGAATAACCCTCTCATGTCTTCCTCATGTCCCGTTCACGGCCGCCATCTTCAGACATTCCGCCAGAGTCACCCGCGGGCGATATGCCCTCTTTAGTCGGCATGAATGTGGACACAACACCCGTATGCGGTAAGAAAATCGGCGGAACTCCGAGCGTTTCCCCGAGTGATCAGCAGTGTGTGGCAGAACACGCCGCCGCAATGCCCAACCCATCGAATCCTGGGTACCCGCAGGGGATAACCAATATTCGCATCCAGGGTTTTACGAGAGCCCGCAGACAACGCTAGGGTGCCTCAGATGTTCCACGCCGCCTCGTCCTCCTCAAGAGCAACAGGCCCATCGTCGGCACCGCACGCACGCGCGCCCCTCCCCCCGGTGCGGTCCCCCGCGGACGGAGTCCCGAGTCCGCGTACCGCAGAACCCGCCGAGCCGCCCGCGAAGCAGCGTGACGCCTTCTTCGACAACGCCAAGTACCTGGCGATCGTGCTGGTGGCCATGGGCCACTCCTGGGAACCGCTGAAGGGCGGCAGCCACGTCCTGCAGGCGGCGTACATGTGCGTCTACGCCTTCCACATGCCCGCGTTCATCGTCATCTCCGGCTATTTCTCGCGCAGTTTCGACATGCGCCCCGACCGGCTGAAGCGGCTGGTGACGGGTGTCCTGGTGCCGTACGTCGTGTTCGAGACGGCGTACGTCCTCTTCAAACGCACCGTCGGCGGGGAGCCCAGCCTGCCGATCAGCCTGCTCGACCCCTGGTATCTGACCTGGTTCCTGGCCGCGCTCTTCATCTGGCGGATGACCACCCCGCTCTGGAAGCTGGTCCGCCACCCCGTCCCGCTGGCCGTCGTGATCGCCATGCTGGCGTCCGTCTCCCCCGACATCGGTGACGACCTCGACCTCCAGCGGGTGCTGCAGTTCCTGCCGTTCTTCGTCATCGGCCTGTCCATGAAGCAAGAGCACTTCCAGCTGGTACGGCGCCGCGTCGTGCGGATCCTGGCGGTGCCGGTGTTCGCCGGTGCGCTCGCCGTGGCGTGGTGGGCGGTACCGCGGATGAACCCGGGCTGGTTCTACCACCGCGACAGCGCACAGGAGTTGGGCGCGCCGTGGTGGTGCGGCCCGCTGATGGTGCTCGCGCTGCTGGGCTGCTCGCTGCTCCTCACCGCCTGCTTCTTCGCCTGGGTGCCGGGCCGGAAGATGTGGTTCACGACGCTGGGCGCGGGCACGCTGTACGGCTATCTGCTGCACGGCTTCTTCGTGAAGGGCGCCGACTACCAGGGGTGGTACGACGCGGCCTGGCTGCACCGGCCCCTGGGCGAGGTGGTCGTGACGCTGCTCGCGGGCGCGGTGGTGACGCTGCTGTGCACGCCCCCGGTGCGCCGGGTGTTCCGGTTCGCGATGGAGCCGCGGATGGACTGGGCGTTCCAGAGGGACGCGGCGGCGCTGGCCCGCGAACGGGCGACGGCCTGAGCGCAGGGCCCGCCGCCCGGCATCGTACGAAGGCACCCCCCGCACCGCCTCCGACCGCTTCCGGATCGAGGACAGGACCGCCTCCGCGCCAGGGACACGGGCGCGGAGGCGGTCTTCGTGTGTCGCCGCGTCCAGCGGATTGAGCGGATTCAGTGGATGAGCGGGTTCAGCGGGTCACCGGAGTCAGCGGATCACTGCCTGGGCCGTCGGGCCCTCCCGGCAGATCAGCAGCAGCGCCCGGTCGTCGTTGACGTCCTTCGCCACTGCCTCGATCAGATGCCAGGCGGCCCCGCGGAAGCCGCCCGCCACATAGCGGTCGGCCTCGCCCATGAGGCGGTCCATGCCCTCGACGATGTCGCGGTCGGCCGTCTCCACCAGGCCGTCCGTGAACAGCATCAGCACATCGCCGGGGCGCAGGGTGCCCTTCACGGAGTCGAACTGGGCGCCGTCGTAGACCCCGAGGAGCGGGCCCTCCGCCACTTTCTCCTCCCAGCGGCCGCTGCCCGCGCTGAGCTGGAGGCCCGGCGGATGGCCGGCCGAGTACAGCTCGTAGTCGCCCGACTCCAGTTCCAGGACCAGATGGATGGAGGTCGCGAAGCCCTCGTCCCAGTCCTGACGGAGGAGATAGCCGTTGGCGGCGGGCAGGAAGGCGTGCGGCGGGAGCGAGCCCAGCAGTCCGCCGAACGCCCCGGACAGCAGCAGGGCGCGTGAGCCGGCGTCCATACCCTTGCCCGAGACATCGGTGAGGACGACCTCCAGGGTGCGGCCCCCGTTCGTGCGGGCCGCGACCACGAAGTCGCCCGAGAACGACTGTCCGCCCGCGGGTCTGAGCGCCATCTCGCGGTGCCAGCCGAGCGGCAGCTTCGGCAGCTTGCTCTGGACCCGGATGCGTTCGCGCAGGTCGAAGAGCATGGTGCCGCCGCGCCGCCAGGGCACGCCGACCCGGCTGCGGAACTGCGCGATCAGCAGCCCGAAGAACCCGCAGGCCGCGACCACGAGCACGATCCCGGGGGTGACCCGGGACGGGCCCTCCGTGTACGGGCCGAGCTTGACCGACTCGACGATCAGCGCGGTGGCCGCCGCGGCGTACAGACCGAGCAGGCTGGAAGGGCGCAGCAGCAGACCGCCGGCGACGATCGGCAGGACGAGCACGGCCGGCGAGCACCAGACGGGATCGACCAGGGTGGTGGCCGCGATCAGGGGAACCATCAGCAGCAGACCGGCCAGCGCCACCCAGTCCGAGCCGTCCCCGCGGAAGTAGTCCACGGCGGATCTGCGCATGCCGGTGCGGGCCCGGTGCCACTGCTTCCTCAACCGGGCCGTGAACGTCTCGGCCTCTCCGCGCCGCTCTCGTCCTGCTGCCATTGATTCGGGACCCTATCCATCGGACCAGGTGCTTGGCACGGGAGGTCCCACTTGTCCCCCGTCCGAGCGCTCAACTTCACAGGAACCGGGCCCTTGTGACCGGGGGGAAATCCACTCGCTCGTCCCGCATTGCCCTGGTAGGCATGGTCTATGACGACGGACGTGCGGGTGCTGCGGCAGAACGAGTGGGACGACTGGTACGGCAATCTCGTCCGGGCCTTCGGCGGGACGGAGGAATCGGCCGAAGAGCAGGCGCTGTTGAAGGAACTCACCGATTTCGACCGTTCCTTGGGCGTATGGGACGAAGAGGTGTGCGTGGGCACGGCGGGGGCGTACCGTTTCCGCCTCACGGTCCCCGGCGGCGCCCCCGTCCCGACGGCGGGCATCACGATGGTGGGCGTCGCGGCGACGCACCGCCGGCGCGGGGTGCTCACATCGATGATGCGCCGACAGCTGGACGACATCCGTGACTGGGGCGAGCCGCTCGCGGTGCTGACCGCGTCCGAGCCGGCGATCTACGGCAGGTTCGGGTACGGCGTCGGGACCTTCCAGCTCGGCGCGGAGATCGACACGAGCCGGGTGCACCTGTCCGTTCCGCCCGGCACGGATGACGTACGACTGCGGTACGCGGCGCCCGCCGACGTCCTCGACGCGTGCGAGGCGGTGTACGCGCGGCTGGTGCCCGGCCGCCCCGGCATGCCGGCGCGGGAGCCCGGCTGGGAGCGGGTGGCGCTGCTCGACCCGCCGGGCGGACGGGACGGGGCGTCGGCGTTGCAGTGTGTGGTCGCCGAGCGGGACGGCGAGATCACGGGGTACACGCGCTTTCGCACCCGGCTCGACTGGGGCGTCACCGGGCACAACGGCACGGTCACCCTGTCGGATCTGGCCGCGCTCGATCCGGCGACGGACGCGGCGCTGTGGCGTTTCCTGTTCGGCATCGATCTGACGACGACGCTGGCCGTGCACGGCCGGCCGGTGGACGAGGCCTGGCAGCATCTGGTGTCCGACATCCGGCGGTGCACGCCGCGAGTGCGGGACGCGCTCTACGTACGACTCGTCGACGTCGGCGCGGCGCTTCAGGCGCGGACATATCAGGCGCCGGTGGACGTGGTGTTCGAGGTGGCGGACGCCTTCTGTCCGTGGAACGAGGGGCGTTGGCGGCTCATCGGGGACGCGAAGGGCGCGTCCTGTGCGCGCACGACGGACGCCGCCGATCTCGCCCTGTCGGTACGCGAGCTGGGGTCGGCGTACCTGGGCGGGGTGTCGCTCACGACGCTGGCGGCGGCCGGACGGGTGAGGGAGCTGCGGCAGGGGGCGCTGGCGGAGGCGTCGCTCGCGTTCGGCTCGACGGTGGCGCCCTGGCTGCCGCACGGGTTCTGACGCAACCGGCAGCGGCCCGGTCCCGGTCCCGACGGCGCCGGTTCGGGCCCCGGCCGGGCGGCTATCTCTTCTGGCAGCCCGGACACCAGAAGAGATTGCGGGCGGCGAGACCGGCGGTGCGGATCTCGCCCCCGCAGACATGGCAGCACAGGTTCGCCCTGCGGTACACGTACACCTCGCCGCCGTGGTCGTCCACGCGCGGCGGGCGGCCCATGGCCTCGGGGGTGTGTTCGGGGCGGACGGTGTCGATGCGGTTGTTGCGGACGCCCTCGCGCATCAGGCCGACGAGGTCGGCCCAGATCGTGTCCCACTCGGCCGGGGAGATGTCCTTGCCGGGGCGGTAGGGGTCGACGCCGTGCCGGAAGAGGACCTCGGCGCGGTAGACGTTGCCGACTCCGGCGATGACCTTCTGGTCCATGAGCAGCGCGGCGATGGTCGTACGGCTGCGGGAGACGCGGCGGTAGGCGGCCGCGGGGTCGGCGTCGTCGCGGAGCGGGTCGGGGCCGAGACGGGCGTGCAGCGCGTCCTTCTCCTCGTCCGTGATCAGCGCGCAGGTGGTGGGGCCGCGCAGGTCGACGTACGAGGCGGGGTTCGCCAGGCGGAGGCGGACCGTGTCGGTGGGCGGGGGCGCGGGGGCGTCGCCGAAGGTGACCTTGCCGAACAGGCCGAGGTGGATGTGCACCCAGTCGCCGCCGCGGAAGCCGAGGAAGAGGTGCTTGCCGTGGGCGTCGGCGGTGTGCAGTGCGGCGCCGTCGAGCAGGGCGGCGGCGTCGGCGAACTTGCCCTGGGGGCTGGAGACGGTGACGGGGCCGCCGGCGAACCGTGCGGCGTAGTCCTCGGCCAGCCGGTGAATCGTGTGCCCCTCCGGCACCCTTGCCCCACCTTTCAGATCATCGGCACGCCGGACGCCGGGGCGCCGCAGGGGCACCCCGGCCCCGGTTCAGGCACCCCGGACGCCGGGCGGGCGGTCAGTCCTGCGGGTGGTGGGCGGGGATCGGCGGCAGGTCGCCCGTGGTCTCGTAGTCCGCGAGCATGTCGATGCGCCGCACATGCCGCTCGTCACCCGAGAACGGCGTCGCCAGGAACGTCTCGACGAACTTCGTCGCCTCGTCCTGCGTGTGCATGCGCGCACCCACCGCGACGACGTTCGCGTTGTTGTGCTGGCGGCCGAGGGACGCCGTCTCCTCGCTCCAGGCGAGGGCCGCACGGACCCCCTTCACCTTGTTCGCGGCGATCTGCTCGCCGTTGCCCGAGCCGCCGATCACGATGCCGAGGGAGTCGGGGTCGGCCGCGGTGCGCTCCGCCGCGCGGAGGCAGAACGGCGGGTAGTCGTCCTGGGCGTCGTAGATGTGGGGCCCGCAGTCGACGGGCTCGTGGCCGGCGGACTTGAGCCACTCGACGAGGTGGTTCTTCAGTTCGAAGCCGGCATGGTCGGAGCCGAGATACACGCGCATGACCCGAGTGTGTCACGCCTGCCGTCGGTCGGCTTCGCGGGGTTCCGGGCGAAATAGATGTGAGCTACACCATTGAAGCTCAAGAAAACCTCAAGTAACAATCCGGATTCAAAGGTTTCCGAATTTCTTCGCCTCCGATTCACTGGACCGGCTCGTACACCGCTCGTATGAGCCCCCGTACTTCTGGCGCCCTCGCCCCCGTACGGGGCCCGCGTTCGTACGTGCGTGTGTCCCCCACATCCCCGTACACCCGGCTCAAAGGAAATTTCCTTCATGACCTCGCAGCCGACCCCCACCAAGGCCGGAAATGCTCCCGGCTCCGCCGGAGAACCCGACGGCGGTCTCCAGGCCGGACTCAAGAACCGCCATCTGTCGATGATCGCCATCGGCGGCGTCATCGGCGCCGGCCTGTTCGTCGGATCCAGTAGCGGAATCGCCACCGCCGGCCCCGGCATCCTGCTCTCCTACGCCCTCGTCGGCACGCTCGTGGTGCTGGTGATGCGCATGCTGGGCGAGATGTCCGCCGCGAACCCCACCTCCGGCTCCTTCTCCGCGCACGCGGACCGCGCCCTCGGCCGCTGGGCCGGCTTCTCGATCGGCTGGCTGTACTGGTTCTTCTGGGTGGTCGTGCTGGCCGTGGAGGCCACCGCGGGCGCCAAGATCCTCCAGAGCTGGATCCCCGCCGTGCCCCAGTGGGGCTGGGCCCTCATCGTGATGATCGTGCTGACCGCGACCAACCTGGTCTCCGTCGGCTCCTACGGTGAGTTCGAGTTCTGGTTCGCCGGGATCAAGGTCGTGGCGATCGGTGCCTTCATCGTGGTCGGCGCCCTCGCCATCTTCGGTGTGCTGCCCGGCGTGCACAGCGACAAGGCGGGACTGAGCAACCTGACCGCGCACGGCGGCTTCCTGCCGCACGGTCCCGGGGCGATCCTCACCGGTGTGCTGCTCGTCGTCTTCTCGTTCATGGGCAGCGAGATCGCCACGCTGGCGGCCGGCGAGTCCGAGGACCCGCAGCGTGCGGTGACCAAGTCGACCAACAGCATCATCTGGCGCATCGGCGTCTTCTACCTGGGCTCGATCCTCGTGGTCGTCTCCCTGCTGCCGTGGAACGACCCGTCGATCAAGGACAAGGGCTCCTACGTCGCCGCCCTGGACTCCCTCGGGATCGCGCACGCCGGCGAGATCATGAACTTCATCGTGCTGACGTCGGTGCTGTCCTGTCTGAACTCCGGGCTCTACACGGCCTCCCGCATGGCCTTCTCGCTGGGAAGGCGCGGCGACGCGCCGAAGGCCTTCGCCCGCACCACCCGCCGTGGCGTGCCGATGGCGGCGATCGTCGTCTCCGTCCTCTTCGGCTTCCTGGCGGTGTTCTTCAACTACAAGTTCCCGGACTCCGTCTTCCTCTTCCTGGTGAACTCCAGCGGTGCGGTCGCCCTGTTCGTCTGGCTGGTCATCTGCTTCTCGCAGCTGCGGATGCGGAAGATCATCCAGCGTGAGGCACCGGAGAAGCTGGTCGTGAAGATGTGGCTGTACCCGTACCTGACCTGGGCCGCCGCCGCACTGATCGTGTTCGTCCTCGGCTACATGCTGACCGACACCGAGCACGACGGACGCGAGACGGTGCTGCTGTCGCTGCTCGTGGCGGCGGTCGTGCTCGTGATCGCCGTGGTGAAGCAGAAGCTGGGCGGCGGCCGGACCGCCGACGCCACGGTGGACGCGGAGCAGGCGCGGGCCGAGGTCGGCGCCTGATCAGCAGGTGAGTGAGCTGGTGCTGCGACCGGAAAGGCCACAGCACAAGGCGTAAGGGAAGGGCCCCGCGGCGTAAGGCCGCGGGGCCCTTCTGTGTTTCCGGGGACGAACGGGGTCCGGGCTCGGGGGTGCCGTACGAAAACGGCGGGGCCGGGCGTGCTGCCCGGCCCCCGTACCGCGGGATCTCGGATGGTGCGGTTACGTCACTTCCTGACGAGCTTCCAGGCGGTGGGCAGCAGGCCCATCGCCAGGGCCGCCTTGAGGGCGTCGCCGATCAGGAACGGGGTGAGCCCGGCCGCGATCGCGGCGTGCGCGGACATACCGGTGGCCAGCGCCAGGTACGGGACGCCGACCGCGTAGATGATCGCCTCGCCCAGCAGCATCGCGCCGGCCGTGCGCAGCACCGAGCGGTCGGCGCCGCGGCGGGCCAGGGCGCCCACGGCGGCGGAGGCCAGCAGCATGCCGAGGACATAGCCGAAGGACGGGGCGGCGGCACCGGAGCCGCCGCCGGCGAACCACGGCACGCCGGCGACACCGGCCAGCGCGTACAGGGCGAGCGACAGGAAGCCGCGGCGGGCGCCGAGCGCCGTGCCGACGAGCAGCGCGGCGAAGGTCTGGCCGGTCACCGGCACCGGGGAGCCCGGCACGGGCACCGAGAGCTGCGCGGCGAGTCCGGTGAGCGCGGCACCGCCGACCACGAGGGCGACGTCACGCACGCGGGAGGCGGGCAGCAGGTCGGCGAGGACCTCGCCGGGGCGGGCAACTGTGGCGGTGGCGGTGCTCATGGGAACTCACTCCGGCGGTGGGGACGGTTCGGGACACCGTGACGCTATCCCAGGGCCGGTGAGCCGATCACCGTCAGCGCTCGACAAAGGCCGGATCCGGGAGTTGGTGGGCTGTGCACAAAAACCGGGGCTTACACACGATGCGGCGTGATTCCGGTCACTGAGGTGACGGCGGTGACACTGGTGGGCTCCGCCCGAGGGCAACTGTAGGGATTCACCAACCGCATGGCACTCCTCAGGGCTCCCGTCTCGCCCGTCGGTCGCCGTCTGGGCAGTGGTGAACCGTTTTGCTAGCTTCGAGCCCATGGTTGCCCAGGCCCGGAATCTCACGTCGCGTCGCTATGTCGACCTGCGACGCCAGGGCACGGCCACCTGTCGCCCCCTGCTGTGAGGCGGGCGGAGCGGCTCCGGCGCGCCTCCAGTGTTCGAAGACGGCGCAGTGTCGGACCCGTTCCCTGAGGAAGCCCCATGCCCCGAACCGCAAGCCTCCCCGCCCCCTCCCCCGTGCCCCGTGCAGCCGCCCGCGACCGGCGCAGGACCAACGCGAGCGTCGTCCTGCGGTCCGTGCTGGAACACGGACCGGTGGCGCGCAGCACCATCGCCCGGCTCACCGGGCTGTCGCCGGCGTCGGTGACGGACTACTGCGCCCGGTTCACCGACATCGGGCTGATCCGTGAGGCGGCGGCGCCCCGGCGTTCGGGCGGGGTGGGCCGTCCGCATGTACCGGTCGACCTCGACGACTCCCGGTTCGTGGTGGGCGGGGTGCATGTGGCGGTGCCGTACACCACCGTCGCCCTGCTGGACCTGCGCGGGCGGGTGCTGATCGAGCGGCGGCTCGCGCACGAGCACACCGACCCGGAGCGGGTGCTGACGCGGGCCGCCGACGGGCTGCGGGCGTTGCTCACGGGCAGCGAGGCGGGCACGCCCCTGGGGGTGGGGGTGGCGGCCGGCGGTTGGGTGGACCGGGACTCGGGGACCATCGTCGAACATGCGCTGCTGGGCTGGCGGGAGGTGCCCGTGCGGGAGTTGCTCGGCGCCGCCACCGGGCTGCCGGTGCACATCGACGGGCATGCGCGGGCCCTGGTCAACGGGGAGCGACTGTTCGGGCGGGCGCGCGGCAGCCGCAGTGTGCTGCATCTGTTCGTGGGCAACGTGGTCGACGCGGCCTTCGCCACCCATGGCCAGGTGCACTACGGGCCGCGCTCCCAGGCCGGGGCGATCTCCCATCTGCCGGTACCGGGCGGGACCGAGCCGTGCGACTGCGGACGCGTCGGCTGCCTCCAGGTCGAGCTGAGCGAGCGGACGCTGTGCCGGCGGGCCCGGGAGGCGGGTGTCATCGACGGGGCGAACCCGATGCACCTGGTCACCGCGGCGGCGGCCGGCGACCGGGCGGCCGTACGGCTGCTGGTGGACCGGGCGCGGGCGACCGGGCGGGCGGCTGGGCTGCTGCTCGACGTGCTCAATCCGGAGACGGTCGTGGTCACCGAGGTCGGCGTGATGCACCGGGAGGACTGTCTGTCGGCACTGCGAGAGGCGGTCGGAACGGACCGGGCGGCGGCGGTCCTGCCGACGAGTTTCCCGGGTTCCGTACTGGCCGTGGCGGGCGGCTCGGTGGCTCTGGACGTGCTCTACAGGGATCCGCTGGGCGCCTCCACCTGATCGGAATTAATTCAGAAACTCGGAATGTTGACACGCCTCTTCGGGGCCGGGAGCATCGTGTTCATGAGCCCGCGCATGATCTGTCGCACCCTTTGTTGCTGACACATTGACACCCTGACGTCTCGTCAGGCGATGCTCTGCGGCGCCTTCACCTTCCTTTGCTTTCTCTTCTCCTCGCTCCCCGCGATTTCCTTTCCCGGGCTGTGTCGAGCCCGGAATTCCTCTGTCACGTCACGCCTGTCCTGTGAACCAGGGAGTCCTCCCATGCCTTCTCCGCCCGCGTCCGGTGTCGACCGGCGTCTGTTCCTCACCTCTGTGCTCGGTCTCGCCGCCGGTGCCGCCGGGCTGACCGGCTGCGCGGGAAGCAGCGCCGCGGCCGGGACCTCGGGGGCCGGGGCCTCCTCGGCCCCGCTCGCGGACCGGGTCCCGGCCGGTACGAGCCTGAAGATCGCCTCGTACCAGAACGTCCAGCAATTGCAGTTCAAACTGGCGCACCTTCGCGCGCTGCCGTTCACCGTGTCGAGTTGGGTGAACATCGGGGCGGGACCGGACGTGATCAACGCCTTCCGCGCCAAGTCGCTCGACCTCGCCAACAACGCGGGAATCCCGCCGATCCAGGCGCACTATCAGGGTTTCGACGCAAAGATCGTCGCGATCGACATCACCCGCAAGCCCAACTATCTCTTCGCCACGAAGCCCGGCAGCGACATCCGCACCGTCGCGGATTTCAAGGGAAAGAAGCTCGCCTTCTCCCAGGGGCAGGCCCAGGGAGTCGTGCTGCTGCGCGCGCTGAAGAGGGCCGGCCTGAGGTACGACGACGTCCAGTTGGTGCCGCTCACCAGCAACCAGTTCCTCACCGCGTTGCAGTCCGGCCAGGTGGACGTCGCCCCGCTCGCCAACAACCAGGCGCCGGCGTATCTGAAGCTGTACGCGTCCAAGGGCGCCCGGACGGTCCCCACCGAGGTGGTCGACCTGCTCAATCTCCTGTGGGCGCCCGCCCCGGTGCTGAACGACCCCGCGAAGGCCGCCGCGATCGCCGCGTACATCCCGCAGTGGGCGAAGGGCCAGGTGTGGCAGTGGGAGCACCCGGACCTCTGGAACCGGGAGTTCTACGTCGGGACGCAGAACCTGACCCTGGCCCAGGCCGAGTCCATCACCAGGCTCGCCAACAAGCCGTTGTTCCCGCCGAGCTGGGACGAGGCGATCGCCTGGGAGCAGGAGACCGCCGATCTGCTGGCCGAGGGCGGCTTCGTGAAGAAGTTCGACGTCCGCTCGCTCTTCGACCGGCGCTTCGAGGGCCTCGCGGCGAAGGCCGTGTCCGCGGAGTACCGGAGGTGAGCGCCGTGACCACGACGACCACGACCACGGCCGCGGCACCCGCGGCGCCCTCCGCTCCGCCCGCGCGACGCAGGCGCCGCGGTCTCGCCCCCGGCAGGCCGCTGCCCGCCGCCCGCCTCCTCGGCCCGCTTCTGCTCCTCGCCCTGTGGGCCGCAGCCTCCGCCGCCGGCCGCCTGGACCCGGCCGCGATCCCGGCCCCGTGGACGGTTCTGAGGACCGGGGTCCGTCTGTGGACCGACGGCACGCTGTCCACGGATGTGCTGACCTCGCTGCGGCGGGCCGCCTACGGCTTCGCGCTCGGACTGACCGCCGGGGTGCTGCTCGCGCTCGCCTCCGGACTCAGCCGGACCGGTGAGGCACTGATCGACGGGACCGTGCAGCTCAACCGGGCGATCCCGACCCTCGGTCTGATCCCGCTGTTCATCCTCTGGCTGGGCATCGGCGAGACCTTCAAGATCGCGATCATCGCCATCGTCGTCTACGTCCCGGTCTATCTGAACACGCATGCCGCCCTGTCCGGCATCGACAGCCGCTTCGTCGAACTCGCGGAGGTGCAGGGCCTGTCGAGGTACCGGTTCATCCGCCAGATCGTGATCCCCGGCGCGCTGCCCGGCTTCTTTGTCGGGCTGCGGCTCGGCGTGACCGGCTCCTGGCTGGGTCTGGTGGTGCTGGAGCAGATCAACGCCACCAGCGGCCTCGGCTATCTGATGTTCCAGGCCCAGAACTACGGCCAGACGGACGTCATCCTCGTCGGCCTGGCGATCTACGGCATCTTCGGCCTGGCCTCCGACAGCGCGGTCCGCATCGTCGAACGGAGGGTGCTGTCGTGGCGACGCACACTGAGCAGCTGACCCGCCCCGCCGTCCGCATCCAGGGCCTGACCCGGTCCTACGACGGCCGCAAGGTCCTCGACGGCATCGATCTCGATCTGCCCGCCGGCCAGTTCACCGCCCTGCTCGGGCACAGCGGCTCGGGCAAGAGCACCCTGCTGCGGGCGATCGCCGGCCTCGACCACAAGGTCGACGGCGACGGTCGGCTCACCGCGCCGGAGCGGGTCTCCGTGGTCTTCCAGGACTCGCGGCTGCTGCCCTGGCGCCGGGTGCTGGACAACGTCCTGCTGGGCACGGACGGCAAGGAGGCCGCCGAACGCGGCCGGGCCGCCCTCGCCGAAGTGGGCCTGGGAGGCCGGGAGCGGGCCTGGCCGGGCGAGCTGTCCGGCGGCGAGGCCCAGCGCGCGGCCCTGGCCCGCTCCCTGGTCCGGGAGCCCGAACTGCTGCTGGCCGACGAACCGTTCGGCGCGCTGGACGCGCTCACCCGGATCAGAATGCACGGCCTGCTGCGGCAGCTGTGGCAGCGCCACCGGCCGTCCGTGCTGCTCGTCACCCACGACGTGGACGAGGCGATCGTGCTCGCCGACCGCGTCCTCGTCCTCGACCGGGGCCGGATCGGCCTCGACCTGACCATCGACCGCCCGCATCCGCGCTCGTACCGGGACCCGCTCCTCGGCGCGTACCGGGAACGGCTGCTCGCCGCGCTGGGCGTCACGGAGGATCCCGCATGACCCGTCAGCTGCATCTCAACGCGTTCCTGATGAACACCGGCCACCACGAGGCGTCGTGGCGGCTCCCGGAGAGCGACCCGCACGCTCATGTGGACCTGGCCCACTACGTCGGTCTCGCTCGGATCGCCGAGCGCGGCACCTTCGACTCGCTGTTCCTCGCGGACAGCCCCCAGCTGTGGGGCGGTGTGGCGCAGCGCCCCTCCGGCGCCCTGGAGCCCCTCACCCTGCTCACCGCCCTGGCGACGGCCACCGAGCACATCGGGCTGATCGCCACGGCGTCCACCTCGTACAACGCGCCCTACAACCTGGCCCGCAGACTCGCCTCGCTGGACATCCTCAGCGGCGGCCGGGCGGGCTGGAACATCGTGACCACCGCGGGTGCCGAGGCCGCCCGCAACTTCGGTGCCGAGCACGAGCCCGCGCACGCCGAGCGCTACGCCCGCGCCGCCGAGTTCCTCGACGTGGCGCTGAAGTTGTGGGACAGCTGGGAGGACGATCTGATCGTCGCCGACAAGGCGGCGGGCGTGTGGGGCGACGACGCCAAGCTGCATCCGCCACGGCACCGGGGCACGTACTTCAGCGTCGAGGGCGCCCTCAACGTGCCGCGCTCGCCGCAGGGTTATCCGCTGCTGGTGCAGGCGGGCTCCTCCGAGGACGGCAAGCGGTTCGCGGCCCGGTACGCGGAGGCGGTGTTCACCGCCCAGCAGACGCTGGACGGCGCGCAGGCCTTCTACGCCGACCTCAAGTCCCTCACCCGGGCGGCCGGCCGGGACCCCGACCACATCAAGGTGCTGCCCGGCATCGTCCCGGTGCTCGGCTCCACGGAGGCCGAGGCGCGGGCGAACGAGCGGGTCCTCGAGGAGCACATCGTGCACGAGCACGGCCGCGACCGGCTGGAGAACCTGCTGCGTCTGAAGCCCGGCAGCCTCGACCTGGACGCCGGACTTCCCTCCGATCTCCCGCCCGAGAGCTCGATCGAGGGCGCCAAGAGCCGTTACACGCTCGTGGTGGAGCTGGCCCGGCGCGAGCGGCTGACCGTGCGGCAGCTGATCGGACGGCTCGGCGGCGGGCGCGGGCACCTCACCTTCGCCGGGACGCCCGAGCAGGTCGCGGACGCCATCGAGACATGGTTCACCCAGGGTGCGGCCGACGGCTTCAACATCATGCCCGCGCTGCTGCCCTCCGGCCTGGAGGCCTTCGTCGAGCATGTCGTCCCGCTCCTGCGCGCCCGGGGCCTGCTCCGCGCCGAGTACGGCCCGCGCCGGACCCTGCGGGAGCGCTACGGCCTCCCGCGGCCCGCCAACCGGTACGTCACCGACCGCACCTCCGCACTCGCCACCGCCTGACCGCACTCGCCACCGCCTGACCGCCCTCGCCACCGTCTGAAAGGACCCGCCATGCCGGCCATCGAGATCCACAAGGTCACCGCGAACATCGGCGCACGGATCGTCGGCGTCGACCTCTCCAAACCCCTCGACGAGGAGACGGCCGCCGCCGTCCGGGAGGCCCTCAACGTCCACAAGGCGCTCGTCTTCGACGAGGTGAACCTCGACGACGAGGGCCAGCAGGCGTTCGCCCGCCACTTCGGGGACCTCACCACCGCCCACCCGACGGTGCCCGCCGTCGAGGGCGCCCCGAACGTGCTGCCCGTGGACAGCGAGCGGGGCCGCGCCAACCACTGGCACACCGATGTGACCTTCGTCCTCAATCCGCCGCAGGCCAGCACCCTGCGCTCGCTCACAATCCCGCCGTACGGCGGCGAGACCCTGATCGCCAACGCCGCGGCCGCCTATCGCGACCTGCCGGAACTCCTGCGCCGCCTCGCCGACACCCTGTGGGCGGAGCACACCAACGACTACGACTACGCGGTGCCGGACGAGGCGATCGACGAGGAGAAGGCCGCCCAGCGCGCCCAGTTCACCTCGATCAGGTACCGCACCGCCCACCCGGTGGTGCGCGTCCACCCCCTGACCGGCGAACGGGGGCTGTTCATCGGCGGGTTCGCCCAGCGGATCGCCGGCCTGTCGGTGCCCGAGTCCCGCAGGATCCTGGACCTGCTCCAGGCGTATGTCACCCGGCCGGAGAACATCCTGCGCTGGCGCTGGTCGGAGAACCAGCTCGTGCTGTTCGACAACCGCATCACCCAGCACTACGCCATCGACAACTACGACGGCCTGCCGCGCCGTCTGAACCGGGTGACCGTCGCCGGTGACATCCCGGTCGGCGTGGAGGGCAAGGAGAGCTATGTGATCGAGGGGGACGCCTCGCACTACACGACGATCGCCGCGTAACGGGAGATTCACCTTCCGTACAGCCGACGTCCGGATAGTGGGCAGCTTCTCCGCCGGAGCGGAGAGGCTGCCCAGACTGTGGGGGTTTTTGCCCGACTCTTGCAATTGGACGAGGCGCCCATGCCCCACACGACCGTCGAGACACCACCGGAGACCGGCGTCGCCCTGTCGCACGGACTGAAGCAGCGCCATCTGTCGATGATCGCCCTCGGCGGTGTGATCGGCGCCGGACTGTTCGTGGGCTCCGGCGCGGGTATCGCCGCCGCCGGCCCGTCGATCGTGATCGCGTACGCCGTCTCCGGTCTGCTCGTCATGCTGGTGATGCGGATGCTCGGCGAGATGTCGGCCGCCCATCCCTCCTCGGGCTCCTTCTCCGCGCACGCCGAGCGGGCGATCGGCCCCTGGGCGGGCTTCACCGCGGGCTGGTCGTTCTGGGTGCTGCTGTGCACGGCCGTCGGCCTGGAGGGCATCGGCGCCGCGAAGATCGTGACCGGCTGGCTGCCGGGGACGCCTGAGTGGGCGTGGGTGGCGCTGTTCATGGTCGTCTTCTGCGGTGCGAACCTGGCCGCGGTGAAGAACTTCGGCGAGTTCGAGTTCTGGTTCGCGGCGCTCAAGGTCGGTGCGATCACGCTGTTCCTGGTGCTCGGCGTGCTGGCGATCGCCGGGGTGCTGCCCGGCACCGACTCCCCGGGCGCCTCGAACCTCAGCGACTTCCTGCCCCACGGCAGCCAGGGCTTCGTCATCGGACTGCTCGCGTCGGTGTTCGCGTACGGCGGTCTGGAGACCGTCACCATCGCCGCGGCGGAGTCCCCGGATCCGGTCCGGGGCGTGGCGGGCGCGGTCCGTACGGCGATGTGGCGCATCGCGGTCTTCTACATCGGTTCGATGGCGGTCATCGTCACCCTCGTCCCGTGGCACGACAAGGAGGTCGTCGGGAAGGGCCCGTACGTGGCGGCCCTCGACCACCTGGGCATTCCGGGCGCCGGACGACTGATGAGCGTGGTGGTGCTGGTCGCGCTGCTGTCCGCGATGAACGCCAACATCTACGGCTCCTCGCGCATCGCGTACTCGCTGGTGCAGCGCGGCCAGGGCCCGAAGGCGCTGGGCCGGGTCTTTGGCGGTGTGCCCCGGGCCGCCGTGCTGACCTCGTCGCTGTTCGGTTTCGGCTGTGTCGTGCTCAGCTACTGGCGGCCGAACGACGTCTTCCCCTGGCTGCTGAACATGATCGGCGCGGTGATCCTGGTCGTCTGGTTCTTCATCGCGGTCTCGCAGCTGCGTATGCGCCGCCGGCTGGAACAGGAGACGCCCGAGCGGCTGGTCGTGCGGATGTGGGCGTTCCCGGTGCTGACCTGGGTCGCGCTGGCGGGCATGACGGCGATCTTCGTACTGATGGCCCGGCAGCCGGACACCCGGGTGCAGCTGTACTCGACGGGCGGCATGACGCTGTTCCTGGCCGTGCTGGGCTACGCCCGGCAGCGGGCACGCGCCCGGGACTGACGCCGTCCCCTCCTTCGACCGGCAAGGCCCTCACGTCGACACGTGGGGGCCTTCCTCTTGCCCGCCCCGGCCCCGCCCTGCTCTTTTTGTTGCTAGCGTGTACTTGCAAGCTCTTTGCAATAAGAGGTAGGAGAGGACCCCCATGCCCGTCTACACGCTGCCCGAGCTGCCGTACGACTACGCCGCGCTCGCCCCCGTGATCAGCCCCGAGATCATCGAGCTGCACCACGACAAGCACCACGCGGCGTATGTGAAGGGTGCCAACGACACCCTGGAGCAGCTCTCCGAGGCGCGGGACAAGGAAGCGTGGGGCTCGATCAACGGCCTGGAGAAGAACCTGGCCTTCCATCTCTCCGGCCACATCCTGCACTCGATCTACTGGCAGAACATGAGCGGTGACGGCGGCGGGGAGCCGCTGGAGCAGGACGGCGTGGGCGAGCTGGCCGACGCCATCGCCGAGTCGTTCGGTTCGTATCAGCAGTTCAAGGCGCAGCTGTCCAAGGCCGCCGCGACCACGCAGGGCTCGGGCTGGGGCGTCCTCGCCTATGAGCCGCTCAGCGGCCGGCTGATCGTCGAGCAGGTCTACGACCACCAGGGCAACGTCGGCCAGGCGGCCACCCCGATCCTGGTCTTCGACGCCTGGGAGCACGCCTTCTATCTGCAGTACCGCAATCAGAAGGTGGACTTCATCGAGGCCATGTGGCAGGTCGTGAACTGGCAGGACGTGGCCCGGCGCTACGCGGCCGCCAGGTCCCGGACCGACGTGCTGCTGCTCGCCCCCTGAGGGCGGCGTGAAGCGTCCTGCCCGTGATCGTCTTCTCACCGTTTCACCGGCAGGCGGATGAAGGGAAGACCCCCGCGAGGACCTGACTCGCGGGGGTCTTCCGGTAGCGGGGGCTCCGGGGCATGGTGGCCGGATGCCGATGGACTACTGCTACACCTGTGACGCCGATCAGCCCCATCGCGTGCTCAACCGTGCCGAGCAGGCCTGGCTCGAGGAGCGGCTGGGCCGCGCGGCCGTGCGCGAGTTCCGGATGTGCGCGGCCGTGCTGGACGCCGATACCGGCAGACAGTGCCGCAACCTGCGCACCGGCGGGAACAAGAAGCCCTTCGCCCGGCCCATCCGGGTGCCCGTCCTGGAGTGAACACGGCGGTGCGGGCCGCCGGGGTCGTACGCCCGCGCGGTCCGCACCGGGTGTCCTACAGGTTGCTGAAGTCCGGGCCCTTCGTCCGGGTGCGCTTGATCTCGTAGAAGCCCGGGACCGAGGCGACCGCCAGAGTGCCGTCCCACAGCTTCGCGGCGTCCTCGCCCTTGGGGGCGGGGGTGACCACCGGGCCGAAGAAGGCGATCTGCTCGCCGTCGGCGCCCGGGACCGCGATCACCGGGGTGCCCACCTCCTGGCCGACCTTCTCGATGCCCTCCTTGTGCGAGGCGCGCAGCTCGGCGTCGAACTCGAAGTCCTCCTGCTCGGCGTAGTCGATCAGGTCCGCGGGCAGGCCGACCTCGTCGAGCGCCGCGGCGATGGCCTCCAGCGTCGGGCCCTCACCCTGGTTGTGGAAGCGGGTGCCGAGGGCCGTGTACAGCGGGCCGAGGACGTCGTCGCCGTGCTTCTGCCAGGCCGCGGTCACCACGCGCACCGGCTTCCACGCCTTGGTGGCCAGCATCTCCCGGTACTCCTCGGGCAGCTGGTCCAGCTTGTCCTCGTTGAGCACGGCAAGGCTCATGATGTGCCAGCGGACCTCGATGTCCCGGACCTTCTCCACTTCCAGGACCCAGCGGGAGGTCATCCAGGCCCAGGGGCACAGCGGGTCGAACCAGAAGTCGACGGGGGTCTTGCCGGAAGCGGTCACGGTCTCGGACATGACTCTCCTAGAAGCGCGGTCGTTTACCGGGCAACATCACAGGCCGCCCCGCCCATTCCCGGAATCGCTCATGAGGTGCGCCCCGGTGTCCGGTGTCAGGGGCTCATGGCAGGATCGGTCCCTGTCCGTCGATCCAGCCGACCCAGGGAGTGCCCTCCGTGCCCGGTGAGAACCTGTCCCGCGACGAGGCCCGGGAGCGGGCCGCCCTGCTCTCCGTCGACGGGTACGACGTATCGCTCGACCTGCGCTCCGCCGTGGGCGAGGCACCCGGCAGCGCGGACGGCGAGCCCCGTACCTTCCGTTCGGTCACCACGATCCGCTTCCGCTGCGCCGAGCCGGGCGCCGCGAGCTTCGCGGACCTGATCGCCCCGGGCGTCACCGCCGTCTCGCTCAACGGCAAGGACCTCGACCCCGGCGAGGTCTTCGACGGCACCCGCATCCTCCTGGAGGACCTGGCCGCGGAGAACGAACTGGTGGTGGACGCCCAGTGCGCCTACTCCCGCACCGGCGAGGGCATGCACCGCTTCGTCGACCCGGAGGACGGCGAGGTCTACCTGTACACGCAGTACGAGCCCGCCGACTCACGCCGTGTCTTCGCCAACTTCGAACAGCCCGACCTCAAGGCCCCCTTCCGCTTCGAGGTCCGCGCCCCCGAGGGCTGGACGGTGTGGGGCAACGGCGCCGGGGAGCACCACGACGGGGTGTGGCGGTTCGCGGAGACCAAGCCGATCTCCACGTACATCACCTGTGTCGTGGCGGGTCCGTACCACTACGTCACGGACACCTACACCCGCACCCTCGCCGACGGCACGACACTGGAGATCCCCCTCGGCGCGATGTGCCGCAAGGGCCTGGCCAGGCACTTCGACGCGGACGACGTCTTCCTCGTCACCAAGCAGGGCCTGGACTTCTTCCACGACCACTTCGACTACCCGTACCCCTTCGGGAAGTACGACCAGGCGTTCGTGCCCGAGTACAACCTCGGCGCGATGGAGAACCCGGGCCTGGTCACCTTCCGCGAGGAGTACATCTTCCGCGGCAAGGTCACACAGGCGTCGTACGAGCGCCGGGCCAATGTGATCCTGCACGAGATGGCCCATATGTGGTTCGGTGACCTGGTGACCATGGTCTGGTGGGACGACCTGTGGCTGAAGGAGTCCTTCGCGGACTTCATGGGCTCCTTCTCACTGGTGGAGGCGACCCGCTTCACCGACGGCTGGATCACCTTCGCCAACAACCGCAAGGCCTGGGCGTACCGCGCCGACCAGCTGCCGTCCACGCATCCGATCACCGCGGACATCCGCGACCTGGAGGACGCCAAGCTCAACTTCGACGGCATCACCTACGCCAAGGGCGCCTCGGTGCTCAAGCAGCTGGTGGCGTACGTCGGGAGGGAGGCGTTCCTGGAGGGTGCGCGGCGCTACTTCAAGCGGAACGCCTACGGCAACACGCGCCTCGGCGATCTGCTGTCCGTCCTGGAGGAGACGAGCGGCCGGGACATGACGGCCTGGTCGCGCTCCTGGCTCCAGACGGCGGGCGTCAACTCGCTCACCCCGCAGGTGCTGCTGAGCACGGACGGCCGGATCGCCGAGCTGTCCGTGCTCCAGGAGGCGGTCGAATCGCACCCTGAACTGCGGCCGCACCGGGTCGCGGTGGGCCTGTACCGCACCGAGCGGGATGCGCTCGTGCGGTACGCGCGCGCCGAGGTCGACGTCCAGGGTCCGCGGACGGTGGTCGGCGAACTGGCGGGCGCCGAGGCCCCGGAGCTGGTCCTCGTCAACGACGACGACCTCACGTACTGCAAGATCCGCCTCGACGACACCTCGCTCGCGACCCTGAAGGACCGGCTCGGCTCCCTCACCGACCCCCTCGCGCGGGCGCTGTGCTGGTCGGCGCTGTGGAACCTGACCCGGGACGCGCTGCTGTCGGCCCGGGACTTCATCGACCTGGTGCTGCGGTTCGCCGGCCGGGAGTCCGACATCGGCGTGCTCCAGATGCTGCACAACTGGGCACAGTCGGCGCTGACGCACTACGCGGCGCCCGAGTGGCGCACGACGGGCGAGCGGCTGCTGGCCCAGGGCGCGCTGCGCGAGCTGCGGCAGGCGGAGCCGGGCGGTCAGCACCAGCTGACCTGGGCGCGGTTCTTCGCAGCGGTGGCCGGCGACGAGAGCGAACTCCAGCTGCTGCGGGCGCTGCTGGACGGCACCACGCAGCTCGCCGGGCTGGACGTGGACCAGGAGCTGCGCTGGGCGTTTTTGCAGCCGCTGACCGCGCACGGGGCGGCGGACGAGTCGGTGCTCGCGACGGAGCTGGCCCGCGACGACACGGCCTCCGGGAAGCGGCACCAGGTGCGCTGCCTGGCCGCGCGCCCCTCGGCGGCCGTGAAGGCCCAGGCGTGGGCGCAGGTCGTCGAGTCGGAGGCGCTGTCGAACGCGCTCGTGGAGGCGACCATCGCGGGCTTCGTCCAGCCGTCGCAGCGAGAGCTGCTCGCGCCGTACACGGCGAGGTACTTCGAGGCGATCGAGCGGGTGTGGGCCGAGCGGTCCATCCAGATCGGGATGGACGTGGTCAGGGGCCTGTTCCCCGTGTTCCAGGACTCGCCGGAGACGCTCGCCGCGACGGACGCGTGGCTCTCGGCGCACGAGGACGCGCCGCCGGCGCTGCGCAGGCTGGTCCTGGAGGCACGTGACGACCTGGCGCGCGCCCTGCGCGGTCAGGCGTGCGACGCGGAGGCCGGCCGCTAGTGCTGCCACCGGAAAGGTTCACCGGCTCGCGACGCCCGGCAAACCTTTCCGGCCACAGCACTAGCCATCGGGAGCGCCGGGGAGCCCGGGGAACGACAGTTACGAAATACGAGTATCGGAACCCGTAACCCGTCCTTCCCCCGGCCCGGACCTGCCTCTTTCGGCAGTCGAACGCCCGTACTTTAGCTGCATATTGTCCGGATTTGTCGACGAGCATGTAACAGTGGTTATCGGACGGATCGGGCGCGGGAACGTCCGGGTCATGAACCACAACACCCCGCTCTCCCCCCGCCCCCTCCGTCATCTGTCGGAGGCACAGCGCCGGGTGCTGACCACCGCTCAGCTGCGTGCCCACGGTGTGACGGCCGCCGAGACCATCGAGCACTCCCGGCCAGGGGGCCCCTGGCAGCAGTTCCTGCCAGGCGTGTTCCTCCTGCACCAGGGGCCGCCGACCGTCGAGGAACAACTGCACGCGGTCCTGCTCTACGCGAGCCGCTCACCGCTCGGCACCCCGGCCGCCGGTGTCCCGTCACAGCCGGGCGCGAACGGTCCGCACGCGCCGGTGCGTTACCCCGACGCGATGATCACGGGCCTGGCCGCGCTGGGACTGCACGGCTTCTCCTGCACCCCCACGCTGCCCGCCCTGAAGCAGATCGACGTCCTCGTCCCGCGGTCGCGGCGGCTGCGCAGCATCGGCTGCGCACGGGTGATCCGCACCCCGCTGCTGCCCGCCCCCCGGGTGGTGGCCGGTCTGTCCGTCGCGCCGGTCCCGCGCGCACTGGCCGACGCGGTGGCCCAGCTGCCGGACGCGGAGGCGGTGCGCCGGCTGCTGACCGAGGCGGTGCGCGGCGGCCACTGCGAACCGGCCGCGGTGGTACGCGAGCTGAACCAGGCGCGGCTGCTGAGCCGGCCGCATGTGGTGGAGGCGGTGGACTCGCTGCTGGCGGAGGGCCGGGCGATCGCGGAGGACCGCCTGTACCGGATGGTGCGCGACCACGGCCTCCCGGACCCCGTGTGGAACGTGGATCTCCGGCTCCCGGGCGGTCCTCACCTGGGCGGCCTGGACGCGTACTGGCCCGAACAGGCCGTGGCGGTGGAGCTGGACACCCGCGCCCCGCGGCAGGGCGACCGGCCGGACGACGACGCGCTGTGGTCGGAGTACGCCCGCAAGCGTGAGCACCTGGAGCGGCTCGGGATCACGGTCGTCCACATCACGCCGAAGAAGCTGCGGGACGCGCCGGAGCAGCAGGCGACGGTGGTCCGCACGGCCCTGATGGCGTCGGCGGACCGCGATCCCGCCGCGTACGTCATTGTCCTGCCCCGGTAGGGCGCGGGGGGCAGACGTCAGGAGGGGAGGGGAGGGGCCGCCCGTGGGCGGCCCCTCCTCGTGCGCCGGGTCCGTCAGAGCGGCTCGGACAGCGGAGGCTCCGGGAGGGGCGGCCGGAACGACTCCGCGTGGATCCGGTCGATCAGTGCGGCATACGAGGCGATCATGCGGGTGCGGCTGAAGCGCTCGCGGCTGCGTTCGAGGACCGGGGCGAGATCGGCGCGGGCGGCGACGGCGTCCGCCCAGGCTGCCGCGATCGCGTCGGGGTCCGGCGGGGTGAGGAAGCCGTGCCCGGCGACGATCGCCGCACTGTCGCCGACATCGGTGGCGACCGGAACGGCGCCGCACACCATGCCCTCGATCAGGCACAGCGGAGCCGCCTCGCCCCAGGCCGAGGTCAGCGCCACCACATCGGCGGCCGCGTAGACGGTCTCCATGTCGCGCCGGACGCCCAGCAGATGCAGCCGGTCCGCGAGCGCCAGGTCGCCCTCGAACGCCGCGTCGATGTCGGCGTGCAGCCCGGGCTGGCCGGCCGCCATGCCCGCGCCGCACATCAGCACCTGCCCGTCGGGCTCCCGCCGCAGCCAGGCCCGGGCGGCGCGCAGGAACAACGGGACGTTCTTCATGGCGTCGTAGCGGGCCGCGAAGACGACGACCGGCGCGGAGTCCGGGATGCCAAGCGAGTCGCGCAGCCGGAGCCGCCGCGCGGGGTCGGGGCGGAAGCGCAGCAGATCGACCCCGTTCGGGATGACGTGCAGCACCTCGGGCGGGATCCCGGCGGCCTCGTAGGCGGCCCGGGTCGACTCGGCGCAGCAGACGCAGGCCACGACCTTGCCGTCGGCGATGGCGGTCTTCAGCTCGTCGAGCGCCCCGCCCTGGTTCTCCGGGTCCGAGCGGTGCAGGGAGACGATCACCGGGCGGCGCGGCAGGCCCGCCTGGTTGAGCAGCGCGAGCGGCTGCTCCTTGAGCGACAGGATGACGTCGGCGCCCGCCATGGCCCTGGCGGTCGATGCCAGCTCCGGCCCGGTGAACAGCGTCGGGTCGGTGTCCAGGCCCCCGGGAAGCCCGGAGACGCGGCCCAGGGAGGTGACCTCCACCCCGGCCGCGGTCAGCGAGCGGTAGCAGGCGTCGTCCTCCATCGCCTGCCGGGTGGCCTCACGGAGCACCTCTGCGTGGACGCTCAGCACACGGTGGTGCTGACCGCCCTCCTGCAGCCCCAGGACGACATCGCTGTGGAGGATCCGGGCGCCCCCGGAGAAGAAACCGTCGTAGACCGACAGCACGCGCAGTTGGTGCCTGAGTCGCACGCGACCACCCGCCTTGCACACATCTCGAACCATCCCCGTGAACTGCGGGTTGTCCGATATGAGGCGGCACAGATGTTTCATCGAGATGAACGGCGTGTCTCATGTCCGGGTCAGATGGGTTTACACCGTAATTCGGTGATCTCGGAGCGTGGGGGCTGCGCTGCGGAAAGTGGGCCCGGCCCAAGATCCGCAGGTCAGGGGCATGGTCCCCGGTGTGACGACGACCGGGGCCCTCCTGGGCCGGGGGGCCGCGTCCGGCAGCGCCCGGGTGACGGCGGCGGTCCCGGTGGACTGGCCCCGGGGCCGCCGCCTCCTCGCCTCGCCGGGCGGGGTCAGGCCTTCTTCAGGACCAGCTCCGTGTTGCGGTCGGACGGGTTGCCCGCGAGCGTCTTGTCGGCGCCGGGGGCGTTGAAGGACAGCTCGCGGTAGAGGGCGGCCAGGCCCGTCTGGCTCAGGTCGGCGACATCGGTACGGTGCGGGGCCGCGGACTCGATGAGCGTGGTGAAGACGGACAGCGTGCCGTCCTTGTTGTCCACCACCTCGATGATGTTGGCGAGCTGGGGGTAGTCGACGTGCGAGGCGGTGGAGATCTCCCAGAAGGAGCGGCCCCCGGCGGCGGCGTGCGGGGTGATGCGGTTCTTGTGGATGTGCCCGTTCACCCAGGCCAGCACATTGGGGTGGCCGCTCAGCAGCGCGATGACCTCCTTGCCGCTGTGCCGCCGCTCGCCGGGGCGGGCGGGGTCGGGACGGGTGTTGGACATCGTCGTGCTGGTGTGGTGACTGAAGACGACGGCGTAGGAGTCCTTGTTGTCGCGCAGCGTCTTGTCCAGCCACGACAGCTGGGCCGTGCCGATGGAGCCGTTGTAGTGGCCGCCCGGGTCGGTGGTGTCGAGGCTGATGCCGATGACGTCGTCGGCGATGCGGAAGGAGTAGTACTGGGTGCCGGCGTCCACGTTCGCCGAGGAGTAGCCGTGGCCGACGGGGCCCCGGCCCGCGTACGCGGGGTCGAGGTGGGCCTTGAGGTAGTCCGCCGGGGTGTAGGGGGCGCGCTTCTCGTCGGGGGTGACCGAGTGCATGGCGCGGGCGTGGGCCTTGAGCAGGTCGCGGAACTGCACGCCCTTGGGGTCCTTGGCGTACTTGATCGAGTCCTGGAGCTTCTTCGCCTCGGCCGCGGACAGCTCCATCAGCTTCTTGCCGCCGATCGCGAACTCGGCGAGGTACGGGTCGCCGTGTCCGTAGCAGCCGAGCGGGAGGGCGTCGTGGTTGCCGACCGTGGAGTACCAGGGGAGGTTCAGGCCCGGGCTGCGCACCTCGCGGATCGCGGCGGCCAGGAAACCGTGGAGGTGCGGGAAGCCGAGCTGCTTGTCGGCGTCGCGGACGGCGGAGTCCGGCTGCCAGTAGAGCTTCAGACCGCTGTTCTGGACGCCCTCGTAGTGCCGCGGGTCACCGGAGTTGGGGGTGATGCGACCGCCGCTCATGATCTTCATGAACCATTCCAGCTCGGACTTGGCGTTGTTGTCCGTGTTGTCGCCGGTGGTCATGACGAAGTGGAGCGGGGAGCCGGTGACGGGGGCGCCCCGCAGCGAGTTGACCCGCTCGACCAGCGAGATCGCGCCGGGCACGGTCAGCGCCTCGTGAGGCCGCCAGGCGTGCCGGTCGGTGGAGCGCAGGAACTCCAGCCGCAGCGGGTGCTGGCTGTCCATCAGGTGCAGATCGGTGAACTGCACGAAGGCGGCGAGCGTCGTACGCCGGCCGGCCCGGCCGGACTTGGGCGTGGCCAGCTCGCTGCGCACGACACGCCTCCAGCCGGGGCCGTCGCCGAGCCGGCGGTACCCGGAGCTGTTCCGCGCGGCGGCAACCGTGGCGAGTGTGGTGCCCTTGGTGTAGGGGGCGAGGGAGGCGGCGGCCGGGGCCTGCCGGGACACGGCGACGGGCGCCTCTCCCTGCGCGGCGTGCCCGGCGGTGTGGTCGGCGGCCTGGCTCTCCTCGGGCCGCAGTGCGAAACCGACCCCCGCGGTCAGGGACATGGCCCCGGCGGCGGCGAGCAGAGCGCGACGATTCATGGCAGCCGCCGTGGCGACAGAGCGTATGCGCGACATGGCGCGATCTCCCCGAGTCCGAGCGCGTCAGCAGTGGTCGCGGGACGATCGCTGAAGCGAACACCCCGCTCGCTCTGGATCGTTGGCACCGGGGATGGCCTGTGCGTGAACGCGGCGGCAACGCGCAGCGCCGATCACCGTACGTCGATCTTGGGCCACCTTGCGCGTTCGCGACCGCTCGCCGAACGGCCGGAGGGCGGTCACTCCGCGTTCATGTTCCGGGGTATCGAGACGGGTCCCGGAGGCGTCAGTACGGTCCGCCGGCGAGCGGTGACCGGCCGGCGGCGGGGCGCTCCCGCCACAGCGCGAGCCCCGTGTCGACGAGCCTGATCCGCCTGAGCTCCGGTACGGCGGTCAGCTCGTGCCAGGCCGCGAGGTCGGTGGAACCGTCGACCTCGTTGCGGAGTTCGCCGCCCGTGATCCGCCCCTCGTAGACGATCCGCAGGCCATGGTGGTCGACGGCCCGGCCGAAGCTGTCGCGAAGGGCGTGGCGGACGGAGTCCACACCGAGCAGGGCGGTGGGCTCGACGAGATAGCCGGTCTCCTCCTCCACCTCCCGCAGGACGGTGTCATAGGGGTCCTCACCGTGCTCCATGCCGCCGCCGGGCAGGGTCCACTCGGGCGCGCCGTCGCGATCCCGTCCCCGGGCGAGCAGAAGCTTGCCCTCGCGAACACAGATGGCGTAGGCCGCCACCCTCAACTTCTTGCGCACACAGGGACGTTACCCGCGTCGGCCGGGGCCGGCACGGGAACGGGCGGGCGGATGCGGGAGGGTCCGTCGTCACCGGGTGCTCACGTGTGAGTGCTGAGGGCGTCCACTACGCGCGCAGAACGCGCAGAACGCACAGCCGGCTCACAGAAATGTCCGGCCTGCTCCACTAAGTCCCCGATGACGTATGGCGGGATTGTGCCATGGCTCCATCCCGTCTCGGTCAACTCTCCCCAAACATATGTCCCTTGGGTAAAGCTGAGCGGTCTCCCGGACCCGACATCCGGACGGCCGCGGTCAGAACCGGTCCATCTCCGGTTTCCGGCCGCGTCACCCACGTTCCTTTACCAACAAGGGATGCCGATGACCCCCGACCCTCACCGCGCCCCGATATCGGGCGCCAGACGCGTGGCCCGCATAGCCGTCGCCGCGGGTCTCGTGGCCGCGCTCTCCGCCGCCGGGCCGATACCCCTGGCCCTCGCCGCGGACCACACCCCCGCGGGGACCGACCCGACCGTCAAGTCCGCGAACGCCAAGCTCGGTTCGGACGACGCGGACCTCCTCGCCAAGGCCAAGGCGGACGGCGCCAAGAACGTCACCATGATGATCGCGACGGCACCCGGGCAGACCGAGCAGGTCGCCGAGGAACTGGACGCGGTGCGCGGCGGCTCCGTCGGCCGCAGCTACGACAAGCTCGGCTACGTCCGCGCCACCGTCCCGACCGCCAAGGCCGACTCGGCCATCGCCGCCGCCGCGAAGCTGTCCTCGGTGCACGCCATCGACCTGCGGCGGGAGATCCCGCTCGACGACCCGACGCCGAGCGCGGACACCGCCAAGAGCACGTCGGGCAGGGGGACGGCCGGCTACAGCGGCCCGAACAAGAACACCCCCGCCGAGAACCCGTACAACCCCTCCTTCGAGACGGGCGCCGTCGACTTCGTCAAGGAGCACCCGAAGGCGGACGGCCGGGGCGTCACCATCGGCATCCTCGACTCGGGCGTGGACCTCGGCCACCCGGCGCTGCAGAAGACCACCACCGGCGAGCGCAAGATCGTCGACTGGGTGACCTCGACGGACCCGATCGTCGACAGCGACGCGACCTGGCGTCCGATGGTCACCCCGGTCTCCGGGCCCGAGTTCTCCTACGGCGGCCAGACCTGGACGGCGCCGACGGGCTCGTACGAGATCAGCACCTTCAAGGAGTCCGCGACCACCGGCGGCGACGAGAAGGGCGACCTCAACCGCGACGGCGACACCACCGACAGCTGGGGCGTGCTGTACGACCCGGCGGCCGGCACGGTCACCGTCGACCTGAACAACAACCACGACTTCGGCGACGACACGCCGATGAAGCCGTACAAGGACGGCTACCAGGTCGGCTACTTCGGCACCGACGACCCGAAGACCGACGTCGTCGAGCGCGTGCCGTTCGTCGTGCAGATCCGCAAGGACGTGCCGATGGACCCCTTCGGCGGGACCTGGGTCGGCAAGAAGGCCGACTTCGTCAACATCGGCGTCATCGAGTCCGAGCACGGCACGCACGTCGCGGGCATCACCTCCGCCAACGGCCTGTTCGGCGGCAAGATGAACGGCGCCGCCCCCGGCGCGAAGATCGTCTCCTCCCGCGCCTGCACCTGGACCGGCGGCTGCACCAACGTCGCGCTCACCGAGGGCATGATCGACCTCGTCGTCAACCGCGGCGTCGACATCGTCAACATGTCCATCGGCGGCCTCCCGGCGCTCAACGACGGCAACAACGCGCGCGCCGAGCTGTACACGCGCCTCATCGACACCTACGGCGTCCAGCTGGTGATCTCCGCGGGCAACTCCGGCCCCGGTGCCAACACCATCGGCGACCCGGGTCTCGCGGACAAGGTGATCTCGGTCGGCGCGGGCATCTCCAAGGAGACCTGGGCCGCCAACTACGGCTCGCAGGTGACGCAGAAGTACCAGCTGATGCCGTTCTCCTCGCGCGGCCCCCGCGAGGACGGCGGCTTCACGCCGACCCTCGTCGCGCCCGGCGCCGCGATCAACACCACCCAGACCTGGCTGCCGGGCTCCCCGGTCGCCGAGGCGGGCTACTCGCTGCCGGCCGGCTACTCGATGCTCCAGGGCACCTCGATGGCGTCCCCGCAGGCCGCGGGCGCCTCGGCGCTGCTGCTGTCGGCCGCCGAGCAGAAGCACATCGACCTGTCGCCCGCGAAGCTGCGCACGGCCCTGACCTCGACCGCGGACCACATCAAGGGTGCGCAGGCCTACGAGGAGGGCGCGGGCAGCATCGACATCGTCGACGCCTGGGACGCGATCCGCGACGAGGCGGCCGACGCCGAGCCCATGGACTACGCGGTCAAGGCCCCCGTCGACACGGCCATCGACTACGCGCTGAAGACCCCGGGCTTCGGCACGGGCCTGTACGACCGCGAGGGCGGGCTGAAGGCCGGTGAGAAGAAGACGTACGACATCACGATCACGCGTACGTCCGGCCCGGACAAGGCGGTCCGCCACGAGCTGCACTTCGAGAACAACTACGGCGGCACCTTCCGGATCCTCGGCTCGGACGAGGTGAAACTGCCGCTGAACCAGCCGGTGACCGTGAAGGTCCAGGCGGCTCCGCGGTCCGCGGGCATCAAGAGCGCGATCCTGGAGGTCGACGACCCGAGGACCGAGGGTCTCGACAAGCAGATCCTCACCACGGTCGTGGTCTCTGCGCCGGTCAAGTACACCTGGTCCGCGTCGAGTTCGGTGCAGCGCAACAGCAGCCGGTCGTACTTCCTGACCGTGCCCGAGGGCGCGAAGTCGCTGGAGGTCGCGATGAGCGGGCTGAAGGACAAGAGCCAGACCCGGTTCATCTCGATCCACCCGTACGGCACTCCGGTCGACAACACCTCGACGCCCAACTGCTACAACAACTACTTCGACGGCAACGGCTGCAAGCCCGACGTGCGCTCGTACGCCGACCCGCAGGCCGGTGTCTGGGAGGTCGAGGTCGAGGCGCGCCGTACGTCGCCGATGCTCGACAACCCCTACAAGCTGGACGTCACCGTCCTCGGCGCGGCCTTCGACCCCGCGACCGTGACCGTCCCCGAGGCCAAGGTCGGCACCCCGGCCACCGCCTCCTGGAAGGTGACCAACGGCTACGCGGCACTGGACGGCAAGCTGGTCGGCGGCCCGCTCGGCTCCTCGAAGACGGCCCGCCCGTCCATGAAGGGCGGCGAGACCCAGACCAGCACGGTCGAGGTGCCCGCGGGCGCCACCTCGCTGGACGTAGCCATCGGCAATGTGTCCGACACGGCCGCGGACCTGGACCTCACGGTGTACGACGCGAGCGGCAAGCAGGTCGCGCAGTCGGCGGACGGCGACTCCGAGGAGTCGGTGCACGTCGACTCGCCCGCCGCCGGCACCTACACCGTCCAGGTCGTGGGCTACTCGGTCCCGTCCGGCTCGACGGCCTACGACTACCGGGACGTGTTCTTCTCCCCCGCCCTCGGCCAGGTCACGGTCGACGGCTCGGCGCCGGTGAAGCTCGGCACGGGTGACTCCGCGACGGTCTCCGGCACGGTCACCGCGGCCGCGGCCGCCCCCGAGGGCCGGGAGTTCTTCGGCCAGGTCCAGCTGGTCAACGCGCGCGGCACGGCCGCGGGCGTGGGCAGCGTGAAGATCGAGAAGGTCACGCCGTAACCCGGCGGTCCCTGCCTGCGGCGAGGGCGGGCGTCTGTCGCACGGCGACGGGCGCCCGCCCTTCGCCGTGCCACGGGCGCCGTCCGCACGAGGTACGCGAGGCGGGGCAGAGGTGTATGTCACACCGTCGTGTAGGCCGGTCGGGCGGGGGCAGGGGGGCGGCAGCACAGCTTGCGGCGCAAGGCTCCTGCCGGACGATTTTCTCCAGGTCAGCGGGGGCGGAAGCAGGACATCCGCAACCGCGGTCCGGCCGGTGGCGTCCCATTCCTCGGGCGGACCGCGCAAAGAATTGGACAGCCGGGCCGGGGTCGGCCGCATGATGGAAGGGCCTCGGCCAGGCACTACGCACGCAGCACACACGCAGAGGGAGTCGCCGTGAGGGTCGGAATCGTCGGAGCCACCGGTCAGGTCGGCACGGTCATGCGCAGGATCCTCACGGAGCGCAACTTCCCGTTGACACAGCTGCGCCTGTTCGCGTCGGCCCGCTCCGCCGGGACGGTCCTCGACGGCGTGACGGTGGAGGACGCGGCCACGGCCGACTACACCGGGCTGGACATCGTGCTGTTCTCCGCGGGCGGCGCGACCTCGAAGGCGCTGGCCGAGAAGGTCGCCGCGCAGGGCGCCGTCGTGATCGACAACTCCTCCGCCTGGCGCAGGGACCCGGACGTGCCGCTGGTCGTCTCCGAGGTCAACCCGCACGCGGTGGTGAACCGCCCGAAGGGCATCATCGCCAACCCGAACTGCACGACGATGGCCGCGATGCCGGTGCTGAAGCCGCTGCACGAGGAGGCGGGCCTGGAGGCGCTCGTCGTCGCCACCTACCAGGCGGTGTCCGGCTCGGGCCTCGCAGGCGTCGCGGAGCTGCACGGCCAGGCCCAGAAGGTGGTCGCCGACGCCGACAAGCTGACCCACGACGGCCGGGCGGTCGACTTCCCCGAGCCGCACGTCTACAAGCGCCCGATCGCCTTCAACGTGGTGCCCTTCGCCGGCAACCTCGTCGACGACGGCCTGAACGAGACGGACGAGGAGCAGAAGCTCCGCAACGAGTCCCGCAAGATCCTGGAGGTCCCCGGGCTGAAGGTCTCGGGCACCTGTGTCCGGGTCCCGGTCTTCTCCGGCCACTCCCTCCAGGTCAACGCCCGCTTCGCGCGTCCGCTGTCGGTGGAGCGTGCCACCGAGCTGCTGGCCGGCGCGCCGGGCGTGGCGCTCTCCGACATCCCGACCCCGCTGGAGGCGGCCGGCCAGGACCCGTCGTACGTGGGCCGCATCCGCCACGACGAGACGGTGGACAACGGGCTGTCGCTGTTCATCTCCAGCGACAACCTCCGCAAGGGCGCGGCGCTGAACGCCGTACAGATCGCCGAGCTGGTGGCGGCGGAGCTGAGCGAGTAACCCGCTCCCACGCCACAAGGGGCGCGCACCGCCGGGTGCGCGCCCCTTGCCTTTCACGGCCCTGTGGTGTGCCCCCCTGGGTCATCGCCCAACACCGTGGTGACGTGGAAGGATGACGCAACCCACACATAACGAGGAGATGACCGCGTGCCTGGCACAAACCTGACTCGCGCAGAGGCTCAGCAGCGAGCGAAGCTGCTCACCGTTGACTCGTACGAGATCGATCTCGACCTCTCCGGCGCGCAGGAGGGCGGCACCTACCGGTCCGTGACCACGGTGCGCTTCGACTCGGCCGAGAACGGCGCGGAGTCGTTCATCGACCTGGTGGCCCCGACGGTCCACGAGGTGACCCTCAACGGCGACGCCCTGGACCCGGCCGAGGTCTTCAAGGACTCGCGGATCGCCCTGCCCGGCCTCCTTCAGGGCCGCAACGTCCTGCGCGTGGTCGCCGACTGCGCCTACACCAACACCGGTGAAGGTCTGCACCGTTTCGTCGACCCCGTCGACGAGCAGGCGTACCTCTACACCCAGTTCGAGGTGCCCGACGCGCGGCGCGTGTTCGCCTCGTTCGAGCAGCCCGACCTGAAGGCCACCTTCCAGTTCACCGTGAAGGCGCCCACCGGCTGGACCGTCATCTCCAACTCGCCGACTCCGGGACCCGAGGACGACGTCTGGGTCTTCGAGCCGACGCCGCGGATCTCGACGTACATCACCGCGCTGATCGTGGGCCCGTACCACTCCGTGCACAGCGTCTACGAGAAGGACGGGCGCACCGTCCCGCTCGGCATCTACTGCCGGCCGTCCCTCGCGGAGTTCCTGGACGCCGACGCGATCTTCGAGGTGACCCGTCAGGGCTTCGACTGGTTCCAGGAGAAGTTCGACTACGCGTACCCGTTCAAGAAGTACGACCAGCTGTTCGTGCCGGAGTTCAACGCGGGCGCGATGGAGAACGCGGGCGCGGTCACCTTCCGCGACCAGTACGTCTTCCGCTCGAAGGTGACGGACGCGGCGTACGAGTCCCGGGCCGCCACGATCCTGCACGAGCTGGCCCACATGTGGTTCGGCGACCTGGTGACCATGGAGTGGTGGAACGACCTGTGGCTGAACGAGTCGTTCGCCACCTACGCCGAGGCCGCCTGTATGGCGTACCACCCTGAGAGCCGCTGGCCGCACTCCTGGACGACGTTCGCGAACTCCATGAAGACCTGGGCGTACCGGCAGGACCAGCTGCCGTCCACCCACCCGATCATGGCCGAGATCAACGACCTGGACGACGTCCTCGTCAACTTCGACGGCATCACGTACGCCAAGGGCGCCTCGGTCCTCAAGCAGCTCGTCGCCTACGTCGGCATGGACGCGTTCTTCACGGGCGTGCAGGCGTACTTCAAGCAGCACGCGTACGGCAACACGCGCCTGTCCGATCTGCTGGGCGCCCTGGAGAAGACCTCCGGCCGGGACCTGAAGACCTGGTCGGGGAAGTGGCTGGAGACGGCGGGCATCAACGTCCTGCGTCCCGAGGTGGAGACGGACGCGGACGGGGTCATCACCTCCTTCGCCATCCGCCAGGAGGCCCCGGCGCTCCCGGCCGGCGCCAAGGGCGAGCCGACCCTGCGCCCGCACCGCATCGCCGTCGGCCTCTACGAACTCGACGCCGACAGCGGCAAGCTGCTGCGCGCCGAGGACGGCCGGATCGAGCTGGACGTGGACGGCGAGCTGACCGCCGTACCGCAGCTGGCGGGCCGGCGCCGTCCGGACGTGATCCTGCTCAACGACGACGACCTGTCGTACGCCAAGGTCCGGCTGGACGAGAAGTCGCTCGCGTTCGTCACCGAGCACCTGGGCGACTTCGACTCCTCGCTGCCGCGCGCCCTGTGCTGGGCCTCGGCCTGGGACATGACGCGGGACGCGGAGCTGGCGGCCCGCGACTACCTGTCCCTGGTGCTCTCCGGCATCGCCAAGGAGTCGGACATCGGCGTGGTGCAGTCGCTGCACCGCCAGGTGAAGCTGGCGATCGACCTGTACGCCGACCCGTCCGCGCGCGAGGCGCTGCTGACCCGGTGGACGGAGGCGACCCTCGCCCATCTGCAGGCCGCCGAGCCGGGCAGCGACCACCAGTTGGCGTGGGCGCGCGCCTTCGCAGCGACCGCCCGTACGCCGGAGCAGCTGGACCTGTTGGAGGCGCTGCTGGACGGTTCGCAGACGATCGAGGGCCTGGTCGTCGACACCGAGCTGCGCTGGGCGTTCGTGGAGCGGCTCGCGGCCGTGGGCCGCTTCGACGAGCCGGAGATCGCGGGCGAGCTGGCGCGGGACAAGACGGCGGCCGGTGAGCGGCACGCGGCCACCGCCCGGGCCGCCCGTCCGACCGCCGAGGCCAAGGCGGAGGCGTGGGCGTCGGTCGTCGAGTCCGACAAGCTGCCCAACGCGGTGCAGGAGGCGGTGATCGGGGGCTTCGTCCAGACCGACCAGCGCGAGCTGCTCGCCCCGTACACCGACCGGTACTTCGAGGTGGTCAGGGACATCTGGGACTCCCGCTCCCACGAGATGGCCCAGCAGATCGTGGTCGGCCTCTACCCGACGGTCCAGGTGTCCGAGGAGACGCTGGCGAAGACCGACGCGTGGCTGGCCGCCGCGGAGCCGCCCCCGGCGCTGCGCCGGCTGAGCATGGAGTCGCGCGCGGGCGTCGAGCGCGCGCTCCGGGCGCAGGCCGCGGACGCGGCCGCCGCCCGGGCGTAGCGGCTGCCGCCCTCGCCCCGTCGACGAGGGCGTCCGGCATCTGCCGGGCGCCCTCTGCCGTACCCGTGCTCGGTCGCTCTCGTACGGCTCAGTCGGCGTCGGCCGGGGCCGCCGCTCGCGGTGCGCCGCCCTTCCGGGTGGCGTCGGCCGGTGCGGCGGCCCGGCGCGGCCCGAGCTGGCCGAGGACCGTCGCCCCGAACGCCACGGCCATCCCCGCGAGCTGGACGGGGGTGAGCGCCTGGCCGAGCGCCGCCCAGCCGACGACGGCGGCGGTCAGCGGGGACAGCGGGCCGAGGAGGGTGACCTGGGTGGCGGTGAGCCGCCCGATGCCCCGGAACCACAGCCAGTACGCGACCGCGGTGTTCGCGAGCGCGAGGTAGAGGTAGCCGCCGAGGGCCCGCCCGTCGAGTGCGGGCGGTGCCCCCTCGGCGAGCAGCGCGATCGGCGCGATCAGCAGCCCGCCCGCGGTCAGCTGCCAGCCGGTGAGGGCGAGCGGGCCGACGCCGTCCGGGCGGCCCCAGCGCTTGGCGAGCACGGTGCCGGTGGACATGGAGGCGGTGGCGGCGAGCGCGGCGAGCACCCCGACCGGGTCGAGCGCGCCGGCCGCCTTCAGGACGACCAGGCTGACCCCGAGGGCCGCGGCGGCGCCCGTCAGCAGCGTGCGGACGGTCGGCCGCTCCCCGAGCAGCAGCGCCGAGAGGCCCGCCACGAACAGCGGCCCGACCGACCCGACGACGGCCGCCATACCGCCGGGCAGCCGGTACGCGGACAGGAACAGCAGCGGGAAGAAGGCGCCGATGTTGAGCGCGCCCAGCACGGCCGCCTTCCACCACCAGGCGCCGCGCGGCAGCACCCGTCCGAGCGCGAGCAGCAGCAGTCCGGCGGGCAGCGCGCGCATCAGGCCGGTGAACAGCGGGCGCCCGTCCGGCAGGAACTCGGTGGTGACGGCGTAGGTCGTGCCCCAGGAGACGGGCGCGAGGCCGGTGAGCAGGACCGTGGCGTACCGCTTCATGAGACCCCCTTGTGGTTCGGCCCGGTGGGTCGGCTCAGCCACTCATTGGCTCAGCACTAATTAACTTAGCGCTAAGCTAATCAACGTCAAGCCGCTTGACGATGACTCACTCAGTGCCGACCCACTTGCTTGCAAGCGGCCCGAAGGCGGACGGATACTCTCCGCATGGACCAGACCCCCGGGGACCCCGTCGACGCGATCATCGAGCAGTGGGCCGCCGTGCGGCCGGACCTCGACACCGCCGCGATGGAGGTCTTCGGGCGGATCTTCCGGCTGTCGCGGGCGATGGGCGACCGGGTGGAGAAGGCGTACGCCCACTACGGGATCTCCCGCGGGGAGTTCGACGTCCTGGCGACCCTGCGCCGCTCCGGCGAGCCCTACACGCTCTCGCCGCGCCAACTGTCGGCCACCCTGATGCTCACCACGGGCGGCATGACCGGACGTCTGGACAAGCTGGAGGCGGCCGGACTGCTGCGCCGCTCTCCCGACCCGCACGACCGGCGCGGCCTGCGGGTGACGCTCACCGAGGAGGGGCTCCGGCTGATCGACGAGGCGGTCGGCGCGGGCCTGGCCGTGCAGGCGGACGCCCTGAACGCCCTGAACGCACGGCAGACCGGCCAACTGGCCGAGCTGCTACGACAGTTGCTCACCTTCACCGTCGGTCCGGGCCCGTCCAGCTGACCAGCGCCTCCTCGATCCGGTCCGCGTCGGGCGCCTCGGCCGCCCAGGCGATGTATCCGTCGGGCCGCACGAGCACGGCCGTACGGCGTCCGCTCGCCCAGTGCTCCACCGCGAGCCGGTCCTTGCGGCCGTGCGCCTCGACGCCGTCCGGGGCGATCAGCACGAACCTGCCGCCGCGCAGGGCCTCGTAGAGACGTCCGGTGGTCAGCGCGATGTCCGGGGCGCGCCGGCCGGTCAGCGGATGGGCGCCGCGCGGGGCGGCGTAGCGGTATCCGATGCCGGTGATCTGGCCGATCACGCGCCTCCGCACCGGGCCGACACGGTTGAGGAAGGCGACCAGCACGGCCCGCAGGGCGACGGTCCAGGGGCGCCGGGCCATCGCCATCCGGATGAGTCCGCCGCTGCTGCGCAGCACCGACCTGCCCACCGGGTGGCGCTCGGACTGGTAGGTGTCGAGGAGCTCGGGGCCGGCGTGGCCGCGCAGGACGGCGGCGAGCTTCCAGGAGAGGTTCGCGGCGTCCTGGAGGCCGGTGTTCAGGCCCTGGCCGCCGGCCGGGCTGTGGACGTGCGCGGCGTCTCCGGCGAGCAGGGCTCGGCCGACGCGGTAGAGGGGCGCCTGCCGCTCGTCGCTGTGGAAGCGGGACATCCAGCGGGCGTCGCGCATGCCGTAGTCGCGGCCGAGCGCGAGGCGGACGATCTCCCGGACCTCGTCGAGACCGATCGGCGCGGTGTCGGGCAGGTCGCGGCCGCGGTACCAGCCGATGACCCGGTAGTAGCCGTCGCCGAAGGGGGCGAGGAAGGCGAAGGCGCCGTCGGCGGCGTTGGCGGTGAGCACCCCTTCGGGTTTCTCGTCGAGGAGGACGTCGGCGAGGACGAGGGAACGGATCGCGGACCGGCCGGGGAAGGGCAGGCCGATCGCCCGGCGGACGGCACTGTGCAGGCCGTCGGCGCCGACGGCGTACGCGGCGCGCAGCTGCCCGGACTCGCCCCCGGCCCCGCGGACCTGGACGGTCACCCCGTCGGTGTCCTGGACCAGTCCGGTGACCTCGGTGTCGTACACGAACCGCACGCCGGCCTGCGCCGCCCGCCGCTCCAACACCTGCTCCACTTCGTACTGCGGGACGACGAGGACGTGGTTGAAGCGGGAGCGGAGGCGGCTGAGCCGGATGGACAGACGGCCGAAGAGCCGGAACTCGGACAGGGCGCGTCCCCGCGCCTCCAGTTCGTCGGCGAGGCCGCGGGCGTCGAGCTGCTCCAGGGTGCGGGCGTGCACAGCGAAGGCGCGGGAGAGGTTGCTGATCCGGTGGGGCCGCTTCTCGACCAGGGTGACGGGGACGCCGGCGGCGGCGAGGTCACCCGAGAGGAGGAGGCCGGTGGGACCGGCGCCGACGACGATGACACCGGTGGGGGTGCCGTCGCCGGAAGCGGGGGTGCGGGTGTTGCCTGCCATGGCGACCTCCTGGTGCCAAGGGTCGTCGGCCGACGGGCGCTTACCGGCATCCGCGGGTCGACGAGGGCGTGTCCGTACCGGTCGGTCGATGCCGCTTGCCCACTTGTAACACGTCGAGGGAGTCCGCGCACCGGTGCGCGGACTCCCTCGACGGGACGTGCGAAAGGGCTGAACGGCCAACGGCCCCGGGACGGGGCCGCGGCTGCCCGAAGGGGTTCAGCCCTGCTTGGCCTGCTTGCGGGTCTTGTCGGTGGCCATGACGAGGCCCGCGATGACCGCGAACAGCACGAGCGGCGCCACGACGAACAGCCCCAGCGTCTCGGCCACGCTCAGGCCCTTGCCGGGGTCGTCGCCGTCGTCGCGCGCGAGCGCGAGCGCGGGGGACGACATGAGCAGCATCATCAGCGTCGTACCGGCAGCCAGGGCGCCGGCGCGCAGGGCGTTCTTCTTGTCCACGGTGCAAAAGTAGCGAACGCCCGGACAGGCCGCGCGCCCGGGGGTCCAGTAGGAGCCCCCGGGGCCCGTCGGTGCACCTGACACGGCTTCGTCCGGCTACCCCTGGCTCCCGTCCCCGGCCCGTGCCCGCCCTTCCGGACCGTGGCCGCCGTCCGGGGTGCTGTCCCCCTCCCGCACCACGTCCAACAGCGCGTGCAGCCGCGGTGCGGCCGCCAGTTCCTCCAAGGTGATCGGGCGCCCCTCGGCGTCCGCCATCGGCAGACGCCAGTTGGGGTACTCGTCCCAGGTGCCCGGCAGGTTCTGCGGGCGGCGGTCGCCCACCGCGTCCGGGAGCCAGACCCCGATCAGCCGGGCGGGTGTGCGCAGCAGGAACCGGTGGACGGCCTGGACCTCCAGCTCCTCCGAGGCCGTGGGGTCCCCGCCGCTCGTCCCCGTCAGCAGACCGAGCCGGGTCAGCAGGGCGAGCCACTCGCGGGCGTCGACGGCCGCCGCGGCGCGCTCCTGGTCCAGGGGGCGGGTCAGCAGCCCGAGCCGGTCGCGCAGTTCCACGTGCTCGCCGGTGAGCCGGGCGGCCGTCGGCGGCAGGTCATGGGTGGTGGCGGTGGCCAGGCAGTCCGCCCGCCAGCGCTCGGGCGGCAGCGGCTGCCCGGTGCCCTCCCAGTCCCGTTCGAACCACAGGACCGAGGTGCCGAGCACCCCGCGTTCGTGCAGCGTCTCCCGCACTCCCGGCTCCACCGTCCCGAGGTCCTCCCCGATGACCAGCGCCCCCGCGCGGGCGGCCTCCAGGACCAGGACGGCGAGCATGGCCTCGGCGTCGTAGCGGACATAGGTCCCCTCCGTGGGCGGCTGCCCCTGCGGCACCCACCACAGCCGGAACAGGCCCATGACATGGTCGATGCGCAGGGCGCCCGCGTGCCGGAGGAGGGCGCGCAGCAGCCGGCGGTAGGGGGCGTACCCGGAGGCGGCGAGACGGTCGGGGCGCCAGGGGGGCAGCCCCCAGTCCTGGCCGCGCGGGTTGAAGGCGTCCGGCGGGGCGCCCACCGAGATGCCGGCCGCGAGGTGGTCCTGCTGCGCCCAGGCGTCGGCGCCGCCCGGGTGCACACCGACGGCGAGGTCGTGGATCAGCCCCACGGCCATCCCGGCCTCGCGCGCGGTGCGCTGGGCCGTGGCGAGCTGGGCGTCGGTCAGCCAGGCGAGCCAGGTGTGGAAGTCGACGCGGTCCCTCAGCTCGGCGCGGGCGCGGGCGGTCTCCGGCGAGCGCGGATCGCGCAGCCGGGCGGGCCAGGCGTGCCGGTCGGAGCCGTGGACCTCGGCGAGCGCGCACCAGGTGGCGTAGTCCGCCAGCGCCTCGCCCTCCTCGGCGAGGAAGTCGGCGTACGCGGCCCGCCGCCCGGGCCCGAGGGGGACGGCGTGCACGAGTTCGAGCGCCTCGCGCTTGAGGTCCCACACGGCGTCGCGGTCGATCAGCGCGCCCTTGTCGAGGACGGACTCCCGCAGCCGCGCGGCCCGCTCCAGCAGCGCCCGCAGCCGGGCCTGGTCCTCGACGTACGGGAACTCGGGGACGTCCTCGACCCGCAGATGCACGGGGTCCGGGTAGCGGCGCGAGGAGGGGCGGTAGGGGGAGGGGTCCGTGGGCGGGCCGGGCACGGCCGCGTGCAGCGGGTTGAGCTGTACGAATCCGGCGCCGAGCGTCCGGCCCGCCCAGGCCGTCAGCTCGGTGAGGTCGCCGAGGTCGCCCATGCCCCAGGAGCGGCGGGAGAGCAGGGAGTAGAGCTGGACGAGCAGTCCGAAGGAGCGCCCGGGCGGTGCGGGCAGCCGGTCGGGCGCGGCGACGAGACGGGCCTCGGCGGTACGTCCGTCGGGCGCGGTCACGCGCAGGACATGGACCCCGGGCGGGAGTTGTGCGGCCGTGTCGCGCGTCTCCCCCTGCTCGGTCTCGACCCTCAGGCGGGTGCCCTCCGGGAGGGAGGCGAGGGCGGCGGGCGGGCGTCCGCCCCAGCCGACCACGGCCGGCGGCAGCAGGCGCCCGCGCAGTTCGCTCTCGCGGGCGGCCAGGGCGTCCCGTACGGCGTCCGGGGTGCTCGCGTCGACGCCGAGCGCCGCCAGGGCGGCGGTGACCGCGGTGTCCGACGCCTGGGCCGTACGGTCCGGGGAGGGCTGGTAGGAGGTGGCGACGCCATGCAGCGCGGCGAGCCGGGCCAGTGGTGTCCCGTCGCGCCCGGGGTCGGCCGGCGCCATCTAGAACCCCGTGAGGTCCGCACCGGCGGCCAGGGGCTCGCTGGTCAGCGGCGTGGCGTCGGCGAGCGGGGGTTCGCTGGTGAGCGGTTCGGCGTCGGGCAGCGGCGGTTCGCTGGTGAGCGGCACCTCGGCGCAGGCGACCTCCGCGCTCAGGACGCACAGCAGCGCGTCGGGGTCCTCGCGTGCGAAGCCGCGTTTGGAGAGGGCCGGGAGCGGGGGGTGTACCGGTACGGCCACGGGGGCCTCCTTGTCGTCGTACGACGGATGCGGGTGAGAACTGGCCTACCCAGCGGGTGCGTCCGCAGACGTACGAGGACGGACATCGTGCGTTTCGTCACAGACCGTACTGGTTGTCCGGGGTCCGCGCACGCTCCTCCGGCCGGAAATTTCGCGCCCACTATTCACTCAGTACATGTAGTGAGTGCATACTGATCTTCATGAGCACCCGTCACATCCTGCTCGGGCTGCTCGCCGCAGGGCCGAGCCATGGCTACGACCTCAAGCGGCGGCACGACGAGCGGTTCCCGCAGGCGCGGCCGCTGGCGTACGGGCAGGTCTACACGACACTGCAGCGCCTGGTCCGCGACGGCCTGGCCGAGGTCGGAGGAACCGATTCCGACGGCGGTCCGGAACGCACGCTGTACCGCTCCACGGACGCCGGCGCGCACGAACTGGCCCGCTGGGCCGGGGAGATCACTCCCCCCGCGCCGTTCGTCACGAACGAGATCTTCGCCAAGGTCGTCGTGGCGATCCTCGCGTCGGCGGACCCGGCCGCGTACCTCACGGCGCAGCGCGACGCGCACAAGGCGCGGATGCGGGAGCTGACCGCGGTGAAGACCGCGCCGGGCGCCGATCTCGCAACCGTGCTCTCGGCGGACTACGCCCTCAACCACCTCGACGCCGACCTCCGCTGGATAACCACCACGGCGGCCCGGCTCACCACCCTGACCGCGGAGGTCGACACCGTATGACCCCACCCCTCCTGACCGGACGTCAACTGCGCAAGGCCCACGGCTCCGCGCCGGCGCTGCGCGGCGCCTCCGTCGAGCTGCACGCGGGCGAGATCCTCGCGGTGACCGGGACCAGCGGCAGCGGCAAGTCCACGCTGCTGCACTGTCTCGCGGGGATCGTCAGCCCGGACTCGGGCACGGTCGAGTACGCGGGCGAACGCCTGGACGAGCTCCCGGAGACCCGGCTCAGCGAGCTGCGGCGGACGGAGTTCGGAGTGGTGTTCCAGTTCGGGCAGCTGATCCCCGAGCTGACCGCCGTCGACAATGTGGCGCTGCCGCTGCTGATCGCGGGCACGGCGCGCCGGGAGGCGAGGGAGCGGGCCGGCGACTGGCTGGAGCGGTTCGGCGTGCTCGGGCAGCAGGAACTGCGGCCCGGCGAGATGAGCGGAGGGCAGGCGCAGTGCGTGGCCCTCGCGCGGGCCCTGGTGACCGGGCCCAAGGTGGTGTTCGCGGACGAGCCCACCGGCGCCCTGGACTCCCTGGCCTCCGAGCAGGTGATGACCGCGCTCGCGCACACGGCCCGCGCGTCGGACACGGCGGTGCTGCTGATCACGCACGACGCCCAGGTGGCGGCGTACGCGGACCGTGAGGTCACCCTGCGGGACGGCGTCGTCGGGGCCGGGGCCACGGAGGCGGCGCGATGAGCGGTGAGCTGCGACTGGCCTGGCTGCTGACCCGCGGTTCGGACCGGCGGGAGGGGTGGCGGGTGCTGCTGACCGGGGTGGGCGCCGGACTCGCCACGGGGCTGGGGCTGGCCGCCGCCGCGGTGGCCTCGCTGCGGGGACAGAACGACGTAGCACTGGCGAACGGGCTGCTGAACCAGCCGGGCGAGCGCCATGGCATCGTCCTCACCCTGCTCCTGCTGCTCGTGCCCGTGCTGGGCTTCCTCGCGCAGTGCGCCCGGATCGGCGCCGTGCACCGCGACCGGCGGCTGGCCCGGCTGCGGCTGGCCGGGGCCGCGCCCGGCCAGGTGCGGCGGATCGCCGCGCTGGAGGCGGGCCTCGCCTGCCTGGGGGGCTCGGTCGTCGCCGCGGTCGTCGCCGTGCCGCTCCTGCTGCGGCTGTGGCCGGCCGCGCCGGCGCTGCTGTGGGCGGCGTGCGCCCTGGTCGTCGCGGCCGTCCCGGTGCTGGGCGCGCTGGTGAGCGTGGTGGCACTGCGGCGAGTGGTCGCGGAGCCGCTGGGCCGGGTGCGCCGGGTGCGCCCACGCGCCGGCCGGGGCCCCGGACCGCTGCTCCCGCTCGTGGCGTCGGGTCTCCTGGTCGCCGGGATCCTCGTGGCACCGTCCTCCTTCGGCGGCTTCGACACGGCCCCGGTGCTGGTGCTGTCCGTGGTGATCGGTACGGGGGTGTGTGCCGTCCGGCTGAGCGGGGTCACCTCCCGGCGCACCGGCCGACGGCTCGCGGAACGTACCGGCGACCCGGCGGTGCTGATCGCGGCCGAGCGGCTGCGCGACGAGCCCTGGACCGCCGCCCGTACCCATGCGGCCGTCCTGCTGGTGACAGTCGTGGGGACCGGGTTCATGGGCGTACGGCAGGTGCTGCTGGAGACCTTGCACCGGCGCGGCGCACAGTCGCCGGCCATGGACGTCTCCTTCTACACCACCGGCATCGACCTGACCGGGGCCGCGCTGGGGCTCGCCCTGGTGATCACGCTCTGCGGCCTGGCCGTGGGCACGGCCGAGTCGCTGGCCACCCGGCGCCGGGGGCTCGCCGCGCAGGCCGCCGCCGGTGTGCCGGCCGCCGTACTGGCCCGGGCGCTGCTCCTGGAGACCGCGTTGCCGCTCGCGCCCGCGGTGGCCCTGGCGGGCCTCGGGGGCATGGGCATCGCCGCCTGGTACGCGCTCCTGGCCGACACCGGCGGGATCTCGCTGCCGCTGGTCCCGCTGCTGGTGCCGTGCGTGGTGTACGCGGCCTGTCTGCTGGCGGCGGCCACGTCCCTGCCGTTGCTGCGCCGCTCCCTCAGCCCGTCCGAGCTGCGGCACGCCTGACACCCGCGCCGGGCCGGGGCACGCCGGACGCCCGCGCCGCGCACGTCCGGCCCCGGGAGCGCAGGGGACTCCCGGGGCCGGAGCGACGTCGGGGCGGTCGGCCGCCCGTTCCCGGGGCGGCCGGACGCCGGTTGTCCCGGGGCGGCCGGCCGCCGGTTGTCCCGGGGCGGCCGGCGGTGCCGCTCGCCCCGGGGAACGCAGAAGCCCGGACCGTCAGGCGGAAATGCCGTCGATCCGGGCCAAGGCGTCGTCCGCGCCGTACGGCTGCAGGTAGGGCAGCCAGCGCGGGTCCCTATGCCCGGTGCCGATGATGCGCCAGGCCAGGCCGGTGGGTGGAGCCGGTTTGTGACGGAGCCGCCAGCCGATCTCGAAGAGATGCCGGTCGGCCTTGACATGGTTGCAGCGGCGGCAGGACGCCACCACGTTGTCCCAGACGTGCTGACCACCGCGGCTGCGCGGAATGACGTGGTCGACGCTGGTTGCGACGCCACCGCAGTACATGCACCGGCCGCCGTCACGCGCGAAGAGCGCCCGACGGGTAAGAGGAACGGGCCCCCGGTAGGGAACCCGCACGAATCGCTTCAGCCGGACCACGCTGGGCGCGGGGACAGTGACGGTTGCGCTGTGCATGTAGGCGCCGGACTCCTCGAGGCATACGGCCTTGTTCTCGAGGACGAGGACGAGCGCGCGGCGGAGCGGTACGACGCCGAGTGGCTCGTACGACGCGTTGAGGACCAGGACGTGCGGCACGGATGCCTCCTTGTACGCCGGCGGCGCGTGGCTCGCGCCGGGACGATCTGCAGTCAGTCTCCCCTCATGCCTGGTGGAAGCGCCACCATGTCCCGGTAACGGGCTGGGAGTGTTTTCGACCACACCGGAAGCATCCCCCGTTGTGCGCCCCCTTACTTCCCCAGGTGAGCACGGTCTCTCCTCGGCACATCGGCCGGATCCCCACGCGATGCACCGTTAGTGTGGTGCTCCTGCCCTCCGGTGACCTTTCCGTGACCTCGGCCACGGGCACCGGAGGCGGACGCTGTACCGCATTTGGAGGTCCCTGTCGTGTCCTTGCCCGCCCTATCGACCGCCGGCGCCATGCCGTCCCCGATGCCCTCGCAGACGACTGCTCCGGCGGTGCCCACGCTCCAGGACGCCCAGCAGAGTGCGACGAACGCCGCGAGCTGGGTCGAGCAGAACTGGTCCACGTGGCTCGCGATCGGTCTCAGGGTCGTGCTGATCCTGGTGATCGCGGCGGTGCTGAGAGTGATGGTCCGGCGCGCGATCACCAAGCTGATCGACCGGATGAGCCGTACCGCCCAGGCGGTGGACGGCACGGCGCTGGGCGGTCTGCTGGTGAACGCGGAGCGCCGCAGGCAGCGCTCGCAGGCGATCGGCTCGGTGCTGCGCTCGGTGGCGTCGTTCCTCATCCTGGGCACGGCGGGACTGATGGTCCTGGCGTCCTTCCAGATCAATCTGGCGCCGCTGCTCGCCTCCGCCGGTGTCGCGGGCGTGGCGATCGGTTTCGGCGCGCGCAACCTGGTGACGGACTTTCTGTCCGGCGTGTTCATGATCCTGGAGGACCAGTACGGCGTCGGCGACGTCATCGACGCGGGCGTGGCCTCCGGCGAGGTGATCGAGGTCGGCCTGCGGGTGACGAAGCTGCGCGGCGACAGCGGCGAGATCTGGTACGTCCGCAACGGTGAGGTCAAGCGCATCGGCAACCTCTCGCAGGGCTGGGCGACGGCCGGGGTGGACGTGACCGTCCGCGCGAGCGAGAACCTGGACCGGGTGAAGGCGGCCCTCGATCAGGTGGCCGAGCGGATGAGCAAGGACGAGCCCTGGAACGAGCTGCTGTGGGGCCCGATCGAGGTGCTCGGCCTGGACAGCGTGCTGTTGGACTCGATGGTGATCCGGCTCAGCGCGAAGACGATGCCGGGCAAGGCGCTGACGGTGGAGCGCGAGCTGCGCTGGCGCGTCAAGCGGGCCTTCGACGAGGCGGACATCCGCATCGTGGGCGGCGCCACCGCCCCGATGGACGGGGAGACGGCCGACCCGACGGCCACCACTGCACCCCCGTCGGCGTATGCGAACATCGCCTCGCCCCAGGCGGAGGCGGCGGCCCCGATCCCGCCGGTCGCGCCGCCGGCGAAGTAGCGGTCGTACGTACGTCAGGAGGCGGCTTCCGGATGTTCCGGGAGCCGCCTCCTGGCGCGTTCAGGTAACGACTTGATTGCCGCCTGTGGCGGTATTGACGCCCCCACGACACCGGGCCTACTTTCCTCTCACCAATTGGAAACTTTCCTAACAGTGATCTACGGAGGGCCTACGGCCAGGAACGGGCCCCGCCGACGATCACCCGGTGGACTTCCCGACGGCCCCGCTGAGAAGCTGGTCCGTTGAAAGGCAGGTGGCGACACACATGGCAGGATCCGCCGGTACGCCGGGCACCCCGCGCGTGCTGCGCGCCATGAACGACCGCGCCGCCCTCGACCTGCTCCTGGAGCACGGCCCGCTCAGCCGCACCCGGATCGGCAAGCTCACCGGCCTGTCGAAGCCCACCGCCTCCCAGCTCCTCGCCCGTCTCGAAGCCGCCGGGCTCGTCCTGATGACCGGCACCAGCGAGGGCCGCCCCGGCCCCAACGCCCAGCTGTACGTGGTGAATCCGGCCGCCGCCCATGTCGCCGGCCTCGACGTCACCCCCGAGCGCATCCTCGCCGCCGTCGCCGACGTCACCGGCAGAACGGTCGGCGAGTTCGAACTGCCCACCCCCGGCCGCCGCCCGGCGCAGCCCGTCGTCCAGCAGGTCACCGACGCCCTCGGCGGCGCCGTGAAGGCCGCCGGGCTCGCCGTCTCCGACATCCACCGGGTCGTCATCGGCACCCCCGGCGCCTTCGACCCCACCACCGGCCGCCTGCGCTACGCCTCCCACCTGCCCGGCTGGCACTCCCCCGCACTGCTCGACGAACTCGCCGCCGCCCTGCCGATGCCCGTCGAGTACGAGAACGACGTCAACCTCGTCGCGCTCGCCGAACAGCGGCTGGGCGCGGCCCGGGGCCACGACGACTTCGTCCTGCTGTGGAACGAGGGCGGTCTCGGCGCCGCCCTCGTGCTCGGCGGACGGCTGCACCGCGGCTGGACCGGCGGCGCCGGCGAGGTCGGCTTTCTGCCGGTGCCGGGCGCGCCCCTGGTCCGCCAGGTGACCCGGGCGGGCAGCGGCGGCTACCAGGAGCTGGCCGGCTCCCAGGCCCTGCCCCGGCTGGCCCGCGAACTCGGCATCGCGGACGTGCCCGCCGGCCCGCACACCGAGGTCGCCGCCGCCCTCGTCGCCCTGGGCGCCGACCATGCCTCGGGCCCCCACCGGCGCCTGCTCCAGACGTACGCGACCCGGCTCGCCACGGGTCTCGCCGCGCTCGTCTCCGTACTCGACCCCGAACTCGTGGTCCTCAGCGGCACCTCGCTCACCGCGGGCGGCGAGCCGCTGCGGGCCCTGCTCCAGGCCGAACTGGAGGAGCTGGCCGCGTCCCGGCCGCGCCTCGCCGTCGGCGACGTACGTCAACACCCCGTGCTGCGCGGCGCGCTGGAGAGCGCGCTCGCGACCACCCGCGACGAGGTCTTCGACACCTCGCGCTGAGCAACCCTCACCTCACCCGGCCCCGACACCCACCCCGGTCGCCTCACACCCGCCCGCCCCAGGGAGATCCCGTCATGCCCGAAGTCATCCGAAAAACGGCTTTTGCCCTGACTGCATCCGTCGCCCTGCTCACCACGGCCTGCACCGGCCAGTCCTCCTCCGGCGCGAACGACGACGCGTCCAAGGAGACCACCATCAACTTCTGGCACGCCTGGAGCGCGCCCTCCGAGACCAAGGCCGTGAACGCGCTGGTCGCGCGGTTCGAGAAGGCGCACCCCAACATCCATGTCAACGTCGTCGCCAATATGACCGACGACAAGATCAACCAGGCGCTGCGCTCCGGCGGCGACAAGGCACCCGACGTCATCTCCTCCTTCACCACCAACAACGTGGGCAAGTTCTGCTCGTCCGGGGCCCTGGTCGATCTGAATCCGTTCTTCAAGAAGGCGGGCATCGACCCGGCCACGACCTTCCCGAAGACGATGAACGAGTACACCCAGTTCGACGGCAACCGCTGCACGGTGCCGCTGCTGGGCGACGCCTACGGGCTCTACTACAACAAGACCGCCTTCAAGAAGGCGGGCATCCCCGGCCCGCCCAAGACCTGGTCCGAGTTCGAGACCGATGCGAAGAAGCTCACGATCCCCGAGGGCGACGGCTACAAGCAGCTCGGGTTCATGCCGGACTACCACGGCTGGGAGACCACCACCGAGCACTACTTCGCGCAGTTCTCCCCGACGTACTTCGACACGCAGGGCAAGTCGAACCTCGCCAAGGACCCCGCGTTCGCCAAGGGCTTCACGCTCCAGAAGAAGCTCGTGGACGAACTGGGCGGCTTCCAGAAGCTGGAGAAGTACCGCTCCGAGCTCGGTGACGAATGGGGCCCGAAGCACCCCTTCCACACCGGTCAGGTCGCCATGCAGCTGGACGGCGAATGGCGTCTGGGCATGGCCCTGGACGCGGGGGCAAAGTTCGACATAGGGGTGGCCCCGCTGCCCGTGCCCGACGACCAGGCGTCCCGGTACGGCAAGGGCTACATCACCGGCACCATCGCCGGCATCGCCGCCACCAGCAAGAAGCAGAACGCGGCCTGGGAGCTGGTGAAATACATGACCACGGACACGGACGCGGTGGTCGGCTTCGCCAACGACATCCACAACGTGCCCTCCACCCTGGCCGCGCTGAAGTCCCCGAAGCTGAAGTACGACCCGCGTTTCAAGACGTTCCTGGACATCGCGGCGAACCCCGACTCGACGACGACGCCCGCCTCCATCAACGGCGGCCAGTACCTCGTGACGATCCAGCAGTTCGGCTACGACTACGAGAGCGGCAAGGCCAAGGACCTCACCGCGGGCCTGGCGAGCACGGCCCGGCAGATCGACACGGACATCGCGCAGGCGAAGTGACGATGACCGCCCTCACCCTCGCGTCCAAACGCCGCCGGGCGGCCCTGCGCACGGCCGCCTTCATGTCGCCCTGGCTGATCGGCTTCGCGGTCTTCTTCGCGTATCCGTTGATCTCGACGGTCTACTTCTCCTTCATGCACTACGACGGCTTCCGGCCGCCGTCCTGGAGCGGATCGAAGAACTGGGCGTACGTCTTCCAGGACTACCCCCTGTTCTGGCCGGCGCTGCGCAACACCCTGTGGCTCGTCGTCGTCGCGGTCAGTCTGCGGGTCGTCTTCGGACTCGGCGTCGGCCTGCTCATCACCAAGATCAAGACGGCTACGGGCGTCTTCCGCACCCTCTTCTACCTGCCCTATCTCGCCCCGCCCGTGGCCGCCACCATGGCCTTCGCCTTCCTCCTGAACCCCGGTACCGGACCGGTCAACTCGATCCTCGACAAGATCGGCGTCCCGGCGCCGGGCTGGTTCAACGACCCCGTCTGGTCCAAGCCCGCCCTCACCCTGCTCGCCCTGTGGGGCGTCGGCGACCTGATGGTCATCTTCATGGCCGCGCTGCTGGACGTGCCGAAGGAGCAGTACGAGGCGGCCGAGCTGGACGGCGCGTCGGCGTGGCAGCGCTTCCGCTACGTCACCCTGCCGAACATCTCCCCCATCGTGATGTTCGCCGTGGTCACCGGCGTGATCCAGACCATGCAGTACTACACGCAACCGCTGATCGCGGGGAAGGTCGCCTCGGGCGTCATCCAGGGCGCCGGCACCCAGTTCGAGCCGGGCTACCCCGACAAGTCCACGCTCACCCTGCCCCAACTCGTCTACAACCTCGGCTTCCAGCGCTTCGACTACGGCTCCGCCTGTGTGGTCGCGCTCGTGCTCTTCGCCCTGTCGATGGTGTTCACCGCGTTCCTGATGCGGCGCCGGGGCGGCCTCAACCTGGCAGGTGACTGACCATGACCCAAGTACTGGACCGGCCGACGGAGTTGAGACAGTCCGCCTCCCCCGCCGCACGCACCGCCCGCCGCAGGGCGCTGCTGGAGTGGATCGCGGTCCACTCCCTCGGCGTGGCCGCCGCCCTCTTCTTCACCCTGCCCTTCGTGTTCGTGCTCCTGACCTCGCTGATGAGCGACAGCCAGGCGCTCAGTCGCGATCTGATCCCGCACACCTGGGAGTGGGGCAACTACCGCAAGGTCTTCGACACGCCCGGCTTCCTCACCTGGTGGAAGAACACCCTGATCTACGCGGGCCTGGGCACCGTCCTCACGGTCGTGTCGTCGATCCCGGTCGCCTACGCCCTCGCCAAGTTCCGCTTCCGGGGCCGCAATCTGTCCCTGATGCTGGTGATCTCGATGATGATGCTGCCGCCGCAGGTGATCATCATCCCGATGTATCTGTTCTGGGCCAAGCAGCTGGACCTGTCCGGCACGCTGTGGCCGCTGATCATCCCGATGGCGTTCGGCGACGCGTTCTCCATCTTCCTGCTGCGCCAGTTCCTGATGACCATCCCGAACGAGTACCTGGACGCGGCGAAGGTCGACGGCTGCGGCGACCTGCGGACCCTGCTGCGGGTCGTCCTGCCCATGGCACGGCCGGGCATCGCCGCCGTCGCGCTCTTCCAGTTCTTCTACGCCTGGAACGACTACTTCGGCCCGCAGATCTACGCGTCGGAGAACCCGGCCGCATGGACGCTCAGTTACGGCCTGGAGTCGTTCAAGGGCGCGCACCACACCGACTGGAACCTCACCATGGCCGCCACCGTGCTGGTCATGGCCCCCGTGATCCTCGTGTTCTTCTTCGCCCAGAAGGCGTTCGTCGAGGGTGTCACGCTCACCGGAGTGAAGGGCTAGAACATTGAAGCTCACCGTGGTCGGCGCAGGGTCGACCTACACACCCGAACTCGTCGACGGATTCGCGCGGCTGAGGGACACCCTCCCCGTGGAGGAACTGGTCCTCGTCGACCCGGCCACCGACCGCGTGGAGCTGGTGGGCGGGCTGGCCCGGCGCATCTTCGCCCGGCAGGGGCATCCGGGGCGCGTCGTCACGACGGACGACCTGGACCGGGCGGTCGAGGGCGCCGACGCCGTGCTGCTCCAGCTGCGCGTCGGCGGCCAGGCCGCGCGGGAGCAGGACGAGACCTGGCCGCTGGAGTGCGGCTGCGTCGGCCAGGAGACCACCGGCGCGGGCGGTCTCGCCAAGGCGCTGCGCACGGTGCCGGTGGTCCTCGGCATCGCCGACCGCGTCCGCCGCGCCAACCCCGATGCCTGGATCATCGACTTCACCAACCCGGTGGGCATCGTCACCCGTGCCCTCCTCCAGGAGGGCCACCGGGCGGTCGGGCTGTGCAACGTGGCGATCGGCTTCCAGCGGAGGTTCGCCGCCCTGCTCGGTGTGACGCCCGCCGATGTCCACCTCGACCATGTGGGGCTCAACCACCTCACCTGGGAGACAGGTGTGCGCCTCGGCGGCCCCGAGGGCGACAACGTGCTGCCCAAACTGCTCGCCGAGCACGGGGACTCGGTCGCCGACGATCTGCGCCTGCCTCGCTCCCTCGTCGACCGCCTGGGCGTGGTCCCCTCGTACTACCTGCGCTACTACTACGCGCACGACGAGGTCGTACAGGAGCTGCGCGGCAAGCCGTCCCGGGCCGCGGAGGTCGCCGCCATGGAACGGGAGCTGCTGCGGATGTACGCGGACCCCGCGCTCGACGAGAAGCCGGCGCTGCTGGCCAAGCGGGGCGGCGCCTACTACTCGGAGGCGGCCGTGGACCTCGCCGCGTCCCTGCTGGCCGGCGGGGGTTCGCCGTACCAGGTGGTGAACACGTACAACAACGGCACCCTGCCCTTCCTGCCGGACGACGCGGTGATCGAGGCGCAGGCCGCCGTCGGACCGCACGGGCCGACCCCCCTGCCGGTGCCCGAGGTGGACCCGCTGTACGCGGGGCTGATGGCGGACGTGACCGCGTACGAGGAACTGGCCCTGGAGGCCGCCCTGCGCGGCGGGCGCGACCGCGTCTTCCGGGCGCTGCTCGCCCACCCCCTCATCGGCCAGTACGCCTACGCCGACGCCCTCACCGACCAGCTGATCGCGCACAACCGGGGGCACCTCGCGTGGGCCTGACCGCAAGCGTCCTCGCCGTCGACGCTGGCAACAGCAAGACCGACGTGGCCGTCGTGGCCGCCGACGGCCGGGTGCTCGGCACCGCGCGCGGCGGGGGGTTCCGGCCGCCGGCCGTGGGCGTGGAGACGGCCGTGAACACCCTGGCCGACGCCGTGGCCCGGGCCTTCGCCGCGGCCCGGGCCGACTCGGCCGGCCATGTCTCGGCCTGTCTCGCCAATGCCGACCTCCCGGTGGAGGAGGAGCAGTTGGCGGCGGCGCTGCGCGCGCGGGGGTGGGGCAGAACGGTCGAGGTGCGCAACGACACCTTCGCCGTCCTGCGGGCCGGTGTCGCCGAGCCCCGGGGGGTGGCGGTCGTGTGCGGCGCGGGCATCAACTGCGTCGGCATGCGGCCCGACGGGCGCACCGCCCGCTTCCCCGCGATCGGCCGTATATCCGGCGACTGGGGCGGCGGCTGGGGCCTGGCCGAGGAGGCCCTGTGGTGGGCGGCGCGCGCGGAGGACGGGCGGGGCGGAGCCACGGCCCTGGCCCGCACCCTGCCCGCGCACTTCGGGCTCGGCTCCATGTACGCGCTCATCGAGGCGCTCCATCTGGAGCACATCACGCACGAACGGCGCCATGAGCTGACGCCGGTGCTGTTCGCCACGGCCGGGGAGGGCGATCCGGTGGCCCGCGCGATCGTCGACCGGCTCGCGGAGGAGGTGGTCGCGATGGCCACGGTCGCGCTGACGCGGCTGGACCTGCTCGACGAGGAGGCCCCGGTGCTGCTCGGCGGCAGCATCCTGGCCGCCCGCCATTCCCAGCTCGACGACCGGATCAGGGAGCTGCTGGCCGCCCGGGCGCCCAAGGCGGTCCCCCGGGTGGTCACGGCCCGCCCGGTGCTCGGTGCCGCGCTGCTCGGCCTGGACCACGTGGGGGCGCCGCCCGAGACACATGCGCGCGTGCGGGCGTACTACGAAGAGGGGGCAGAGGGGGCAGAGGGGGCAGAGGGGGCAGAGGGGGCACGGGAGGCGCAGGGAGCGTACGGCGAACACAGGGCGGGCGCCTGACCGGCATAGGGAACCAAACGCCCGCGCACCGCGTGTTCCTGAACGGGGGAGGTGCGGCCGACCCCGGCGAGCCCGGCGTTCCGCACAAACACTGCGATCCGGAAACAAGATCGTATAAAGGCCTGTTCGGATGCGGGTTCCGGCGGCGATACTTTCCGCCGTGCACCTGCGTCCGGTCCCGCGCCCCGGCGGAGGTGACCGACGGATGACCATGGGGGAGGTCAAGTGACACATCCGCAGCAGGTCGGCGCGCCACCGGTCAGGCCCGCGACGCCGCCCACCGCACCGGCCGAGGCGCCCCCCACCGCGCCGCGCCGTGCGGCCTTCGCCGAGGGCGCGGACCGGCTGCGGGCCGCCGCGACCACCGAGCCGGGCCGGCTGCGGGTCATCGGCGCCGTGCTCGCCGTACTCGTCGTCGCCTTCGGCGCCGTCACCGCCTGGCAGATGACGGACCGCTCGAACGCCGCCGACGACGTGCTGCACAGCAGCCAGCCGCTCAGTGCCTCCGCCGCCGACATCTACCGCTCCCTCGCGGACGCCAACACCACGGCCTCCAGCGGTTTCCTGTCGGGCGGGCAGGAGCCGGCCGCGACCACCGGGCGGTACGAGACGGACATCGAGAACGCCGCCGCCGGGCTCGTCACGGCGGCCGCCGGCACCGAGCCCGGCTCCCCCGCCGCGGACACCATCACCAAGCTCAACAAGCTGCTCCCGCAGTACAAGGGCCTCATCGAGCGGGCCCGTGCCAACAACCGGCAGGGCTTCCCGGTGGGCGGCGCCTATCTGCGGGCCGCCAACGAGGTGATGCAGCAGCAGATGCTGCCGACCGCACAGGACCTATACACCAAGGAGAACCAGCGGCTGCGCTCCGACTACGCGGACGCGACCCCCTACCCCTGGTTCGCCATCGTCCTCGGTGTGCTCGTGCTGGCCGCCCTCGGCTGGGCCCAGCGCCGCCACTTCCGTCGCACGAACCGGGTGCTGAACCAGGGCCTGGTCGCCTCCACCACGGCCGCCGCAATCGTGCTGCTGTGGCTGGTGGCCGGCCACAGCGTCGCCCGCGCCCGGCTCGACTCCTCCTACGACCACGGCGTCCGCTCGCTGACCGTGCTGCACGACGCACGGATCGCCTCCCTGAACGCGCGCGGCAACGAGAACCTGACGCTGGTCAGCCGTGGCGCCGAGACAAAGAAGCTGCCGGACGGCAAGGTCGAGGACGCCTACGACTACGCCTTCCAGCAGGACATGAAGACGCTCTCCGCCACGCTCGCCGCGGCCGGGTCCCTGGCCGACGACCCGTCGGGCAGGGCGCCCGTGACGGCCGCCACCGGCAATATGAAGGTCTGGCAGCAGCGCCACGCACAGGCGCGGGCCGCCGACGACGACGGCAACTACCAGGCGGCCCTGGACAAGATCATCGGCTCGAAGGCGGACCAGCCGACGGGCGAGTGCTTCGACAGCGTGGACGCGAACCTGGCGAAGGCGCTGGACCATGAGAAGAGCGAGTTCGAGCGGGCGGCGGGCGACGGCCGGGGCGCGATGACCGGACTCCCGCTGGGCGCTGCGGTCCTCGCCGTGCTGGGCGCGGCGGGCGCGGTGCTGGGCATCGGGCGCAGGCTTTCGGAGTACCGGTGAGAGGGGGAGCGGCGATGGCCGTACGCCGCCTGAGGGCGAGCCTGAGGGGCTGGGGCGGGGTGGGCGCGATGGTCGTCGCCTGCGTCCTCGCCCTGGCGTTCGCGCTGTCGCTGCCGCTCGCCCGCGCGGACCGGGACGGCTCCACGGGCACCGGCGGTCCGGGCCTCGCCGAGGCCACCCAGGCCAAGGCGGACGACTGCGGCGGGCACCCCGAGCGGATGAGTCTGCCGCCGTCCGGTGACGACAAGGGCCCCACGGTCCAGGACATCAAGCGGCGCGGCTATCTGTCCGTGGGCGTCGACCAGAACAGCTACCGCTGGGGTTACCGCGACCCCAACACCCGCGGCAGCGACCTGGAGGGCTTCGACATCGATCTCGCCCACGAGATCGCCCGCCGGATCCTCGGCAGCCCGAACGCCGTCCGCTTCCACGCGATTCCCACCAACCAGCGCATCCCCGCCATCCAGGGCAAGCAGGTGGACATGGTGGTGCGCACCATGACGATCACCTGCGACCGGCTGGACGAAGTCCGCTTCTCCGACCCGTACTTCGTCACCGGCCAGCAGGTCCTGGCGCCGAAGACCTCCGGCATCACCGGCTACGACAAGTCCCTCGCGGGCAAGCGGATCTGCTCCGCCTCGGGCTCCACGGCCGGCACCAGACTGGCCGAGGACAAGAAGTCCGGCCGGCTGCCCGCGTCCACCGACATCTCCACCACGGTCCCCAACCAGCTCGACTGCCTGGTCAGACTCCAACTGGGCGAGGTCGACGCGGTCGTCACCGACGGCGCGCTGGCCGCGAGCCAGGCCGCCCAGGACCCGACCGTCGAACTCAAGGGGAAGCCCTTCACGACCGAGTACTACGGAGTGGCGATGAACAAGGAGGCCAAGGACCTCGTGCAGCGGGTCAACCAGGTGCTCGTGGGCTACCTCGCGAACGGCTGGCAGGCCTCGTACACCAAGTGGCTGTCCGCGACGCTGGGACCCGACGCGGCGGCCTCCCGGCCACCGTCGTCCTGACCGACGACCCAACCGACCGGGTACCACTGGACAGTTGACCCGGCGCCGGCGCACCGGACATCGCGCGGGCACGACGAGAGCGAGAGGTGATCGATGGGCGTCACGGGACCCACCGGGCCGGTGATGGACCGGGACGAGGTGGACCGTGCGCTGGCGCGGCTCGGCGCGGAGCACGAGGCCATAGAGACCTCGCTCCTCGCCCTGCAGGACCACGCGGGCCGCAGACTCCTCGAAGGCGCCGGACTGACCGGCGTCACCAAGGAGCGCTGGACGTCGACGGAGGCGTCGATCACCTTGCTCTGGGCGTACTTCGACGCCTACACGGACGCCCTGCGCGGCGCGCGCGACATCCGCGCCCGCCGGCGCTGGTCCAGCCGTGAGGACCTGGCCGAACTGACCGAGCTGCTGCGTGGCGCGAGTGTCACCGTCGCGGGCAGCGCCACGGCGGCGGCGCACGCGCCGACGGTGGCCGGCACCGGCCGGCTGAGCGAGCAGTTCACCCTGGCCCAGCTCGTGGAACGGATGAACGAGCTGTACGCCTCCTCGCTGGACATGGTCGTCGCCGCCGACGCGGTGTGGTCGGCGCTGCCCGCCCGGATCGATTTACTGGCCGCGGAGCTGCACCGCACCCGCCGGCTCGCGCACTCCGTCGGGGTGCGTCCCGGCGAGCACCCGGCGGGCGACGACCTGGAGCGGATCACCCGCACGCTGACGCGGCTGCGCGAGCAGGTGGTCTCCGACCCGCTGGCGTACTGGACCCCCGCGCAGGGCAGTTCGGCCCCCGGCGGCGGCCGGCCGGACACCGCGGTCTACGACCGTGAGGCGCGCGCCCTGGAGGACGTACGCCGGGAGATCGACGCCGTACTGACGGTCCGTCAGGATGCCGAGACGCGGCTGGTCAAGCTGCGCGACCTGCTCAGCCGCGCGGACCGCACGCTCGCCGAGGCGCGCAGTGCGCGCGGTGAGGTGCTGGCCAAGATCGCCGCGTCGGAGGTGCCCGTGGTCAGCGGGCCGCCGACCGCGCTGCAGGAGCAGCTGGCGACCGCCGCCGAGTACCGCAGACACGCCCAGTGGCACCGCCTCTCACCGCTCCTGGAGTCCCTGGAGCAGCGAGCCGAGGACGAACTGCTGCGCGCCCGCGAGTCGTTGACGGCGGTCACCGCGCCGCTCGCGGTCCGCGCCGAGCTGCGCGGCCGACTCGACGCCTACAAGGCGAAGATCGCCCGGCACGGGCTCGCGGAGGACCCGCTGCTGATCGAACGGTACGACTCGGCCCGCCGCATGCTGTGGAGCGCGCCCTGCGACCTCAGGGTCGCCGAGCAGGCGGTGCTGCGCTACCAGCAGGCCGCCGCCGAAGTGCTGGGCCAGCGTGTGCCCCGGCAGGGTGAACCGGCGGACCGGAGGGGGGAAGCATGAGCCAGGCAGGACAGACGTGCCAGCGGCCCGGCTGCGAGGGCTCGTACGAGGACGTGGGCGGCGGCGAGCTGTACTGCGACACGTGCGGTCTGGCACCGGTCGTCTCGGCGAAGGGCGCGGTCGGCTCGGTGGCCACGGGCGTCTCCGCGGGCGGCCGGGACTCCGGCGGTCCGGGCAGCGAAGGCTCGCGGCCCAGTTCCCGTACGTCGTCGCGGTCGTCGCAGTCCCGGCGCTCGGTGTCGGGGCGGCTGACGGGCCGGTCCACCGGCCGTTCGGTGTCGGTGCGCAGCTCCGGTTCCACGAGCGGGAGTTCGGGGCGCAGCCGCCTCGGTCTCGGTCTGGTGCAGGTCCCGGACGTCCCGCGGCCCGACCCCCGGGCGATGGTGCTGGAGAACCCCGAGGTGCCCGAGCGCAGGCGGTTCTGTTCGCGCTCCGACTGCGGGGTCCCGGTGGGGCGCTCCCGCGGCGACCGCCCGGGGCGCACGGAAGGGTTCTGCACGAAGTGCGGCCACCCGTACTCGTTCGTGCCGAAGCTGCACGCCGGGGACATCGTGCACGGCCAGTACGAGGTCGTGGGCTGCCTCGCGCACGGCGGGCTCGGCTGGATCTATCTCGCGGTGGACCGCGCGGTCTCCGACCGGTGGGTCGTCCTCAAGGGCCTGCTGGACACCGGCGACCAGGACGCGATGGCCGCCGCGATCTCCGAGCGGCGGTTCCTGGCGGAGATCGAGCACTCCAACATCGTGCGCATCTACAACTTCGTGGAGCATCTCGACCAGCGCACCGGCTCGCTCGACGGCTACATCGTCATGGAGTACGTCGGCGGAAAGTCGCTCAAGGAGATCGCCAACGAGCGCCGTAGCTCCGACGGACGACGTGATCCGCTGCCGGTGGAGCAGGCGTGCGCCTACGGCATCGAGGCGCTGGAGGCGCTCGGCCATCTGCACAGCCGCAACCTGCTGTACTGCGACTTCAAGGTCGACAACGCGATCCAGACCGAGGACCAGCTCAAGCTGATCGACATGGGCGCGGTGCGCAGGATGGACGACGACGAGTCGGCCATCTACGGCACGGTGGGCTACCAGGCGCCCGAGGTCGCGGAGACCGGCCCCTCGGTGGCGAGCGACCTCTACACGATCGCGCGCACCCTGGCGGTGCTCACCTTCGACTTCCCGGGCTACACCACCGTCCATGCGGACTCCCTGCCCGACCCCGCCACCGTGGAGGTCTTCCGCCGCTACGAGTCCTTCTACCGGCTGCTGGTCCGCGCCACCGACCCCGACCCCGCCCGCCGGTTCGCCTCCGCGCAGGAGATGTCGGAACAGCTGACCGGTGTGCTGCGGGAGGTCGTCGCCCTCCAGACGGGCCGGCCCCGGCCCGCCCTGTCGACGCTGTTCGGGCCGGAACTCAAGGTCACGGACACGGAGTTGTTCCCGCGGCTGGACGAGGACGTCTCGCGGCTCGGGGCACGGGTGGTGCCCTCGCGGCGCCGCGGCACCGCGAGAACCGCGGTGGCGCACCCGGAGAGCGGAGCCCAGGGCGCGGTCGCGGAGAGCGCCGGGGCGCCCTCCGCCCTCGCCGTCGCCTCCAGGGCCGTCGCCTCGCCTGCCGCTGCCGCCGCCGTCTCTCCTGCCGGTTCTCCGAGGAGGGACACAGGCACGGGTGCGGGCACGCCGGGTTCCCGGAACCCCGGGGCCCCGGTCGTCGTCAAGGCCGTCGACGCCGCCGCCACGGCGCTCGCCCTGCCGGTGCCCCTGGTCGACCCCGGCGACCCCAACGCCGGTTTCCTGGCCGGTCTCATGGCCGCCGGGCCCGCGGAGCTGATCACGGCGCTGCACGCCGCGCCCGCGCCCTCCCCGGAGCTGCGGCTGCGCGAGCTGCGGGCCCGGCTGGAGATGGGCGAGCCGGACAGCGCCGGGCGGGCGCTCGCGGCCCTGGAGGCGGACCACCCCGACGACTGGCGGGTGGTCTGGTACCGCGGGGTCACCGCGCTCGTCACCGGCGACCACGAGGCCGCCGCGCTCTCCTTCGAGGCGGTCTACGACGCCTTCCCCGGCGAGCCCTCCCCCAAGCTGGCGCTCGGCCTGTGCGCGGAGGTCCTCGGCCAGCTCGACAACGCAGCCGAGTACTACGGGCTCGTGTGGACCACCGACCCCAGCTATGTCAGCTCGGCGTTCGGCCTGGCCCGCGTCCAGCTCGCCTCCGGTGACCGCCATGGCGCCGTACGCACCCTGGAGTCCGTGCCGGAGGCGTCCATCCACTACACCGCGGCCCGTGTCGCCGCCGTACGGGCGCGGCTGCGGCAGCGCACGAACCACGGGCCCGATCCGGCCTTCCTGGACGACCTCGTGGCTGCCGCGGGGCAGGTCCAGGCGCTGGAGGCGTACGGCCTGGACGCCGTACGCCGCGAGGAGTTGTCCACAGAGGTCCTCGGCTGCGCCCTGGACTGGGTACTCTCCGGTAGCCAGGGTTCCGCGCCGTCCGCGGCGGGCGGCCGGGCGCTGCTCGGCAGTGATCTCGACGAGCGCGGCCTCCGCTTCGGCCTGGAGCGCTCGTACCGGACGCTGGCCAGGCTCGCGCAGGGCGGCGAGGAGAGGATCGACCTGGTGGAACGTGCCAACCGTTACCGCCCCCGGACGTGGGTGTGATCGATGTCCCAGATGCCCCAGCCGAAGGCCCTTTCGCGGTGCCCCAGTTGTGAGGAGCCCCTCGAGTCGGGCGACCGCTACTGCGGCGCCTGCGGGTACGACCTGTCGGTGGTGCCCGCCCCGCCGTCGGACACCCCGACCCTGACGATGAACGGCAGGGTGCCGCGCCCGGCCTCGGCAGCCGCCCCGGTCGACTGGCCCAGCGCCCCGACGGCGGGCGGCCCGGAGGCGCCGGCCTCGGTGCACCTGCCGACGGACCTCGCGGGCACCGACTCCGCCGACTCGCATCTGCCCGCGCCGGCCCCGGCCCAGGGCGCCTCCCGGGGCGTACGGCTCGACCGCGCGTCGGAGCCGGACGACTACCCCCTCGCGGCGCCCCAGCCGGTCGACCCGCGCACGGCGCCCCCGGCGGCCCCCGCGGCCGAGCCGAAGCTCTGTGTGGCCTGCCGCACCGGCAGGGTGGACGACGACGGCTACTGCGAGCACTGCGGCCACGCCCAGCCGCGCGAACGGGACCATATGGAGCAGGAGTCGGGCCCGAGCGCCGCGGTCAGCGACCGCGGTCTGCGCCACCACCGCAACGAGGACGCCTTCGCGCTCTCCCAGAGCGTGCTGCCCGACGGCTCGCCCGTGCTCGTCGCGGTCGTCTGCGACGGCGTGTCCTCGGCGACCCGCCCCGACGACGCCTCCCTCGCCGCCGCCCGGGCCGCCAACGAGTCGCTCCTCGCGGCCCTGCCCTGCGGCACGCACCCCCAGCAGGCCCTGCACGACGCGATCGTCACCGCCTCACACGCCGTCAACGCGCTGGCCACGGAGCCGGAGACGGCCCAGGAGCACACCCCGCACCAGAACGCCCCCGCCTGCACGCTCGTCAGCGCCGTGGTCACGGCGAGCCTGCTCGTCGTCGGCTGGGTCGGGGACAGCCGCGCCTACTGGGTCCCGGTGGACCGCGGCGCTCCCCCGGCCCGGCTCACCGAGGACGACTCGTGGGCCGCGCAGATGGTCGCCGCGGGTCTGATGAGCGAGGCCCAGGCGTACGCCGACGAGCGCGCCCACGCGATCACGGGCTGGCTCGGCGCGGACGCGTACGAACTTGAGCCGCACACCGCCGCGTTCAAGCCGGACCGGCCGGGCGTGGTGGTCGTGTGCACGGACGGTCTGTGGAACTACGCGGAGTCCGCCGAGGAGATGGCCGAGGTGGTGCCGTCCGATGCGGCGCACCGGCCGCTGCACGCCGCCCGGGTGCTGCTGGGCCACGCCCTGGACGGCGGGGGCCACGACAACGTAACAGTGGCGGTCGTCCCGTTCCCGGCCCTGCCGCAGAGGGCAGGATCCGCCTGACGGGTGTCCCGTGTCCCGGGCGCCCTCAGGGGCGGCCGGACCGGCCGCAGGACCGGAGGGGACCGGTCCGCAACCAGTCATCGCCCCACGCGGGTGGGGTTCTCAAGGGGGATCAGAGTAGGCATGGCCAATTTCTCGAAGCCGAACGTGCCCCAGTTCTCGGTGGACGTCTACCAGAACGAGTACCTGCCGGAGAGCGGCCGCGAGGTCAACGCCATCGTGACGGTGTCGGCGACCGGCGGCGGCACGGCCGCGGGCGCGGTCACGGCGCCCCATCTGTATGCGCCGGGGCAGGGCCCCGGCGCGGCCGTGGCGATCATGGTCGACTGCTCGGGGTCCATGGACTACCCGCCGACCAAGATGCGCAACGCGCGCGACGCGACGGCCGCGGCCATCGACACCCTGCGCGACGGCGTGCACTTCGCGGTGATCGGCGGCACCCATGTGGCCAAGGAGGTCTATCCGGGCGGTGGTCGGCTCGCCGTCGCCGGCGCGACCACCCGCGACCAGGCCAAGCAGGCGCTGCGCAGGCTCGGCGCGGGCGGCGGCACCGCGATCGGCACCTGGCTGCGGCTGGCCGACCGGCTGCTGTCCTCGGCGGACGTCTCCATACGTCACGGCATCCTGCTCACCGACGGCCGCAACGAGCACGAGTCGCCCGAGGACCTGAAGGCCGCGCTGGACGCCTGCGGGGGCCGTTTCACCTGTGACGCGCGGGGGGTGGGGACCGACTGGGAGGTCAAGGAGGTCACCGGGATCGCCTCCGCGCTGCTCGGCACCGCCGACATCGTCGCCGATCCGGCCGGCCTGGCCGCCGACTTCACCGGGATGATGGAGACGGCCATGGGCAAGGAGGTCGCGGATGTCTCGCTGCGGCTGTGGACGCCGGTCGGCACGGAGATCAAGTTCGTCAAGCAGGTGGCACCCACCGTCGAGGACCTGACGGACCGGCGGACGGAGGCGGGACCGCGCGCCGGGGACTACCCCACGGGGTCCTGGGGCGACGAGTCCCGTGACTACCACGTGTGCGTGCAGGTCCCGGCCGCGAACATCGGCCAGGAGATGCTGGCCGCCCGGGTGTCCCTGGTGATCCCGCGCAGCGACGGCAGCGCGGAGAACCTCGGGGCCCAGGGGCTCGTACGGGCCGTGTGGACCGACGACATGACCGCCTCCACGTCGATCAACCCCCAAGTCGCCCACTACACAGGACAGGCCGAACTGGCGCAAGCCATCCAACAGGGAATAGATCTGCGCAAAGCGGGCGATTTCGATGGGGCTACGGCCAAGCTGGGCAGGGCGGTTCAACTCGCCAGTGCGTCGGGGAACGCGGATACTGCGAAACTGCTTGCGAAGGTGGTGGACGTGGTCGACGCCGCGACAGGTACTGTGCGACTGAAGACAAAAGTCGCGGAGGCCGACGAGATGACTCTCGAAACCCGGTCCACAAAGACTGTTCGTGTAAAGAAGTGACCAGTACGTCCTGACAGCAGCGAGCCCGGCCCCCCGGGGGCCGGAGAACCACACCGGTCCTGGGGACCGGGGAAGGAGAGGGGGAAGCGCCGACATGCCGACCTGCCCGAACGGACACCAGTCGGGTTCCGACGACTGGTGCGAGGTCTGCGGTCACCGTATGGCCGGTGCCGTACCCCCGCCGCCTCCACCGCCGCCCACCGGTTACGGCTATCCGCCGCCGGGTTCGCCTCCGCCGCCCCAGGGCGCGGGCGGCCGGCCCGGAGGACGCCCGCTGTCCGCCGCACCGAACCCCGAGCCGGAACTCTGCCCGCAGTGCCGCACGCCCCGCGAGGGCGGCGCGCCCTTCTGCGAGGAGTGCCGGTGGAACTTCCTGACCAATACGGCGACCTCGTACACCCCCGCCGCGCCGCGCCCGTCGGCGCCGAACCCGGGGCTGCGCTACCAGCAGGGCGGGCAGACCGGGCCCGGGGCCGACCCGTTCGACTACGAGCGGTCCCGGCCGTCCCAGGTGAACCGGCCCGCGGAGCCAATACCACCGGGCCCGCCCTTCGGCAGCGAGCCGTCCGGGCCGACGGGCTTCGGTCAGGACCCGTCGCGTCCGTCCGGGTTCGGCCAGGACCCGTCGCGTCCGTCCGGGTTCGGCCAGGACCCGTCGCGTCCGTCCGGGTTCGGAAACGATTCGTCGCGTCCGTCCGGCTTCGGGAACGACGCCTCTCGCCCGCCCGGCTTCGGGAACGACGCCTCACGGCCGTCCCCGTTCGGTGCGGATCCGTCGCGTCCGGTTCCGCCGCCCGCGCCCACGTCCGGCGGTCCGGGCGGTCCCGGCGGTTTCGGTGGTCCGGGCGGACCCGGTGGTCCGGGCGGACCCGGGGCGTACCAGCAGAGCGGTGCGCCCACCGCGTTCCAGCGGCCCGGCCCGCAGGCCCCGCCGCCGACGCAGGGCGGCTTCCCGCCGCCCGCCCCGCCGCAGTCCGGCGGCCCGTCCTTCGGCAGCGGTGACGACGACTGGGTCATCTCCCCGCCGGCGTCCTCACAGGCTCCCGGCGGCCCCGGACCCGTCGGCGGTCAGGGCGGTGGCTACGGCTACCCGCAGCCCGGCTCCGCCCAGGCCCCGCCCCCGCCCGGTCCCTACGAGCAGCAGCCGGTGACCTGGACCGCGACCATCGGTCCGGACCGCGAGTACTTCATGGCGATGATGCAGCGCTCCGGCCCCGAGGCCGCGGGCCTGAACCTGCCCGCGTACTCCCCGGAGCAGCAGCGCCCCCTCACCGGCAACCAGGTCACCATCGGCCGTCGCCGCCACTCCACCGGCGACACCCCCGACATCGACCTGTCGGTGCCGCCGGAGGACCCGGGCGTCTCGCACCAGCACGCGATGCTGGTCCAGCAGCCGGACGGCTCCTGGGCGGTCGTCGACCAGAACTCCACGAACGGCACCACGGTCAACGGCGGCGAGGAGCCCATCCAGCCCTTCGTGCCCATACCCCTCCAGGACGGGGACCGGGTGCACGTGGGCGCATGGACGACGATCACGGTCCGCCGGGGCTGAGCGGCACCACGGTCCGCGGACGCGTACGGGGCGCTTCAGAAGTCCCCGTACGCGTCCGCGGCCCGGTCCCTTCGCCCCTCAGGGCAACGGCCAGACGTACGGCCCCGCCGGGTCGTCCAGCCAGGCCCAGGAGCGGTCGCCGCTGATCGTGATCCCGAACCGGTCCCGTTCGGGATGCCGCTCCCGCTCCCACAGCGTGTACGCCTCGTACGCGGAGAGGCTGTGCCGCGCCAGGGCCAGCAGGAACCGGAACAGCTCATGACCGCGGGCCCGGTGCGGCAGTCCGCCCAGGTCCTGCGGCTCCGGCTCGGAGCGGGTGCCGCCGCGCAGCGGCACGAAGTAGGCGGGCGTGTGCAGAAAACGCCCGTCGGCATGCCCGGAGTCCCGCACCCGCACCGCGATCAGCCCGTTCGCGAGAGGCGCGAGGATGCGCGCACCCGGACGGCACTGCGCGAGCCAGACGTCCGGGACCGTACGCAGCGCGCAGGTGGCGATGATCCGGTCGAAGGGGGCGCGCTCCGGCACGCCGCGCGCGCCGTCGCCCGTGACCACCGTCGGGTGGTACCCCGCGGCCGCCAGCTGCCGCCGGGCGGTGTCGGTGATCTCCGGGTCCAGGTCGACGGTGGTGACCAGCCCGTCACCGAGGCGGTGGCAGAGCAGCGCCGCGTTGTACCCGGTGCCGGTGCCGATCTCCAGGACGGCGTTCCCGTCCTGGATCTCCAGCTCGGCCAGCATCTGCGCCATGAGGGAGGGCTGGCTGCTGGAGGAGAGCAGTTCCCCCTCGTGCACCCGGGTGGCCAGCGGGGCGTCCTCGTACGCGCCGCGCAGCCATTGCTCCCGGCGCTCCGGGTCGGACTCGTCGCACCGTCTGCGCTCGTAGCCGCCGATGACACCGATGTAGTAGTACGGCACGAAGAGATGACGCGGCACCGCCTCGAACGCCTCCCGCCAGACGGGCTCGGCGGCCCAGGCTCCGCTCGCGTCGATCTCCCGTACGAGTTCCGCCCGCGCCGAGGCGGCGAGGTCCTGAAGATCGCGATCGAGGGCGTGCGCGGCCATGTCTCCACTGTGCTGCGGAAGGCGGCCCGGAGGCGAACATTCTCCGTGCCGACCGGTTGCCCCGGAGCCCGGCCGGCGGCTGGTCCTAAGGCTGGAGACCTCGGTCGCCGGGTCTGAGACCATGGAGCGTGTGAGAGAGATTCGGCGCGGCACGCTTCAGGAGCAGACCTTCTACGAGCAGGTCGGCGGGGAGGAGACCTTCCGCCGTCTCGTCCACCGTTTCTACGAGGGGGTGGCCGAGGACCCGCTTCTGCGGCCCATGTACCCCGAGGAGGACCTCGGCCCGGCCGAGGAGCGCCTCACCCTGTTCCTGATCCAGTACTGGGGCGGCCCGAACACGTACAGCGAGAACCGCGGCCACCCCCGTCTGCGGATGCGGCACGCCCCGTTCACCGTGAACCAGGCCGCCCACGACGCCTGGCTGAGGCATATGCGCGCGGCCGTCGACGAACTCGGTCTGTCCGAGGAGCACGCGACCACGCTGTGGAACTACCTGACGTACGCGGCGGCGTCGATGGTGAACACCCCGGAGTGACGCTCCGGGGGTCTTCCCTCCCCGGTCCCGGGGCGCTCCCGGCGCCCTCGTCCCGTCCGGTCAGCGGACGCTGACGTCCAGGGCGCCCAGTCCCGCCCGGCGCACGGCAACCGACCCGTACGGCGTGCGCAGCCTGAGCCACGTGCCCGACGAGAACAGGGCCGACGGCTCTTCCTCGCCCGGTGCCCCCGCCACGGGCTCGTCGCGCGATGCCTGCGGCACGGGCCGCAGAAAGCCGAGTGACTGGGCCGCGTGCACGGCCCGCACCGGAAGCCCCGTGTCCCCCACCGTGCGGGACCAGATCTCCCGGCCGACCCGGTCGAGTGCGGCGCGTGTGCGCTGCTCGGGGGCCAACTCCTCCGTACGCGACCGGAATTCGGCCACCGCCGCGGCCACGGTCCTCCGCAGCGCGTCGGGGGCCGGCAGTCCGGACACCGGCTGCCAGCCGGCGCGCGGCGGCAGGACCCCGGCCCAGGGCGGTCCGGTGACGGCGGCGGGCACGGCGAGCGTGGCCGCCGACTCGTCGACGGACTCCAGGAGTTCCCCGGCCGAGACGGTCGTGTCCAGCCCGTCGTCGAGCCCGTTCTCGTACGGCTTGGCGAGCCGCACCGCACGGACCGCGAGCACCTCGAACGACGGCGGCCGCCCGAAGACGGCGAGCGTCGTCCCGGTCGTCTGCAGACGGACCGCGGCGCCGCGGTCGTAGCGGAGCAGCCTGGCCAGGAAGGCGGCGAGATCCGCCGCCTCCACATCGTCGACGAGATGGAGGACCGTCATGCGGCGACGGCCTCCTCCTCGTCGTCCTGGTACTCCCGGAGGAACTCGCGTTCCTCCTCGGTGATCCGGCGCGGCCGCTGCCGTTCGAAGTCGAACGGCACGACCACGGTGGAGGCCCGGACATAGATCTGGTCCGGGTCCTTCACCTCGTAGGCGATGGTGAAGGACGCGGCCTTGACCTGCGTGACCCACAGCTCGATGTCCACCGGCTCATGCCGGTGGACCAGCTGCCGCTTGTAGTCGATCTCGTGGCGCGCCACCACGGACCCCTGCTGGAACTGCTTGTCCGGGCGGCGCAGGAAGTCGATACGGGCCTCCTCCAGGTAGCGGAGGAACACGGCGTTGTTGACGTGACCGTACGCGTCCATGTCCGCCCAGCGCAGCGGGCAGCGGTAGAGGTACCGCAAGATCGATCAGCCCCGGGTCAGCTTCTTGTAGGTGGCACGGTGCGGACGGGCCGCGTCCGCGCCGAGCCGCTCGATCTTGTTCTTCTCGTACGACTCGAAGTTGCCCTCGAACCAGAACCACTTGGACTCACCCTCGTAGGCGAGGATGTGCGTGGCGACACGGTCCAGGAACCAGCGGTCGTGGGACACGACGACGGCGCAGCCGGGGAACTCCAGCAGCGCGTTCTCCAGCGAGGACAGCGTCTCCACGTCCAGGTCGTTGGTCGGCTCGTCGAGGAGCAGCAGGTTGCCGCCCTGCTTCAGGGTGAGCGCGAGGTTGAGGCGGTTGCGCTCACCGCCGGAGAGCACGCCGGCCGGCTTCTGCTGGTCCGGGCCCTTGAAGCCGAACGCGGAGACGTACGCGCGCGACGGCATCTCGACCAGGCCGACGTTGATGTAGTCGAGCCCGTCGGACACGACCTCCCACAGCGTCTTCTTCGGGTCGATGTTCTCGCGGCTCTGGTCGACGTACGAGATCTTGACGGTCTCGCCGACCTTGATCGAACCGGCGTCGGGCGTCTCCAGACCCTGGATCATCTTGAACAGCGTGGTCTTGCCCGCGCCGTTCGGACCGATGACACCGACGATGCCGTTGCGCGGCAGGGTGAAGCTGAGGCCGTCGACGAGGACCTTCTCGCCGAACGCCTTGTTGAGCTTGTCCACCTCGACCACGACATTGCCCAGACGCGGGCCCGGCGGGATCTGGATCTCCTCGAAGTCCAGCTTCCGCATCTTGTCGGCCTCGGCGGCCATCTCCTCGTAGCGAGCCAGACGCGCCTTGGACTTGGCCTGCCGCCCCTTGGCGTTGGAGCGGACCCACTCCAGCTCGTCCTTGAGGCGCTTCTGCCGCTTGGCGTCCTTCTGGCCCTCGACCTTGAGGCGGGTGGCCTTGGTCTCGAGGTACTTGGAGTAGTTGCCCTCGTAGCCGTGGAGGCGGCCGCGGTCCACCTCGCAGATCCACCCGGCGACGTTGTCCAGGAAGTACCGGTCGTGGGTGACCGCCACGACGGTGCCCTCGTACTTGGCCAGGTGCTGCTCCAGCCAGTTCACGGACTCGGCGTCGAGGTGGTTGGTGGGCTCGTCGAGCAGCAACAGGTCGGGCTGCTCCAGCAGGAGCTTGCACAGCGCGACACGGCGCCTCTCACCACCGGAGAGGTTGGTGACGGGCCAGTCGCCGGGCGGGCAGCCCAGGGCGTCCATGGCCTGCTCCAGCTGAGAGTCCAGGTCCCACGCGTTGGCGTGGTCGAGGTCCTCCTGGAGCCTGCCCATCTCCTCCATCAGCTCGTCGGTGTACTCGACCGCCATCTGCTCGGCGATCTCGTTGAACCGGTCGAGCTTGCCCTTGATCTCGGCGACACCCTCCTGGACGTTCTCCAGGACGGTCTTCTCGTCGTTGAGCGGGGGCTCCTGCAGGAGGATGCCGACGGTGTAGCCCGGCGTGAGGAACGCGTCACCGTTGGACGGCTGCTCAAGACCGGCCATGATCTTGAGGACAGTCGACTTACCGGCGCCGTTCGGGCCGACGACGCCGATCTTGGCACCCGGGAGGAAGCTCAGGGTGACGTCGTCGAGGATCACCTTGTCGCCGTGCGCTTTGCGCGCCTTGCGCATGGTGTAAATGAACTCAGCCAAGAGAAACCGTCCGGCAGCTTGAAATCTGGCAGTGGGCAGATACACCCCATCTTGCCTGACCGCCACCCCAGAGCGGAAACCCGTTAGATCCGGGGGCGCTGACCTGGGGCTTCGCCACGACCGACCACGCCAGCGGCCCCGGATCTCTCCGGGCGCACTGGTTCTGCGCGTACTCGGCACTACTCGAAACCAGGGCCTCTCGTTTCGCCCCAGCGGAAAACCGCGGGCGCACGCTGACAGCACAAGGGATCATGAGGCATGCGCCCGGACGACTGGCACCTCACCGAAGACCTCGACTGCGTATCTTTAAGGCCCATGTCAAAGATGCAGTCTTAGGAGCTGCACCCCTGGGCGCTGGTTCGGAAGACGCCGCATGCGCATGGCGGCTGATCCAGCGACTCCCTGGCCTGGGCCGGAGCGCGATCGGCACTGCTGTTCCCCGTGAGTCGCCACTGTCTCCCCCTGGACCGGGCACGCAACGGGCACGCCGCTGGTGTCCGCCCGCCGGCGCGCGAGCTGTGACACTCCGCTCGTATCGTGGAAAGACAGACAGCGGCGGCGAGGCAGGAAGGTCATGTCGGAACCGGAGGTCGACTACGCGGCGGTGTTCCAGGCCCTCCCCGGGGCGGTGGCGTTGCTGACCCCGAAGCTGATCTTCGTGGACGCCAACGCGGAGTTCTTGCGGCTCCGGGACCTCACCCACGAGCAACTGGTCGGTCGCTACCTGCCCGAGGACCTCCCCGCGAACGACCGGCCTTACCTGCTCAAGATTTTGGCGTCACTACGCCGGGTGGCGGATACCGGTGAGCGCGACACACTAACGCTGGAGCGCCACGACGTGCCGGACCCCGATCAGCCTGGGGTGTGGCACGAGCGGTATTGGACCCTGACCAACGTTCCCGTCTTCGGCCCGGATGGGCGGTTGACGCTGTTGCTGCGCCGGGTGGAGGACGTCACCGAACTCACCGAACTCATCCGCGCCCGTGAAGTCGCGCTGACCTTGCAGGAAGCCATGTTGCCCGCTCCCCGCCCAGTCGGCCGGCACCCGGCGGCCGTTCGCTACCGGCCCGCTGCCGAAGCGCTGAATGTGGCCGGCGACTGGTACGACCTGATCGACCTGCCCGGCGATCGCATCGCCGTCGCCGTCGGCGACGTTGTCGGCCATGGCCTGTCCGCGGCCGGCGTCATGGGACAACTGCGCAGCGCCCTCAGTGCCGCCTCCCTCGTCGCCCAAGGCCCCGCCCGCGCCCTGGAAACCGTCGGGCTGTACGCCCGCACCATCGACGGCGCCGAGAACACCACCGTGGCCACGACCTTCATCGACTGGGACACCCACACCATCACCTACAGCAGCGCCGGCCACCCCCCACCCGCGCTCCTACAGGGGGACGGGACCGTCGAGTTCCTGGACCAGGCCACCGACCCCCCACTGGGCGCTCGTCCTCAACACGCCCCCCGGATCCAGGCCGCCACGGCCTTCCGCGAGGACGCCGTCCTCGCGCTCTACACCGACGGCCTGATCGAACGCCGCCGCGAAGACATCGACACCGGCCTCGCCCGGCTCGCCGACTCCCTGGCGCGCCACCAGGCAGACGACCCCGAAACCCTCGCCGACGCCGTACTCACGGACCTCCTCCCATCTGGCGACGCCACCGACGACACGGCCCTGGTCATCGTGCGCCTATGAACCCCGCCCCGCCCCCCACTTCCGCGTGCTCGGCCAGACCTCGCCGACGTCAGTGAAGTCACCGCGGTTCTTCGTTCTGCGGACGAGCTGGGGACGGCTTGGGGTCCTGGAGCCGACCGCCCCAACCACAGCGGTTTTCCCTGACCTTCGCCCGCGTGCACGCAGCGCGCCGCCGTCGCTGTCCGTCGCCGTCGAGCGCCTCGGGGCGCCTTTGCGCGGTTCGGTGAGGGAGTCACCTTGCCTGGACGCGGATCCGTCACGGCCCGACCACCCCATCACCGGCGTTCGACTCGCCCACCGGCAGTTGCGGAACGTAGCATTCATACAGCGATCCGTAACTCATCGTGAGGTGCCGGACGGCATCTCCCGTTCCGCCCGTGTCTCGGCGGGCGCCGTGCGTGCCCTCGATCGGCTGCGCTCAGCCGAAGGACGGCAGGACGGCGGCGTATTCAGATCAAGAAGATGAAAATACTTCGCGAGCTTTTCGGTCTCCGAAGTCGCGACGGAATGAACACTATGCAGACCACATGAATATAGAGCCCGCCGACTTCACGCGGCCGGATTGATGATTACCCGTCCGCAGATAGCGTTCTTCAATGTGTCGCCGAACCCGGATAAGTGTGTTGGGCAACACCGCCACGAGTCACCCCTGTTACTCTGCGGGGCGCAGGAATCGTCCACCGTGGATTGAACGCGCCAATCGGCAGACAAGATTTGCCGTAGCCGAATTCTGGCGTATTCCGGTCGAGAGGATACGGACCATGCAGGATTTCTCCCGTCGCGGCCTGCTCAAAGCGACAGCCGGCGCCGGCGCGGTCGTCGTCCCGGGTATTACGGCCGTGGAGGCCCCGTCGGCGAGCGCTGCGGACAAAGGACACGGGAGTTCCAAGTGCGCTCCGGCGCAGCTGACCGGTCGCATCGTCCGCCCCGACGACCCCACGTACACGGATGCGCGTCTCGGCTGGGACCAGCTCTTCTCCCACTACCCGCTGGTCGTCGTCTTCGCCCAGAACACCCAGGACGTGGTCAACGCCCTGACCTGGGCGCGGCAGAACGATGTCGCGCTGCGGGTGCGTAGCGGCCGCCACAGCCTCGAGGGCTGGTCGAACGTGGACAACGGCCTCGTGATCGACATCAGCGAGCTGAAGTCGGTCCGCATCGACGCCGCCTCCCGTATCGCGAAGGTCGGCGCCGGGCTCAACCAGTTGGAAGCGGTGACCACGCTCGCGCAACGGGACTTCGCGGTGACGACGGGAACGGAGGGCAGCGTAGGCCTGGCCGGTGCGACGCTCGGCGGCGGTTTCGGCTTCCTGACCCGCTGGCTCGGCATGGCCTGCGACAGCCTGGTGGGGGCTGAGATCGTCGTGCCGTCGGGCACCGAGTGCGCCAAGGTGATCGAGGCGGATCCGAGGAACAACTCGGACCTGCTCTGGGCGCTCCGCGGGGCCGGAAACGGCAATTTCGGGATCGTCACGTCCCTCACCTACAAAGTGGCTCCGCTGAAGAGCGTCGCTTATGTGCAAGTGACGTGGAACGGCATCAGAAACCTGCCGGGGATCTTCAAGGCCTGGCAGCGTACGGCACCGCACGCCGACAACCGGCTCGGAACCCAGCTGGAGATCCACAGAAATCAGATCCTGCTGTTCGCGGTTCTCGCGGAAGGGACACCGGCGGAGGCGCAGCAGATGCTGGCCCCTATCCTGGCGGTCGGCAGCCCCCAGGTCTCGGTACAGGTCGGCAACTGGGGGGACGTATATGCGGGATTCCAGATTCCGACCCAGAACGAACCCGCGAACTGGAAGTTCTTCTCCCAGTTCACCACCAAGCCGTTCCCGGAAGCGGCGATCGAGGTGATCGCCTCCTACATGCAGAACGCCCCCACGGACGACAGCAATTTCTTCACCCAGGCCTTCGGCGGGGCGGTCAGGAGGAGCCCGCGCGGCGGCACCGCGTTCCCGCATCGCAACGCGCTCTTCTACTCCGAGCCCGGCGCGGGCTGGGGGACTCGTGGAACGCAACCCGGCGTCTGCGACCCGCTCACCCCGAAGGCCCAGGCCTGGATCGCCGAGTTCAGCCAGGCGCTGCGGCCCTATGTGAACGGCGCCTACGTCAACGTGCCGAACGTCGGAATGCAGGAGTGGGAAACCGCCTACTGGGGATCCAACTTCGACCGGCTGCGCGAGATCAAGGCGAAGTACGACCCCCACAACGTCTTCCAGTACGAGCAGAGCATCCCGCCTGCGTCGAGCTCACGCGAACGCCGGTGACCTGCGACGGGGGCCTTTTCCTGCCCGCTCACGGCAAGAGGCACCGGACGGTGGGGCCGACGTCACCGTCGATCGGGACCAGCCGGTGCCGGGCGCCCCTTCTCGCCGTGGGGACGGCTTGCCTCTGCGAGGATGCGCTCGGTCGTCAGAGTGTCGGGGTGCCCCTCGCCCAGGACCCGCCGTCGCCGGATCAGTGTGTCCCCGGCGAGAGCCCGGGCCGGCCCCGTCTCACCCAAGGCCACCAGGTCGACGGCGAGGTTGTGCGCGGTGGCCAGGGTTTGGGGGTGGTCCTCGCCCTGGACCCGTCGTCGCAGGGCCAGGGTCTCCTCGGCGAGAGCGCGGGCCCGTTCCGTCTCGCCCGAGGCCGCCAGGTCGACGGCGAGATTGTGCGCGGTGATGAGTGTGTCGAGGTGGTCCTCGCCCAGGATCCGCCGCTGCCGGGCCAGAGTGTCCTCGCCCAGGGCACGGGCCCGTTCCGTATCGCCCGAGGCCGCCAGATCGACGGCGAGATTGGTCGCGGTGCTGAGCGCATCGGGGTGGTCCTCGCCCAGGACCCGCCGCTGCCGGGCCAGAGTGTCCTCGCCCAGGGCGCAGGCCCGTTCCCTCTCACCTAGTTCCGCCAGTCGGATGGCGAGGTTGCTGGCGGTGACGAGCGTATCCGGATGGTCCTCGCCCAGGACCCGCCGTCGCCGGGCGAGGGTGTCCTCGTTCAGGGCACGGGCCTGTTCGGTCTCCCCCAACGCCGCAAGCCGATTGGCGAGGTTGTTCGCGGTGATCAGGGTGTCAGGGGCATCGTCGCCCAGGATCCTGCGCCGCCGGGCGAGGGTGTCCTCGTCCAAGGCGCGGGCTCGTATGTGGTCATTGCTGTCGCTGTAGGCGCGGGCGAGATAGTTCGCGGCCCACAGCGTGTGTACGTGATCAGGACCCAGGTCCCGTGCCCAAGCACTGTGCAGACGCTGCAGGCGGGGCAGGACCGTGCGGGCGCCGCCGCGGTCCAGCAGGTACCAGCAGGCCTCACAGGCCACGTATCTGGCGTGGGCGGTGGTGAGGTCGGCAGGGGAGACGGCGAGCAGATGGGGCACGAGGTCGGGCCAGCGGGGCCAGGCCGCGGGGTCGGCCGCTGTCCCTGGCGCGGCGGCCGTCAGCAGAAGGCTCGCGGCACGGACGGCACGGGCGTGCTCGTCGGGGGTGAGCTGGTGACGCAGGATGGCCTGCGTGAGGCGGTGCAGTTGCAGGCTGCCGCCCGTGACCCGGGCCAGCCCGAACCGGTCCACGGCCCCGAGCACGCGCCGGAAGGCGCGAGGGTCGGACAGCACCCGCACCCATGCGGTCTTGTCATCGTCGGCCACACTGTCCGAGACGGTGGTGCAGGCATGCAGCGGGAAGGGCGCGGGGGCCAGGAGCGCACACGCACGCAACAGATCGGCGGCGGCCGGATCCTGGTCGGTCAGACGCCGCATGCTCAGGCGGATCTGCGCGGCCAGGGAGTGCGGGTAGTCGGGAGGCGTGCCGTCGTCGTTCGCGTCGCTGGCGTTGCGTTCCAGCAGGCCCAGGTACTGCCCGGGAGTGAAGGCGGTGAGGGCCTCGGCGGCCTGCACCAGGGCGAGTGGGAGGTCGTCCAACGCCTCGGCCAGCCGGTCCGCGTCCTGTTCGCTCAGGTTCCGGCTGCGGGAGCGCAGCAGGGCGATCGACTCCGCGCGCGCCAGGACGTCGACATCGACCGGGGTGGCGATCTGGTGCCAACGCGGGCTGCGCGAGGTGATCAGCACATGCCCCGCCCCGGCCGGCAGATACCCGGCCAGCTTGGCGGGATCCTCGGCGTTGTCGAAGACGAGCAGCCACCGCGCCCGGGTCCGCAGCTCCTCCTTGAGCGCCTCCACCGCGTCCGCCGGATGGGTGTCGGCGCGGGCGCAGCCGGTGGCCACCGCCAGCTTGGCCAGGTGGTCGGGGATCAGCGCGGGGTCCTCGGCCGCGATCCACCAGGCCAGCTCGTACTCGCCGCTGAACCGGTACGCGTACTCGATGGCCACTTGTGTCTTGCCCACACCGCCCCGGCCGTCCAGCGCCATCACCGCGACGGTGCGCGCCTCCGCCAGTCCCGTGCGCACCGTCACCAGCAGCTCGTCCCGCCCGGTGAAGCCGGCGTTACGGGCCGGGACGTTCCACACGCGCGGCAGGCTCCCCGGCAGTCTCGGGCCCGTCGCCCCGACCTCCCGCAGCTTCCCCGGCCGGTAGTTCTCCGGGAAGACCGGGGGGCTGCTCGGCGGACCGGGCGGACCGGACACCGCTTGCAGCAGCACCGCGCGCGCCTGCTCCTCGCCCAGCCCGAACAGGTTCGGAGCCAGCAGCGGACGCAGCAGCTTGGGAGGGGCGACGTCCTCGATCCGTACGGGCACCAGCTGCTCCCGTGCCGCGAGATCGGCGGCCCACTCGTCCTCGGTGAACCGGCCGAGCTCGAAGTACGCCCGGGAGAACAGGGCCACCGTCCGCCCTCGTTCCAGGGCCTCGCGCATCCGCAGGACGAAGTTCTGGCCCGCCCCCCAGTGCCACACATCGAGTTCGACCTCGTACCCGGCGTCCTTCAACTGCCAGGCCGCCCACTCCGCCCACGCCCGATCCGCACCCGCGTGCGACACGAACAGACGCCCGCCCACAGCTGTCCCGGAACTCACCCGCGCACCCCCGTACTCGTCCCCCACGAGGCTAGGACCACACGGCCTGCCGCGTCTGCCGCTCTCTGCGGAACCCGGGCGAAGCCGGCCGTCCAGCCGGGGCGACG